>CAZHCI010000025.1:0-16803 GCA_964530905.1 uncultured bacterium
TGTTCGTCCTGGGCATCGACGCCGGAGGGTCCAGCACCCGCTGGGTGCTTCGGCGCGGCGACGGCCCGGACGTCTCCGAGGAGATCGCGCGCGGCCGGCTCGGTCCGCTGTCGGGCCTGGCGTTCCTGGCCGGCGAGGGCAGCGACGGCGTCCAGCGGGCCGAGAGCGTCGTCGCCGCCCTGCACGACGACGTCCGCTCCCAGCTGCGCGAGCGGACCGGCGCGGATCGCCCGCTGGACGCGGTCCATGCCGGCGTGACCGGGCTGTCGGACGGCGACGCGGCGGCCACGGCGCTGCGCACGATGCTGAGCACGCGGCTGAACGTCGCCGAGGAGCGCGTGCGGGTGGTGAACGACATGGCGCTCGCCTACCGCTGCGCCTTCCGGCAGGGCGAGGGCGTGCTGGTGTACGCCGGGACCGGCTCGATCGCGGTGCACGTGGACGCGGACGGCGTGCTGCACCGCGCCGGCGGGCACGGCTACCTGATCGACGACGCGGGCGGCGGCTTCTGGATCGGCCGTCACGCGCTGAGGGCGGTGCTGCGCGAGGCCGACCGTCGCGGAGAGCCCGCGCACGGCGCGCTGGCCGACGCGATCTACGCGGAGCTCGGCAGTCGCGACTGGCCGGCCATCCGTCGCCGCGTCTACGGCGGCGGCAGGCGCGAGATCGCCGCGCTGGTTCCCGCCGTGCGGCACGCCCTGGCGGCCGGCGATCCCGCCGCGACCGCGATCGTCGCGGCCGCGGGTCGTGAGCTGGCGCGGCTGGCGGACGCGCTCATGGCCCGCCTGGGCGGGTCGCTGCCGGTCGCCCTGGCCGGCGGGGCGTCCGGCCTGGGCGCGCCGCTCCGCAAGGCCGTCGTCGCCGGCCTGCCTCCCGGCACCCGCGTGCACGTGGCCGAACGCACCCCGGTCGAGGCGGCGGCGCGGCTGGCGCTGGCGACGGCGTTCGACCCTGTCGCGATCCGGACCGACGGCGCCCGGCGAACCGACTAGCCTCCCGGTGTGGCCCGACCCCGGGCCTGAGAAGGAGGTACCCGGTGCTGAACCGTCGAATCGACTCCGCAGCGGCCGTCCGCCCGTCCCCTTTACCCCGCCCCCTCCGGTCGCTCGCGATCGCGGCCGCCGCATCGCTCGCCACGTTGGCGTTCGGGCAGATCCCGTCCAGCCTGGACATCGACACCTCGAACTCGGTGGTGCCCCCGGACGAGATCCACCGGGGCGGGCCACCCCCTCAGGGGATTCCCGCGATCGGCTTCCCCGGCATGGACGGCGTCGCCCCCGCGACGGTCGATCCCACCTTCGTCTCGCAGGGCGAGGCGTCGAGCTGGCTGGGCGGGCGCGAGCCGGTGATCCTGGTGGACCTCGGCGGCGAGCGCAAGGTCTACCCGCTCCAGATCCTGATGTGGCACGAGATCGCGAACGACCGTGTGGGCGGCGTTCCCGTCGCCGTGACGTTCTGCCCGCTGTGCAACAGCGCGCTGGTGTTCGATCTGCGCGTGCCGCTGGACCCGGGCGGCCTGGAGGCGCTGCAGGAGCTGGCCGCCTCGCGCGGCGAGGAGCTGGACGCGCAGCCGGTGGCGGACGACCTGACCGCGTCGCTGGGCGACCTGAGGCACGGCGCCGACGTGGTCGCCACCGTCGACGTGGGGGGCTTCGGGGTGTCCGGGCTGCTGTACGCCTCGAACCTGCTGATGTTCGACCCCGTGACCGGCACGCTCTGGTCGCAGGCGATCGGCGAGGGCACGGTCGGAGCGCTGGCCGGCACCGAGCTGGTGCGCTACGGCGCGCCGATCGTGGCGTTCGACGAGGCGCGCGAGGTCGCGCCCGAGGCGGGCGTGATGGACCGGCCGGAAGGGTTCTCGCGCCGCTACGGAACGAATCCGTACGTCGGCTACGACGACGTCGACACGCCCGCCTTCCTGTTCCGCGGCGAGGCGGACGACCGCCTCTCGCCGAAGGAGCGGGTCGTGTCGATCGACGCCGCGACGCCGGTCGCCTACCCGTTCTCGCACCTGAGCGAGGTCGGCATCGTGCACGACGAGGTGAACGGCCGCGGCATCGTCGTGGCCTGGCGACCCGGCACCGCCACGGCGCTGGGGGGCTCGCAGATCGCCTCGTCCGCGGACGTCGGCACCGCCTCGGTGTTCGAGACCGCCTTGGACGGCCGCGAGCTTCGTTTCGAGCCCGCGGACGACGGCGCGCTCCGGGACGTACGGACCGGAACGGTGTGGGACGTGACGGGCCGCGCGGTGGCCGGTCCGCTCGAGGGCGAGCGCCTGACGCCCGTGACCCACGACCAGACGCTCTGGTTCTCGTGGGCGGCGTTCCGCCCGGACACGGAGATCCGCCGGCCGTGAGGCGGTAGCCTCGCCCGGTTCGGAGGTCGCGGGGCCGCACGGGCGGCCCCGCGATCGTTCGTGTCGAGGGCTTGCGGGCGTTTTGTATACCGTATACGATCAGGGGCGAGTCGACCGCCCTCAGCGCGCCCAGCGCGCGTCTCTCGCCCCTGCCCCGTTCGACCCTCTTGGAGGCCGTCCATGATCGATCCGTTCGAGCCGTACGCGCCAGAGCCCTACTCCGACTTCCACGATCCGCACGTGCGGGACGGCTTCTGCGCCGAGATCGAGGCGGTCCGGGGCCGCCTGGGCGCCGACTGGCCGCTGATCATCGACGGCGAGCCGGTCGTGACCGAAGGCTGGATCGCGAGCTACGACCCCAGCGTCGCGGACCGACTGGTCGGGCGCGCCGCCGCCGCAGGGCCCGAGCAGATCGAGAACGCCTTCGCCGCCGCCCAGCGGGCGCAGGCGTCGTGGGGCGCCCTGCCCATGGCGCACCGCGCCCGCGCGCTCGTGAAGCTGGCCGCGGTGATGCGGCGACGCAAGTGGGAGCTCGCCGCCTGGGAGGTGTTCGAGGCCGCCAAGACCTACGCCGAGGCGGAGGGCGACGTCGCCGAGGCGATCGACTTCTGCGACTACTACGCACGCCAGGCGATGGACCTCGACGAGCGGCTCGAGACCTACCCCTGGCCGGGCGAGGAGAACACCCTCACCCTGCAGCCGCTCGGCGTCGGCGTGGTCATCCCGCCGTGGAACTTCCTGCTCGCCATCCTGGTCGGCACCACCGTCGGACCGGTCGTGGCCGGCAACGCCGTGATCCTCAAGCCCAGCCCCAAGACCCCGATCATCGCGGGCCTGTTCATGCGCATGCTGGACGAGGCCGGCTTCCCGCCGGGCGTCGTGAACCTGCTGACCGGCGAGGACGACGTGCTGGGCGACGCCCTGGTGGACCATCCCGAGACCCGCTTCATCAACTTCACCGGCTCCGTCGGCACCGGCCTGCGGATCCACGAGCGCGCCGCGAAGGTGCAGCCCGGGCAGCGCTTCCTGAAGCGGACGTTCCTCGAGATGGGCGGCAAGGACGCGATGATCGTCGACGAGACCGCGGACCTCGACGCGGCCGCGGACGCCGCCGTCGCCGGCGCGTTCGGCTTCCAGGGACAGAAGTGCTCGGCGATGAGCCGCCTCATCCTCGTGGACGAGGTGCACGACGAGATGGTCGAGAAGGTCGTGGCGCGCGCCGAGCGCCTCGAGATCGGACCGGCGGAAGAGAACCCGGACGTCGCCGCCGTGATCGACAAGGTCCAGTTCGACAAGATCCTGGGCTTCGTCGACCGCGCCAAGGACAGCGCCACGCTGGCCCTGGGCGGTGAGCGCGGCCTGGAGGGAGGCTGGTACGTGCAGCCCACCATCCTCACGGACGTCGATCCGGACGCCGAGATCGCCCAGCAGGAGGTGTTCGGGCCGGTCGTCGCGGTGCTGCGGGCGCGCGACTTCGACCATGCGCTCGAGATCGCCAACGGCACGCAGTACGCCCTGACCGGCGGCCTGTTCTCGCGTCTGCGCTCGCGCATCGAGCGCGCCCGCCGCGAGTTCCGCGTCGGCAACCTGTACATCAACCGCAAGATCACCGGCAGCCTGGTCGGGGTCCAGCCGTTCGGCGGGTTCGACATGAGCGGCACCAACGCCAAGGCCGGCGGTCCGGACTACGTGCGCCTGTTCATGGAGGCCAAGACCGTCACGGAGCGGTTCTGAGGCCGTCGGTGGCGACCCCGTCCGCCCCGATCGCCCGGCCGCCCACCGTCGGCGACGAGGTGCACCGTCGCCTGCGGCACCAGCTGCTGCTCGGAGCGTGGCCGCCCGGAGCGCGCCTGCGCGAGGCCGAGCTGGCCGCGAGCTTCGGCGTCTCGCGCACCCCGGTGCGCGAGGCGGTGCGGCGGCTGCTCCAGGAGGGCCTGCTCGAGGCGCGCTCCACGCAGGGCGTGCGGGTCCGCAGGCCGGACCTGCGCGCAGCGCTGGACGCGTACGACGTGCGCGAGCGGCTCGAGGGCATGGCGGCCCGGCAGGCGGCGCGCCGCGCCTCGCTGCGCGACCGACGCGAGCTGCTCGCGCTGCTGGGCGCCGTCGAGGCCGCCGCCGCCGAGGACGAGGCGACCCAGGTCGAGGCCGACCTGACGTTCCACCGGCGCGTCGCCGAGCTGTCCGTGAACGAGTCGCTCATCCGCGCGCTCGAGACCCTGGCCGGGCACGTCACGCCGCTCAAGGTGCACACCCGCGATCAGAACGCGGCCGACACCACCCGCGCGCAGCATCGCGCGGTCGCCGAGGCGATCCTCGCCGGCGACGGCGACGCGGCCGAGGCCGCGATGCGCGCCCACGTCGCCTGGTTCGCGCGGGTCCTGAGCGAGCGTTTCGCCGAGGCCGGCGACCGGCCGGTTCCCGCCCCCAGGGGCGACGACGCGCCGCCCGCCGTGGGCACGAGCAGCGGCGCGCGATGACGACCCGCCCACCGCGGCCCCTCGGAGGCCGTTCGTGAGCCGCTACCGCGACGTCGTCCTGGCCGTGTCCGGCTGGGGTCCGCTGGAACGGCTCGCGCGCCGGCGCGGCTTGCGGCTGGGCGCGGGCCGGTTCGTCGCCGGCGAGCGGCTCGAGGACGGCGTCCGCGTCGCGCACGAGCTCGCGGCCGAGGGGAAGCACGCGATCCTCGACCTGCTCGGCGAGTTCGTCGAGAACGAAGAGGACGCCGCCGCCATGGCGGACGGCGTGGCCGACGCGATCCGGGCGTTGGCGGCGGTGCCGGAGCCGCGTCGCCTGTCGGTCAAGCCGACGCAGCTGGGCCTGGGCATCTCGACCGAGGTGGCGCTGCGGCACCTGCGTCGCCTGGCCGAGGAGGCGGACCGCGCCGGGGTCCTGCTGTGCATGGACATGGAGGATCACCCGCGCGTCGACGCCACCCTCGAGATGCTCGAGACGCTCCACGACGAAGGGCATCACCACGTCTCGACGGTGCTCCAGAGCTACCTGCGCCGCACGCCGTACGATCTGGAGCGGCTGCTGGCCCGCGATCCGGTGCCGGAGCTGCGGCTGGTGAAGGGCGCGTACAGCGAGCCGGCCGCGGTCGCGTTCCCCGACAAGTCGGACGTCGACCAGGCGTACCGCGAGCTGCTGGTCCGCCTGCTGGAGGGCGGCGGGCCGGTGCACGTCGCGACGCACGACGAAGCGCTGATCCGCTTCGCCCAGGAGCGCCGCGACGCCCTGGGCGTTCCGCGCGACCGGACCACCTTCCAGCTCCTCTACGGCGTGGCGCAGCGACTGCAGACGGCGCTGCTCGCCGAGGAGGAGTCCGTCGGCGTGTACCTGCCGTTCGGCGCCGACTGGTACGGCTACTTCACCCGGCGCCTGGCGGAGCGGCCCGCCAACCTGGCGTTCGTGCTGCGCGGCCTGTTCAGCTGACGCCGCGCGCGACCGCGCTCCCCAACCGAACTCCGGGGGTTCCGCCTCCGGTTGAAGCGGTGCCACGCTGACGGCATGACCGACCTGCCCGCACCGAGCCGCCGCCGGATCCAGACGAGCTACGACGCCGCAGTGTTCCTGCGCTGGTTCGGGATCGCGCTTCCCTTGGCGCTGATGGTCCTGCTGATGCAGTCGCGCGGCATGAGCCTGCTGCAGATCGGCTTGATCATGGGCCTCCACTCCGCCGTGATCGTCGTGCTCGAGATCCCGACCGGCGGCCTGGCCGACGCGATCGGGCGCAAGCCGACGGCGCTTCTCTCCCAGCTCTTCACGCTGGCGTCGACGGTCGCGTTCCTGTTCGCGTTCTCGTTCGCGCTCTTCGCCCTGGCCGCGGTCCTGCTGGGCACCGGCCGGGCGCTCTCGTCCGGCGCTCTGGACGCCTGGTTCGTCGACGCGCTCCTGGCGCACGATCCGGCCGCCGACCTGCAGGCGCCGCTGGCGCACGCCGAGTCGCTCGCGATCGCGGGCCTGGCGCTCGGGACGCTGGCGGGCGGCGCGATCCCGACCGTCTGGGGTGGCGGGCTGCCGGCCGACGGCGCCGCGGTGCTGACGCCGCTGGCCCTGCCGTTCCTGGCGTCGTTCGCGGTGCAGCTCGTCGGCCTCGCGGTCGTCGCGCTGTTCATTCGCGAGGATCGCCCCGGCAGCGCGCAAGGCGCTGCGGACGACGCGCCGGACGGCTCGGGGGGCGACCCGACCGCGGCGGCGCCGACCCGCGGCCTCGCCGCCGTCGGCCCGATCGTGGCCAGCGCGCTGCGCGCCGCCAGGGACGACCGGATCGTGACGCTGGTGATGATCACCACCGCCGCGACCGGCCTCTCCGTCGCCGCGCTCGAGACGTTCTGGCAGCCGCGCTTCGACGCGCTCCTCAGCGTGGGCGCCGGTCCCGCCTCGCCGCTGACGTTCGGCGCCCTGATGGCCGGCGCGTTCACGGTCGGCGTGGTCGGAAACCTCGCCTCGATCCCGCTGGCTCGCCGGCTGGGCCGGCGCTACGCCCTGGTCGCCGCGCTGGGGCAGCTGCTGGGCGGCGCGGCCCTGGTCGTGCTGGCCTGGCGCAGCGGCCTGCCGGCCGCGGTGGGGCTGTTCTGGGTCGCCTACTTCGCGAACGCCCTCACGGGCTCGCCGATCGCGACCATCCTGAACGAGCAGGTCCCCGCAGAGCGGCGATCGTCGACGCTGTCCGTCGTGTCGCTGGCCGGGTACCTCGGCGCGTTCGCCGGCAGCGCGGGCTTCGGCGTCCTGGCGCAGCACGCCGGGATTCCGGTCGTCTGGACGGTGGCGGGCGCGATCCTGGCCGCCTCGGCCGGCCTCATGTTGGCGATCGACCGGCTGCGGCAGGTGCACGCGTCGCGCGCGCTGGCCTGAGCCTCGGACGCCTGGCGGCGGCGATTCGCGGGGCCGACCGCGTCGCGCGCGCTACCCTGGCGCCAGCGACCATGACCCGGCCACGCGCCCGGGCGGCCTCGGGAGCGAGGGGTCCCAGCCGCCGCGACGAGTCGACGCCCCTGCGGAAGGAGCCCCGATGGCGCTCCAGGAGACCGATCCCAGGCCCGCTTGGCAACGACGCCTGAACGTGCAGATCGACCCGCCCGTGTTCTTCGTCTCGGCCGGCCTGATCCTGGCGATGGTCGTGTTCACCGTTCTCTTCGACCAGACCGCCGAAAACGCGTTCGGCGCCGTCCAGGCGGGCATCGCGAACACCACCGGCTGGTTCTTCGTGCTGGTGATGAACACCGTGCTGCTCTTCACGATCTACCTGGTGTTCACGCCGTTCGCCTCGATCCGGCTCGGCGGCCAGGCCGCCAAGCCGGAGTTCTCGACCCTCGGCTGGTTCTCGATGCTGTTCAGCGCCGGGATGGGGATCGGCCTGCTGTTCTACGGCGTGGCCGAGCCGATGTTCCACTACGTCGCCGGCCCCCGCGCCGAGCCGGGCACCGTCGCGGCGGCCGAGCAGGCGATGCAGCTCACCTTCCTGCACTGGGGGCTCCATCCGTGGGCCGTGTACGCCCTGGTCGGGCTGGCGCTGGCGTTCTTCAGCTTCAACCGCGGCATGCCGCTCACCATCCGCACGATCTTCTACCCGCTGCTGGGCGACCGCATCGACGGCTGGATGGGCGCCGCGATCGACATCCTGGCCACCGTGGCCACCCTGTTCGGCGTCGCGACCTCGCTGGGCCTGGGCGTGCAGCAGGTGAACGCCGGACTGGACCACCTGTTCGGCATCGGCATGAACACCGGCGTGCAGCTGATCCTGATCGCAATGATCACCGCCGTCGCGACCGTCTCGGTCGTGCGCGGCCTCGAGGGCGGCATCCAGCGGGTCAGCGAGTTCAACATCGTCGTCGCCGCCTCGCTGCTGCTGTTCGTCCTGATCGTCGGGCCGACCCTGTTCATCCTCAACGCCCTGCCGGAGAACGTCGGGATGTACCTCCAGAACCTGCCGACGCTGGCGACCTGGAACGAGACGTACACCGCGACGACCTGGCAGAACGGCTGGACCGTCTTCTACTGGGGCTGGTGGATCGCCTGGTCGCCGTTCGTGGGAATGTTCATCGCGCGCGTCAGCAAGGGACGGACGGTGCGCGAGTTCATCCTGGGCGTGCTGCTGGTCCCGACGTTCGTGACGTTCGTGTGGATCACGGTGTTCGGCGACGGCGCGCTGTGGGTCGAGCGCTTCGGTCCCGGCGGGCTGGCGACGGCGGTGCAGGAGAACATCCCGGTGTCGCTGTTCGTGTTCCTCGAGAGCTTCCCGTTCGCGCTGATCACGTCGCTGCTGGGCGTGATCGTGGTGATCAGCTTCTTCGTCACCAGCTCCGACTCGGGGTCGCTGGTGATCGACATCATCACGGCCGGCGGCCAGGCGGACCCGCCCGTTCCCCAGCGCGTGTTCTGGGCGGTGACGGAAGGCGTCGTCGCCGCGACCCTGCTGATCGGCGGGGGGCTGGTCGCGTTGCAGACGGCGGCGATCACGACCGGCCTGCCGTTCGCGATCGTGCTGCTGTTCATGTGCATCAGCGTCCACCGCGGGATGCAGCGCTACATCGAGGCGTACCCGCAGGCGGTGGAGCGGCCGGTCGAGCCTCGCGTTCCGAGGCCGCCGCGGCCACCGAAAGCCCGTCGCGCCCCGCGTACGCCCCCTGCCGAGAAGGACGAAGGAGGCCACGAATGACGGTGCCGAGCCCGCAACCGACCCGTACGCCGGCCCGACGCACCGCCCTTCGTCGCCTGGCACGCCTCCTCGCGATCGCAGCGCTGCTCGCCGCCGGCGTCGCGCCGGCGCAGGAGACGCTCCGCATCGCGCACGCGTCGTGGTCGTCGTCGCGGGCCAGCGCGCACGTCGTGGCCGAGGCGCTGCGGGCTCGGCTGGGCCTCGACGTGACGCTGACGGAGCTGCCGATCGACGACGCCTGGGCCGCCGTCGCCGCCGGGCAGCAGGACGTCCTGCTCTCGGCCTGGCTGCCCGACACCCACGCGACCTACCTGGACCGTCACGGCGACGAGCTGCGCGATCTGGGGCCGAACCTGGAGGGGACCCGGACCGGACTGGCGGTTCCCGACATCGGGTCCGCGAGGCAGACGGGCGCCGCCGGCGCGCGCGGCGTCACCGCGGCCGACGTGACGGCGATCCCGGACCTCGCCGGCCAGGCCGACCGCTACGGCGGCGTCGTCGTCGGCATCGATCCCGAGGCGGGCGTGATGCTCCAGGCTCGCGAGGCGCTCGAGGCGTACGGGCTCGGCGGCTGGTCGCTGCTCGCCACCGGCAGCGAGGCCGCGATGCTGGAGCGGCTCGCGGCCGCGGTGCGCCGCGGCGAGCCGGTCGTGGTGACCGCCTGGGTGCCGCTGTGGGCCAACGCTCGCTGGAACTTGCGCTTCCTGGACGATCCGCGCGGCGCGTTCGGCGCGGAGGGCGCGATCCACACCCTGGTGCGCGAAGGGCTGGCCGACGACCTTCCCGAGGCGACCGCCGTGCTGGACGCCTTCGCCTGGTCGCCGGAGGCGATGGAGCGGGTGATGGTGTGGATGGAGGATCCCGCCACCTTCCCGCGCGACGCCGCCCGGCGCTGGCTGGCCACGAACGAGGACCGGGTGGACGCCTGGTTCGAGGGGCCGTGACGTGTGACGCCGGACCGCGCCGACGTCGCGGCCTGGCCGGCGCGCACGTGACAGATTCATGACACACCCGCCTCGCGAATGCGACTAGCATGGGCTCTTGGTGGAACGACTAGCGGTCATCGGAGTCTCGCACAGGCGGGGAGGGGCGGACGCCCTCGCCGACTGGCACGAGCGCTACACGGACGCTCGCGCGCTGGACGCGCTGGGCCTGTCGCGCGCCGTGATCCTGGCCACCTGCAACCGCTGGGAAGCGGTCGTGCACCTGCCCGACGGCGTCGCCGCGGACGATGCGCGGCGCCGACTGGCCGACGGGGGTCCCCTTCCCTACGCCTTCGTCCGCGACGGCGCGCTGGAGCGCCTGATCCGCATCGCCGCAGGGCTCGACAGCCTGAACCCGGGCGAGGATCAGATCATGCGGCAGGTCCGCGCCGCCTACCTGGCCGCCCGGGACGACGGCCGCACCGACGCCGTGCTCTCCTACGCGTTCGAGCGCTCGCTCCGGGCCGCCAAGCGGGTCCGGCGCGAGGTGGCGCTGGCGCCGATGAGCACCAGCCTGTTCAGCCTGGCCCGTCCCGAGCTCGAGCGCTCGCTGCCGCCGGGCGCCACCGTCCTGGTGCTCGGGGCCGGCGAGATGGGCGCCTTGGCCGCCCGGTCGGTGCGTGATCTGGGCTTCCGCGTGGTGATCGCGAACCGTACGGCCGAGCGGGCCGACGCGCTGGCCGAGCAGCTGGGCGTCGAGTCGCTCTCGCTCGACGGCGTACGCGCGGCGCCGCCCGAGGTCGACGCGCTGGTGTGCGCCACCCCGGTCCGTGGCCTGGTGGACGCCCGGCTGCTGAGGCGCACGGGAGCGCGGATCTGCGTGGATCTGGGCGTGCCCCGCAACGTCGACCCCGCCGCTGCGCGCGCGGCCGGGATCCGGCTCCTCGACGTCGACGGGCTGCAGGAGGCGGGCGCCGACCGCCGTGCGGAGCTCCGCGACAAGCTCGCGATCGCCGAGCAGCTGGTGCTCGACGAGCTCGACGACGCCACCGACGAATGGAACGAGAAGCAGCTCGGGCCGTCCATCCGGCGGCTGCGCGAGCGCACGCTCGAGACGCTCGAGGCGTCTCTGCCCCAGGAGCAGGCACGTCGGCTCGTCGGCCGGCTGGTCCACGACCCGATCAAGGGGCTGCGCGCCCTGGCCCGCGAGCACGGTGTCGACGTCGCGCGCACCTACCTCGACGAGACGGGACTCGACGAATGACGCCGGCTCCGGACGCCGGCCGGTCCGACCTTCCCCCGCGCCCCGCGCACGTCCGTATCGCGACCCGCGCCAGCGCGCTGGCGCTCTGGCAAGCGCGCTGGATCGCCGAGCGGCTGCGCGCCGTGGGCGTCGGCTCGGAGCTGGTCGAGGTGACGACGCAGGGCGACACGGACGGACGCCCGTTCGCCCAGATCGCCGGCGTCGGCTTCTTCACCAAGGCCGTTCAGGACGCGGTTCTGGACGGATCGGCCGATCTCGCGGTGCACTCGTACAAGGACCTGCCGTCCGCCCCCGCCCCGGGGCTCGAGGTGGCCGCCGTGCCCGAGCGGGCCGACCCGCGCGACGTGCTGCTCGTCCGGCCGGAGGCGTTCGACGAGCACGGCGCGTTCGTTCCGTTGCGGCCCGGCGCGACCGTCGGGACCAGCGCGGCGCGGCGTCGCAAGCAGCTCGCCTGGCATCGCGCCGACCTGACCGCGGCCGAGCTGCGCGGCAACGTCCCGACCCGCATCGACCGGCTTCGCGAGGGCGGCTACGACGCGATCGTCCTGGCCGCGGCCGGGCTCGCGCGGCTGGAGACCGACCTGGACGGCCTCGAGGTCGTCGCGCTCGAACCGGCGGCGTTCGTGCCCGCCCCCGCCCAGGGCGCGCTGGCGCTCGAGATCCGTCGCGGCGACGACGGCCTCGCGTCGCTGCTGACCGAGCTGCACGACGTGCGCGGCTACCGGGCCGTGGCGGCGGAGCGTGGCCTGATGGGGATGATCCAGGGCGGCTGTCAGCTGGCGCTCGGCGCGCACGCCGCCTTGCAGGACGGCACCCTCCGTCTGCACGCCTGGTACGAGGGACGCGGCGTCGTGGTGGAGCACCCCTCCAGCGAGGGCGCGGCGATGCTGGCGTACGAGGCGCTGGGCCGGCCCGATCCGCACGAGGAAGCGCGCATGGAGACGCACGGGGGGTCGCCGTGAGGACGGGGGCGTGAGGGTCGTCCTGACGCATGCGCGCGGACGGCTCGAGGAGCTCGAAGCGGCCCTCCGTAGGCGCGGGGACGAGGTGGTGCGCACGCCGTTGATCGAGGTGCGGCCGCGCACGGACGCCGGCACGCGCGCCGAGGCGCGCCGGCTGATCGGCCTGCCGTGGCTGCTCTTTCCCAGCCGGTCCGCGGTCGAGGCGTGGGCCGCGCTGGGCCTGCCGCTGCCCAGGTCGCCGCACGGCCCGAAGCTGGGCGCCGTGGGCGCGGGCACCGCGTCGGCGCTCAAGCGGATCGGCGGGCGGGTCGACGTGATCGGCGCTCCGCCGACGGCCGAGGGCCTGGCCCGGACGTTCCTGGCCCGGAGCGACGCCGAGGGTCCCGTGGGGCTGCCGCGCGGCGACCGCGCGCGTCCAGCGCTGGAGAACGCGCTCCGCGACGCGGGACTGGCCACCCGGGCGCTTACGCTGTACGAGACCGCCAGGCGGCCGTGGCGCAGCGACCAGGCGCCCGACGCGGTGGTGGTGGCCAGTCCGTCGGCGGCGGAGGGCCTTCCGGACGGTCTGGACGAGACCGCCGCGCTGGTCGCGATCGGCCCGACGACCGCCGCGGCGCTCCGCGCCCGTGGGCTCCGTGCGTGGACGGCCGCGCGCCCGGACGCCGACGCGATCCTGGCGCGACTCGACGATGCGCGCCGCGCCGCTGCCGACCGGACCGCCGCCGATCTTCCTGGGAGGACCTCATGAGCGACGCGACCATCCCCGTCCCCGTCCGGCGCCCTCGTCGCCTGCGCCGCACGCGCGCGCTGCGCGAGATGGTGGCCGAGACGCGGCTGCATCCCGAGCGCCTGATCGCCCCGTTCTTCGTCGTGCCGGGTCGCGAGCAGACCCAGCCGATCGGCTCGCTGCCGGGCGTGTCGCGGTTCAGCGTCGACCGGCTGCTACCGGAGCTGGAGCGCGCCGCGACGCTGGGGATCCGCGCGGTGTGCCTGTTCGGCGTGGTGCCGCCCGACCGCAAGGACGCGCTCGGCAGCGACGCCGACGACGCGAACGGTCCGGTCGCGGCGGCGCTGCGCGCCGCGAAGGAGGCGTTCGGCGACGACCTGACGCTGATCACGGACGTGTGCCTGTGCGGCTACACCGACCACGGCCACTGCGGGGTGCTGAGCCCCGGCCCGCGAGGCGCGGTGGTGGACAACGACGCGAGCCTGCCGCGGCTGGCGTCGATGGCGGTGGCGCACGCCGAGGCGGGCGCCGACCTGGTCAGCCCGTCGGACATGATGGACGGGCGGGTGGCGGCGATCCGGGCCGCGCTGGACGGCGCGGGGCACGAGGCGGTCGGCATCCTGTCGTACGCCGTGAAGTACGCGTCGGCGTTCTACGGTCCGTTCCGGGACGCGGCGGGCAGCGCCCCCTCCGGCAGCGCCGGCGAGGGCGACGCGGCTCCGCCGAGCGACCGGACGAGCTACCAGATGGATCCCCGCAACGTGCGCGAGGCCGACCTCGAGGCGGCGCTGGACGAGGCGGAGGGCGCCGACCTGCTGATGGTCAAGCCGGCGCTGCCGTACCTGGACGTCATCGCCCGCGTGCGTGCCGGCACCTCGCTGCCGATCGTCGCGTACCACGTGAGCGGCGAGTACGCGATGCTCGAGGCGGCGGTCGCCGCCGGACTGATGGAGCGGGCGGCCGCGGTGCGCGAGACGCTCACGGCGATCCACCGTGCCGGTGCCGACCTGATCTTCAGCTACTACGCCGTGCCCGCCCTGGAACGCGGCTGGCTGGACGCCCCGTGAGATCCGGCCGCCCCCGCCGGCTGCGCTGGTCGCGGCGGGCGTCGACCCGCCTGGCGTTCACGGTGATCACCGTGTTCGTCGTGGCGCAGGCCGTCTGGTGGGTGGTATTCCAGCGCAGCTACGTCGCCGAGATGTCCGAGGCGCGGCTGGCCGCCTGGCAGGCGGACGCCGGCCTGGCCCAGGCCGTTCTGGACGGTGCCGACGGCGACGCCGAGGTCGCCGCGTCGCTGCTGGCGTCGCACCCGCACCTGACACTGGACGACGGCCGGTTCGCCGTGGACGCCGCGACGCGGGAGGCGTTCCTGGCTCGGCAAGAGGGCTACCTGCGCATGTTCGCCTGGGAGGGCCCGTTCTTCGTGCTCGTGATCCTGTCGATGCTGACGCTGATCGGCCGGTCGCTGCGCGAGGAGCGCGAGCTGAAGCGCAGCCACCAGAACTTCCTCTCCGCCGTCACGCACGAGTTCAAGACGCCGCTGGCCACGCTCCGGCTGCTGGTCGAGACCGCGCAGCTGCGCGACCTGGACGCCGGCAAGCGGCGCGAGTACCTGGACCGGATGGCGGGCGAGGTGGACCGGCTCGAGCGCACCTCGGAGCAGGTGCTGGCCGCGGCGCGCCTGGAGCAGGCGCCGCTGACGGCGGGCATGGAGCCCCGCGATCTGCGCGAGGTGGTCGCCCGACTGGTGGCCGCGTCGCGACCCGGCATGGAGGCCCGCGGGGCGACGCTGCGGCTCGAGTCCAGCGACGAGCCGCTGCCGGTGTCGTTGGACGAGGACGCCTTCGCGCTGGTGCTGGGCAACCTGCTGGACAACGCCGCGAAGTACTCGCCCGAGGATCGGCGCGAGATCGTCGTTCGGCTCTCGCCGGGAACGGACGTCATCACGATGCACGTCGACGATCGCGGCTTCGGCGTCGACGCGTCGGAGCGCGAGAGGATCTTCGAGCGGTTCCATCGCAGCGGCGACGAGTCCACCCGCCGCGCGACCGGCACCGGCCTGGGGCTGCACCTGGTCAGGAGCACGATCGAGGCGATGAACGGCTGGGTCCGGGTCGAGCCGAACCCGGCCGGCATCGGCAGCCGCTTCACCGTGACCGTGCCGCGCCGCGTCGCGGCCGAGGGAGGGCTGGTCGCGGCGGTGCGCCTCGGAGGCCGCGCGGCCCCGTCGAACGATGGAGCCGGCGCCGAGGGGAGCCCCCGCGGCGGCGAGGCCGCCTCGTGACGCGTCCCCGCCTGCTGCTCGTCGAGGACGAGCACGCGCTGGCCGACGTGCTGGCCGACAACCTCCGCGAGGAGGGCTACGACCCCGTGGTCGCGCACGCCGGCCACGAGGCGCTGCGAGCGTGGCGCGAGGGCTCGTTCGACCTGGTCGTGCTCGACGTGATGCTGCCCGAGATCGACGGCGTGACGCTGTGCCGCACCCGCCGAGCGGAGGGCGACGACACGCCCGTGCTGTTCCTCTCCGCCCGCGGCCGTCCCGAGGAGCGGGTCGAGGGGCTCGCCGCGGGAGGGGACGACTACCTCGCCAAGCCGTTCCACCTGCCCGAGTTCCTGCTGCGCACCGGCGCGCTGCTGCGCCGCCGTGGCTGGGGCGGCCCGGACGAGCGGGTCCGCTTCGCCGGCCACGAGGTCGACCTGCGCTCGTGGACCGCCGCCCTGGCCGACGGCCGGCGCGAGACGCTGGGCGAGCGCGAGATCGGCATCCTGCGCCTTCTGGCCTCCCGTCCGGGCGAGGTGGTCAGCCGCGACGACATCCTGGACGAGGTGTGGGGCGACGACGCGTTTCCCTCGAGCCGCACCGTCGACAACGTGGTGATGCGGCTCCGCAAGGCGTTCGAGCCGGATCCCGCGAACCCCCGGCACCTCCACACCGTGTGGGGCGTCGGCTATAGGTTCACGCCGGAGGGCGAATCATGAACGATCTGTTCCTGCGCGCGGTGCGCGGCGAGGACACGGCCCGCGCTCCCGTCTGGCTGATGCGCCAGGCCGGCCGGCACCTGCCCGAGTACCGCGCGCTCAAGGAGAAGCACGCCTTCTGGGAGCTGGCCCGCACGCCCGAGCTGGCGGCCGAGGTGACGCTGCAGCCGGTCCGCCGCTACGGCATGGACGCCGCCATCCTGTTCCAGGACATCATGACGCCGCTGCCCGCCATGGGCGTGGACGTCGCGTTCACGCCCGGACCGTCGATCCAGCGGCCGATCCGCAGCGACGGCGACCTGGCCACGTTGCGCGTTCCCGAGCAGGACGAGATCGCGCCGTTCGTTCCCGCCGCGATCCGGCTCCTGCGGCGCGAGCTGGAGGTGCCGCTGATCGGCTTCGGCGGCGCGCCGCTGACGCTGGCGACGTATTTGGTCGAGGGGGGCGGCAGCAAGGAGTACCCGACCTTCCGCGCGCTGCTGCGCGCCCGGCCGGAGCTGGCGCACCGCCTGCTCGAGATGCTGACCGAGACCTCGGTCCGCTACGCCCGCGCCCAGGTCGAGGCGGGCGCGCAGGCGTTCCAGCTGTTCGACTCCTGGGCCGGCCTGCACGACGAGCGGACGTACCGCGCCTTCGGCCAGCCGTACGCCCGGCGGGTGCTCGAGGCGGTCGGCGCGACCGGCGTGCCCAGGATCTACATCGCCGTCGGCGCGGCGCATCTGCACGCTCCGTTCGCCGAGCTGCCGGTCGAGGCGCTCAGCATCGACTGGCGCACCCCGCTGGACCGGGCCCGGCGCGAGGTCGGCGCCGTGACCGGAACCACCGTGAGGGCGCTGCAAGGCAACCTGGACCCCGCCGACCTGCTGGGCCCCGCAGGCACGGTGCGCGACGCCGCGCTGCGCGTGCTGCGCGCGGGACGGGGCGGCGCGCACGT
>CAZHCI010000025.1:16903-23949 GCA_964530905.1 uncultured bacterium
CGGCCGAGCTGCGCGAGATGACCGAGCTGAGCGGCGGTCCCGGCACGCGCCGCGAGCGCGTGGCGAGGACGATGCGCGTCTGGCAGGAACGCATCGTGCACGGCCTCGAAGCGCTGGACGGCGTCGGCGCCTTCCGGCGGTTCTCCTGGGACCGGCCCGGCGGCGGGGGCGGCCGCGCCCGCGTGATCGAGGGCGGCGGCGTGTTCGAGCGGGGCGGGGTGAACGTCTCCGCCGTGCACGGCGCGGCGGTGCCTCCCAGCCTGGCCAGGCAGCACCCCGGCACCGAGGGGAAGCCGTTCTTCGCGACGGGACTCAGCATGGTGCTGCACCCGGTCAATCCGCACGTGCCGGCGTTCCACGCGAACTACCGCTACTTCGAGGTGGGGCACGGCGAGGAGAGCGGCGTCTGGTGGTTCGGCGGGGGCGCCGACCTGACCCCCTCGCACCCGCGCGAAGAGGACGTGGTCTCGTTCCACGCCGCCCTGAAGGCGTTGTGCGACCGGCACCCGCAAGCGGACCACGCCGGCTGGAAGGCGACGTGCGACGACTACTTCACGGTCCGTCACCGGGGCGAGATGCGCGGCGTGGGCGGCATCTTCTTCGACGAGCTCACGCCGCCCGGCCCGGACGCGGGGTCCGCCGACGAGGACCGCTTCGAGGCCGACCTGCGCTTCGTCGAGGACGGCCTGGCGACGATCCTGCCGGCCTACCTGCCCGGCGCCGAGCGCCACGCGAACGCCCCGTGGACCGAGCGAGAGAAGGCGTGGCAGCTCCTCCGGCGCGGCCGCTACGTCGAGTTCAACCTCGTCTACGACCGCGGCACGCTGTTCGGGCTGCAGACCAGCGGCAACATCGAGGCGATCCTGATGAGCATGCCGTCCGAGGCGTCGTGGCGCTTCGACCACCGCCCGGAGCCCGGCTCGGCCGAGGCCCGCGCGCTGCGCTTCTACCAGCCTCGCGACTGGGCCGCGCTCACGCCCGCCGAGGCCCGCGCGCGCATCGACGCCGAGGTGGCCCCGGCGGCGGGGGCGTGAGCGCCGACGCGTCGCGCTCCGGAGCGTCGCCGTCGGAGGCCGGCGTGGCGATCGTCACCGGCGCGGACCGGCCGGCGGGCATCGGCGCCGCGATCGCGCGACGGCTCGCCGTCGACGGTCGTCCCCTGCTGCTCACGCTGCGACCGGACGCGCCGCGCGACGCCGACGCCGCGTCGAGCGTCCGCGACGTCGCCCGCGCGAGCGGTGCACGGACCGCGACGCTGCGGGTCGATCTGTCGTCGCCGGACGCCGTCGAGCGTGTGCTCGACGCCGCGTCCGAGCTCGGCCCGGTCACCGTCCTGATCGGCTGCGCGGCGGTCTCCGAGCGGGACGGCTGGCGCGACCTGTCGGCCGCCGGGTTCGACCGAGCGATGGCCGTGAACGCGCGCGCCAACGCGTTGCTGGCGACGGGCCTGGTGCGCGCCCTGCCCGCGGACCGACACGGACGCGTGGTGCTGGCGACCTCCGGCCAGGGGCTCGGCGCGATGCCCGACGAGCTCGCGTACGCGGCCTCCAAGGCCGCGCTCGAGGCGCTGACGGTGTCGCTGGCGCCCGCCTTCGCCCGGCATCGCACGACGATCAACGCCGTCGACCCGGGACCGACCGACACGGGCTGGATGGACGCGGGCGACCGATCCGGGGCGCGCGCTCCGGACGGTCGTGTCGGCCACCCCGACGACGTGGTGGGTCTCGTCGCGTTCCTGCTCTCCCCCGGCGCGGAGCGCTTGACGGGGCAGATCGTGCGCGTACGAGGCGGGCGTTGACGACGCGCCGACGAACCGACGATCCGACGACCCCCTTCGTTTCTGCGTCCAGACCACGGACACCGCACGCATCCGAAAGGTAGGTTGACTCCATGAGCCGAGGCCCCACCGGAATCGTGATGATGAACCTCGGAGGTCCCAAGGACCTCGACGACGTCAACCCGTTCCTCCTCAAGCTGTTCGAGGACCGCGAGATCATCCAGCTCCCCGCCCAGAGGTGGCTGGGACCGTTCATCGCCAACCGTCGCACGAAGAGCGTCCAGAAGAACTACGAGGACATCGGCGGCGGCAGTCCCATCCTGAAGTGGACCGAGGAACAGGGCCGGGGCATGTGCGAGCGGCTCGACGCGATGTCGCCCGAGACGGCGCCCCACAAGGCGTACGTCGCCTTCCGCTACATCGATCCGTTCAGCGAGGACGCGCTGAAGCAGATGAAGGAGGACGGCGTCAAGCGCGCCGTCGCGTTCACGCAGTACCCGCAGTTCAGCTGCGCGACGACCGGGTCGTCGCTGAACGAGCTGTGGCGCGCCGCGAAGCGGGTCGACCTCGCCGGCGAGTTCAGCTGGAGCGTGATCGACCGCTGGCCGACCCACCCCACCTTCGTCGAGGCGATGACGAAGACGGTCAAGGAGGGGCTCGCCCAGTTCTCCGAGCAGGACCGCGAGGACGTGCTGATCGTGTTCAGCGCCCACTCGCTCCCGATGGGCGTCGTGAACCGCGGGGACGCCTACCCCGCCGAGATCGGCGCCACCACGCACGAAGTGATGAAGAAGCTGGGCTACGCCTACGAGCACCTCGTCGCGTACCAGAGCGAGGTCGGCCCGGTGCCGTGGCTGGGACCGTCCACCGAGTCGGTGATCGAGGAGCTGGGCAAGAAGAAGCGCAGGAACGTCCTGATCGTGCCGGTCGCGTTCACCAGCGACCACATCGAGACGCTGCACGAGCTCGACATCGAGTACGGCGAGCTGGCCCACGAGGCCGGCATCGCGAACTACGTCCGCGCGCCCGCCCTGAACGGCATGCCGCTGTTCCAGGACGCGCTGGCCGAGATCGTCGCCGAGCACCTGAAGAGCGGCGAGCCGTGCACCAAGCAGTACGGCATGCGCTGCCCCGGCTGCGTCAACCCGCAGTGCCGCAACATCCTGAACCCGGTGGCGCCGTACAAGCGCACGAACGTCAGCCCCAGCCCGAAGAACAAGGAGTACGGGCGGCTGTAGCGCGGATCGTTCGCGCGTGCGCCGCCGCGTGCGCGCTCCTTGCCGTTCGTCCCGCCCGCCTGCGGGACGCACGGCCGCCCTCGTTCAGCGTGGCACGTGCGCCGCGAGCCACGCCGACAGCACCTCGAACAGCTCCGGCATCAGCGTGGGCTCCAGCGCCCCGTACTCCGTCACGCTGCCGGTCCCCGCGCGCAGGAACAGGTGGTTCGCCTCGGGAACGGTCGCGATCGTGACCAGCTCCGGATCGGCCACCTCCCGGAGCGCGCCCCGGTGCTGCTCCAGATCGACCTGCACGTCCTGCCCTCCGAACACCGCCAGGGCAGGGACGCGCAGGCGCTCCCAGGTTCCGGCGGCGTCGTGAGCCAGGAACCAGCGCATCCAGCCGCGGTACTGCACCATCGTCTCCGCGACCAGCCCCTCCGCCGCGACCTCCAGATCCCCGAACGCCTCCTGCTGCTCGGCGGGTAGCGCGGCGAGCTGGCCTCGGACCATCTCGCCCAGGAAACGCTCCAGCTCCTCCCACGCCTCGGCGGCGGTCAGCTCCAACGTCGTTCGCGTCTGAGCGACGTGCCGCTCCACCACCTCGGGCGGCAGGCCGGCGCTCTCGAGCGTCCGTACCTGCTGCGTGACGAGCCCCTCGAACGAGTCCGCCACCGGCGGCGCCAACGCGACGACGAACGCCACGCCAGGGTGGCGCGCCGCGACGTACGGCGCGATCAGCCCGCCCTCGCTATGGCCCAGCAGACCGATCCAGAGCGGATCGATCTCGGGCCGCATCTGCAGGAACCGTACGGCCGCCTCGGCGTCCAGCGCCAGATCGCCGCTGGTGGCCGCCGCGTTGTCGCCGTCCGACCCGCCCACGCCGCGATCGTCGTAGCGCAGCACCGCGACGCCGCTCTCCGCGAGGCGCGCCGCGATCTCGGCGAACGGCCGGTAGCCGTCGACCCCCGGAATCTCCCCGTCCCGGTTCTGCGGGCCGGAGCCGCTGATCGTAATCAGGGCCGGATGCGGCCCCGGTCCGGCCGGGACCGTCAGGGTGCCCGCCAGCTCGAGGTCGCCGCTCAGGAAGGTGACGTCCTGCTGCGTCGGCGCCTGCGCCAGGACGGGCGAGAGCGCGACCGCCGACGTCGCGACCACGGCGATGCCCACCAACCGAGCGACCCTGAGCCACCAGCGTCTCCGTGGAACCGATCCTTGGGGACCCACGTCCATTCGTGCACCTCGTTTCGGCCCAGACGTTACCCCTGGGGGGAGAGCGCCTCCAGAGACAGCCGTCCCGTCCCCGCGTAGGCGCGCGATCATGCTGCGGACGGTCCGGAGATCCGCTCGCTGGGTGCCGCACGGAGAACCGCTGGGCATGCGCCCCGGCAGGTCGACCGTTCGCGCCGGCGGACGCCTACCGTCGTCGCATGCCGGCCGCCGACGCTTCTGCACCGAGACGAACGACCCCGCGAAGCCGCTCCGCACGAGGGGCCGCCGCCCGCGCGCGCTCCCGTGGCCGCGGGCCCCGCCGTGCACGCCTCGTGACCGCCCGCGGGCCGGCGTGGTCGGCGCTCTCGTCGGCGTCGCCCGTGGCGTTCGTGCTGATGGTCGTCCTGCTCGGGCTGGCGGCGCCGAACCTGACCGAGGGCGCCCAGGCCGCCAGGCTCGCTCGTGCCTGGTCGCCGACCTCGGCCACCGACGTAGTGGTGCAGAGCCATCCGGACGGGTGCGGCGCGGCGCTGCTCGCGACGATGCTGCAACGAAGCGGCCGGGGCGTGACGGAGGCGGAGCTCCTCGTCGCCGCGCCGCCCGGACCGGACGGCATCTCGCTGCGCAGGTTCCAGTCGCTCGCCGCCGAGCACGGCCTGGTCGGTACCTGGCGCAGGGCGGCGCGCGGGGCCGTGCCTCGCGGAAGCTTCGTGGCGCACCTCGACCGGCCGGACGGACACTTCGTGTGGGTGCTCGCCACGGCAGGCGACTACCTGCACGTCGTCGATCCGGCCGTCGGCGAAGGCGTGTGGCACGCGGACCGGTTCCTGCGCCGCTTCTCCGGTCGCTACCTCCGGCTCGGGGAGCCGGGATGAGCGTCGCCTGGACGCGACCGCCGACCTGGCTGGCGCTGAGCGGCCTCGCGGCGATCGTGCTGACGGTCGCGACGCGGCCGGGCCCGTTCGGCGGCCTCGTCGTCGCGGGCGCGGCGCTCATGCACCTGGGGGCGTGGACGTCGGCGTCGAGGTCGGGCGCCGGGCTGGCCACCGCGACCGCGGCCCTGGGGCCGGCCTCCGTCGCGGTCGCCCCGATCGCGCCGTTGGCGCCGGTCGCGACGATCCCGCTGACGGTGGCGCTCGCGGCGTCGTTCGCCCTCGTCGGGGTCGTGGCCGGTCCCGGTCGGGCTCCCGCGCACCGTCGCGCGGCCGTCGCCCGTCGCGCTGGTCATGCCGCCCGCGCCGCGTCGGGGTGGTGCGCCGTCGAGGCGCTCTGGGCCCGCCCTTCGCTCCTCGGCGACGCCGCCCTGCCGGTCTTGGCGATCGGCAGCGCGCTCACCGAAGGGCCGTTCCTCGTCGTCGCCGGCTGGCTGGGGGTCGGCGGCCTGTCGCTGCTCGCGCTGACGCTCGGGGGCCTCGTCGCGGCGATGCCGTTGGCGCCGGTGGCGCTGATCGCCGCAGCGGCGGCGGGCGTCGCGTACGGCGCTGGAGGGGAAGGGACGATCCGTGCGGCGTCGCCGTCCGAGCCGTCCGAGGTGGTCCCGCTGCGCCTGATCCAGCACGCGCCGACACCGGTCTCGATCGCCCTCGTCCGCTTCGATCCTGCCGCGGCCCACGACCAGCTTCGCTTCCTGGAGGAGCACGCCGGTCGGGCCGACGAGCGGCTCGTCGTCCTGCCCGAGGCCCTGCTTCCGAGGCCCGTCCGATTGAACGGCGGCCCGGCTGCGCGGACCACGCGCCCCTCGGGACTCCCCGACGCCGCGCACGTGCTCTTCGGCGCGGCGACCGTGCGCCCGGAGGGCACGTTCAACAGCGCGCTGCTGTGGAGCGACGCGGAGCTCCGGATCGTCGCCGACAAGCGTCGCCTGGTGCCGCTCACCGAGGCGGCGCTGACGCGGGGCGAGCCTCGGGCGGCGACCTCGTGGAGAGGGCTCCGAATCGCGGCGGCGATCTGCTGGGAGGCGGCGTTCCCCTCCGTGACGCGCCGCGCCGCTCGCGAGGGGGCCACCTTCCTCGCGCTTCTGGCCAACGACGCCTACGCGGGCGCGGGACCCGTCGGACGGCTTCACCTCCGCACGGCGCGCCTCCGGGCGGCCGAGTCGGGGCTGCCGATCGCGTTCGTGCAGGCCACCGGCCCCAGCGCGGCGATCGCGGCCGACGGCCGGGTCGTCGGCATGCTCCAGGCGGGGCGGCGGGGCTCGCTCGACGTGGATCTGCCGGTCGCCGGCGTTCGCACCCCGTATCGGCGCACCGGCGACCTGGTCGGCCCCCTCTCGCTGGCGGCCTCCTTGGCGTCGCTGGGGCTGGCCGGCCGCGGTCCGGGTCGGGTCGGCTCGAAGGGGGGTGAGGCCTAAGGAGCCCGGCCGCCGATTCGCCCAGCCCGCATCGCCTCTATCCGGAGGGAACGACCATGATCCACGCACGCACGACCGAACGATCCACCTCTCGCCCCGACCGCCTGTCCACCTCGACCGTCCTGGCCCGGCTGCTCTTCGCCCTCGCCATGTTGGGCTTCGCGGCGCACGCCGCGGCGGCGGCCACGCCCGATCGGCCGCTCACCGGCAGCGAGCTCACCGCCGTGCACGGTGGAACGTGCGGCTCCTCGTGCGACGGCGACGACAGCGGCGGCTCGTCGGGAAGCGACGACGACCCCGATCCGGTGGGCTCGGCGTACTGGGTCGAGGATCGCCGCGTCCTCAGGTCCAGCGACCGCGACCCCGCCGAGCTGGCCGACTACATGGCCAATCGCTCGAACAGCCCGCTGGAGCACACGTTCGTCTACCGCTACCGGCTCACCCGCCACATCGGGTTCTCGGGCGGGTACGCCTCCTACTTCTCCATCAA
>CAZHCI010000026.1:0-23734 GCA_964530905.1 uncultured bacterium
GGCCGAAACCGACATGGGGCGCATGCTACCCGCGTGCGCGCGGGCTGTAAAGCGGGCGCCGACACACGTCGCGGCGCCGCGCCGTCGCGACCGGCCTTGTACCGGGCGGCCGCGAGACGCTAGGATAGCGGACGGACGACGGTCCGGCTGCCGTGGCGGGTGGGTGTTCCAGAGCCCGCCTTTTTCGTTGCCCGGCAGGTGGCGCCCGACGCGGTTTCCGACGCGGTGTCGCTGGGCGGCGCGGACCTTAGGAGGTACCATGGATCTGGCGCAAGCCGCTCGCGAGGTGCTCGCGCCGCTCGGCTACGAGGTGCTCGAGGCGAGGATGTCCCGCAAGGGACGCACGCCCCGGGTCTTGGTGCGCATCGATCGTCTCGACGAGGAGCTCGTCTCCGTCGAGGACGTGCAGATCGCGGGCGAGGCGTTCGGGCTGGAGCTCGACCGCCTCGATCCGATCGCCGCTGCGTACCAGCTCGAGATCGAGTCGCCCGGCGCGGAGAGGCCCCTCTTCCGCGCGAGGCACTTCGAACGGTTCCACGACCTGCGGGCCAAGGTCCGCGCCGGCGATCGCGCCTTCACCGGCGTCGTTCGCGAGGTCGAGGGGGACCGGGTCACGTTCGAGGTGGACGGCGAGCGGATCGTGCTGGACCTGGACGACATCGAGAGCGCGCGGTTGGCCGAGTGGCCCGACGAACCCCGCTGACGACAACCGAATAAAGGAGACGGACACCCCATGAACAAGGAATTCATCGACGCCCTCAACATGATGGCGGCGGAACGCAACCTCGACAAGGACCAGCTGCTCGTCAGCTTCGAGGAGGCGCTCGAGCACGCGTTCGAGCGCAACGTCATGCCCGGCCGGCGGATCGAGGTCACGATCGACCCCGAGTCCGGCGAGATGGAGGTCCTCGAGATCCGCAAGGTGGTCGTGGAGCCCAACGAGGACGAGGACGAGCGCGAGAAGGAGATCCTTCTCGACGAGGCCGTGGATCTCGATCCCGACGTCGAGGTCGGCATGGAGATGGAGTTTCCGGTCGATCCCGAGAAGTTCACGCGCATCGCCGTGCAGACCTCGAAGCAGATGATCACGCAGAAGATCCGCGAGGCCGAGCGCGCCCTGGTGTACGAGGAGTACAAGGACCGCGCCGGCGAGATCATCACCGGCGTCGTGAGCCGCGTCGACAACAAGCGCAACGTGTTCGTGGACCTGGGCCGCGGCGAGGCGATCATGCCCCCGCGCGAGCAGATCCAGGGCGAGCGCTACATGGTCGGCATGCGCCTGAAGGTGTACGTCGCCAGCGTCGAGCTCGGAACCCGCGGCCCCAGCATCCTGGTCTCGCGCGCCGCCGGCGAGCTGCTCACCTACCTGATGCGCCAGGAGATCCCCGAGGTCGCCGACGGCACGGTCGAGATCAAGGCCGTCGCGCGCGAGGCGGGCGCCCGCAGCAAGATCGCCGTGACCAGCAACAGCCCCAACGTCGACCCGATCGGCGCCTGCATCGGCCACCGCGGCAGCCGCATCCAGGCCGTCACCGCCGAGCTGCAGCGCGAGCGGGTCGACATCATCATGTGGGACCCGAACCCCCGCGAGTTCATCCGCAACGCGCTCTCCCCCGCCAAGGTCGGCACGATCGAGCTCGATCCCGAGGAGATGCAGGCGCGCGTGCTGGTCCCCGAGGACCAGCTCTCGCTGGCGATCGGCAAGGGCGGCCAGAACGTCCGCCTGGCGGTCAAGCTGACGGGGTACAAGATCGATCTCGAAGCGTCGGAGACGACCAGCGACCTGGACGCCGCGATGCAGGCGGCCGCCACCCGGCTCGAGGATCCGTACGCCCCGCAAGCCGGCTCGCGCGCGAAGTTCGACGCGCTGTTCGGCGGCGGCGACACCGCCGAGGTTCCGCCCGCTGCGGAGGTGGCCGCCACGACCGAGCCCGAGACGGAGCCCGGCCCCGAGGCGGAGGACGAGCAGCCCCGGACGGAAGAGGAGCTGCTCGAGGAGGAGGTGCCCGAGGCCACGGCGCGGTCGATCGCCGAGGACATGCTCGAGGACGTCGAGACCGAGAGCACCGAGGACGACGTGCCCGAGCACGGCCTCTCCGACAGGGACACGAGCGGGTACTGACCGTGGCGCCGCGCACCCCCCACGTCCCCATGCGACGGTGCGTCCGTTGCCGCACCTCGGCGCCTCAGGCCCGGATGCTGCGCGTCGCACGCACGGTGGACGGAGCTTGGCACCTCGATCCGACCGGCAAGGCCGGCGGACGCGGCGCCTGGTTGTGCCCGGACTGCGCGGCCCGGGCCACCGAACGAGATCTCAGGCGTGCCTTTCGAGCCTCCGCCCCCGAGGTGGCGGCGGAGCTCGACCGGCACGTGACCGAACGTCCCGTCAGGGAACGCCCCGTCAGGGAGGGATGAATGCCGACGAAAGTCCGGATCTACCAACTCGCGAAGGACCTGGATGTCGAATCCAAGGAGCTGCTCGCCATCCTGGACGACATGGGGGTCGAGTACAAGTCGCACTCGAGCACCTTGGACGCCGACACGGCGAGCACGGTGCGTGACCTCGTCGAGGCCGACCGCGGCGGAGAGGCGACCGCAGGCGAGACGGCCGCCGGAGCCGCGGCCGAAGCGACGACCGAGCCGACGGCGCCGCACGACACGGTCGAGGCCGCGCACGCCGCGCCGGTCGCCGCGACCGACGCCGAGCCCGAGGTCGGGCCCGAGCTCGACGAGGACGGCAACGAGCTCCCGCTTCGCGCGCCGGTCGTGACCGTGATGGGCCACGTCGACCACGGCAAGACCAGCCTGCTGGACTACGTCCGCAAGACGCGGGTCGCCGCGGGCGAGGCGGGCGGAATCACCCAGCACATCGGCGCCTACATCGCCGACACCGTGCACGGGCCGATCACCTTCCTCGACACCCCCGGCCACGAGGCGTTCACCGCCATCCGCCAGCGCGGCGCGAACGCGACCGACATCGCCGTGATCGTCGTCGCGGCGGACGACAGCATCATGCCGCAGACGCGCGAGGCGATCGCCCACGCCAAGGCCGCCGGCGTGCCGATCCTGGTGGCGATCAACAAGATCGACCTGCCGCAGGCCGACCCCGACAAGGTCAAGCGCGACCTGATGCAGGTCGAGCTGGTGCCCGAGGACTACGGGGGCGACACGATCACCGTGCCGATCAGCGCCGAGACGGGCGAAGGCATTCCCGAGCTGCTCGAGATGATCGCGCTCGTCGCCGAGGTCGAGGACCTCCGCGCCGACCCGCGCGGTCGCGCCAAGGGCGTCGTGATCGAGTCGATCCTGGACAAGCAGGCCGGCGTGCTGTCGACCGTGCTGGTGCAGCGCGGCACGCTCCACGTCGCGGACTACGTCGTGTCGGGCGAGGCGTGGGCCAAGATCCGTCGGCTGACCGACCACACCGGCAAGCCGCTGAAGGAGGCCGGCCCCTCCACCCCGGTGCAGATCCTGGGCTTCAGCAGCCAGCCGCAGGCGGGCGCGCTGGTCGAGGCGGCGCCGAACGAGGCCGCCGCGAAGGAGCTCGCCGAAGAGCGACGCGACGAGCGCAAGGCGTTCGAGCGCGAGGCGATCGGGCGGAAGAACATCACCCTCGCCGACCTGTTCGGCAAGGTCAAGACCACCGTGATTCCGCTGGTGCTGCGGGCCGACACGCAAGGCACGCTCGAGGCGATCAAGGGCGTGCTGGAGCGCGAGTCCGAAGCGACCGAAGAGGTCGACCTCGACATCATGCTGGCCGAGGTCGGCGCGCCCACCGAGTCCGACCTGCTGCTGGCCTCCACCGCCGACGCCCAGGTGATCGCGTTCGGCGTCAACCCGTCCGGCGCGGTCAAGAAGTCCGCCGAGCGCCAGGGCATTCCGCTCAAGACGTACAAGATCATCTACCAGCTGATCGAGGACGTGCAGCGGCTGATCCGGGGCCAGATCGAGCCCGAGTTCGAGGAGAAGGTCCTCGGCCACGCCGAGGTGCGCGCGGTCATCCGCGTCCCGCGGAGCGGCAACATCGCCGGCTCGTACGTCACCGACGGCGTGCTCAGGCGCAACGCCAAGGCGCGCGTGACCCGCGACGGCAAAGAGGTGTACAAGGGCACGGTCGCCGGCCTGAAGCGGTTCAAGGAGGACGTGCGCGAGGTCACCCAAGGCTTCGAGTGCGGCGTGAACCTGCAGAACTACGACAACGTGCAGGAAGGCGACGTGATCGAGGTGTACGAGATGGTCGAGGTTCCCCTCGCCTGAGGGCCCCGGCCTCGGCCCCCGACCGACCGTCGCTCCCGCGGGGCGGGGTAGGATGGCGCGCGTGATCCGCGCCCGTCCTCCCCGCCCCGCTCTCGTGCATGCGCGCGTCCGCTCGGACCCGCGCGCGCACGGCGCGCACGGCGCGTCCGCCGCTCTCGCGGCGGTGGCGGCGCTGGCGCTCGCGCTGGTGGCGGCCACCTCGCTGGCCTTGGCCGGCCTGCAGCTGCAGGCCGGCGGCGTCGGCGCGGACGGAGCGCCGAGCGACCGGCGCACCTCGGGCGATCCGGGACTGGCCGCCACGCCCACGACGCTGCTCTGGTCGGCCGCCGTGCCGTCCGCGAGCGCGCCGGCCAGCCACCACCGGCTGGCCGGCCCGGTGCGGCGCGTGACCGCGGCGCGGCCCGTCACGCCGGTACGGAGGCACGCGCTGGGGTCGCGCGGCGCCGTACGGACCCGCGCGCAGCGCTGGTTCGCGAGGCGAAACCTCGAAGGCGGCTGAGCACGTGTCGGCCGAGCACGGGTCGGCATGAGAACCGGTCCGCTGAGCACCGGTCCGCTGAGCACCGGTCCGCTGAGCACCATGGCGCGCTCGCCGACCGCGGAACGACCCAACGACATCTCGACGACAGTTCTGACGACGCCGTCTCGACGGAGACGCGTCGACTAGGGAGATCCGATGACCCAACGCATGTTCACCGGCCTGCTGGTGCTGGTCGCCATCCTGGCCTCGCTCGCCTACCTCTGGAAACCGTGGGCGACGGACGAAGCCGCGCTGAAGCTGGGCCTGGACCTTCAGGGCGGCCTTCGCGTCGTGCTGCAGTCCGAGCTGCCCGACCCCGCGCCTCAGGACCTGCAGGCCGCGCGCAACATCATCGAGAACCGGGTGAACGAGTTCGGCGTCGCCGAGCCGCTGATCCAGACCAGCGGCGGCGACCGCATCATCGTCGAGCTGCCCGGACTCACCTCCAGCGATCAGGACCGCGCGCTGGACCTGATCGGCCAGCAGGCCCAGCTCGAGTTCGCGCTCGTGCGGCAAGAGGCCAACGCCCTGCCGACCGCGCAGCTCACGCTGGAGCAGCTCGAGGAGACGGCCTTCACCGGCGAGATCGTCCGCACCGCCAGCGCGGACTTCGAGCGGGTCGGCGGCGCCTCGATGGGACCGGCCGTGTTCTTCGAGATCAAGCGCGAGGACGCGTCGGACTTCGGCGACTTCACCGGCCAGAACACCGGTCGCCGCATGGCGATCGTGCTGGACGGGACCATCATCACCGCGCCGACGCTGCAGTCGCGCATCAGCGACTCGGGCCAGATCACCGGCATCGACAGCCTCGAGGAGGCGACCGACATCGCGCTGGTGCTCCGCAGCGGCAGCCTGCCGATCAACCTGCAGGTCCAGGAGGTGCGCGCGATCGGGCCGACGCTCGGGCAGGACTCGATCCGCGCCGGCCGGAACGCGGCGCTGATCGGCGGCGCGGCGGTGATCCTCGTGATCCTCGCCTACTACGGCCCGCTGTTCGGCGGCATCCTCACGATCGGCGTCGCGATGGCGCTGCTGTTCGTGTTCGGCGTGCTGGCCGGCCTGGGCGCGGCGCTGACGCTGCCCGGCCTGGCCGGCCTGGTGCTGACCATCGGGGCCGCCGTGGACGGCAACGTGATCAGCTTCGAGCGCATCAAGGAGGAGCTCCGCGCCGGACGCGGCCTACGGCTGTCGATGAAGCACGGCTTCGGGAACTCGCTCTCGGCGATCATCGACGCGAACGTCACGACGCTGCTGGCCGCCGGAACGCTGTACCAGTACACCACCGGACCGGTCCGCGGCTTCGCGATCACGCTGGCGGTCGGGATCGTCGCCGCGGTGTTCGTCAACACCGTGATCGTGCCGTGGATGCTGGACCTGGCCAGCCTCCGGGTCCGCCGCCCGATGCTGCCACGCGGCTTCTACGCCACCGGCCTGCGCTTCCGCTTCGTCCGCCGCGCGCCGATCGTGATGGCGATCTCGGCCGCGCTGGCGTTGGGCGCGATCGCCACCGTCGCCATCAAGGGCCTGCAGCTCTCCACCGACTTCACCGGCGGCACCGCGGTGCTGCTGCAGGGCGACGATCCGCTGACCGTCGGCGGCGTGCGCTCGGCGATCGACGCGCTCGGATTCGAGGGCGTGTCCGGCAACGAGGCGACCGTCGTCGAGGTCCAGGACGACGTGCTGGGCGACAACCTGGTGAGCGTCCGCGTCGGCCTGACGCAGAACGAGGACGTCGCCGATCAGTTCCCGACCGAGCTGGCGACCGCCCTGAACGCCAGCTTGCTGCAGGCCGACTTCGTCGGCCCCGCCGTCGGGGCCGACCTGCGCCGCGGCGCGGTGTACGCCGTCGGCGTCGCGCTGGCGCTGATCCTGCTCTACGTGTCGTGGCGCTTCTGGCCCACCTGGATCGTGGCGATCGCGGCGATCATCGCGGCGATCCACGACGTCGGCATCACGCTCGGCGTGATCGACCTGCTGAACGCGCAGTTCAGCATTCCGGTCCTGGCCGCGATGCTGTTCGTCGTCGGCTACTCGCTGAACGACTCGATCATCATCGCCGACCGGATCCGCGAGAACCTTCGCAAGACGCGCGACCGCAGCTACGAGGAGATCGTGGACCTGTCGGTCAACCAGACCCTGTCGCGCACCCTGATGACCTCGGGCACCACCCTGCTGCCGGTCATCGCCCTGCTGCTGTTCGGCGGGAGCGTGCTTCGCGACTTCTCGGTCACGTTGCTGATCGGCATCGGCGTCGGGACGTACTCGAGCATCTTCATCCTCGCGCCGCTGGTCGTCTGGTTCAAGAGCCGCCAGCGCGTCTCGATGCGGGGGGCTCGCCGGGCGACCTGAGCGCCTCGGGAGACGACGCCCCGTCGTCCCCCGCTCCGACGTCCTCCGCCCCGCCTCGGTCCCGTACCACGGCGAGCCCGCCCGGCCTCACGGCCCGGCGGGCTCGTCCCAGTCGAGCTGTCGGACGATGCGGTCGCCGAACGACAGCACCGCCCGCCAGCGACCGGGCCGCGTACGTGCCACGTCGTCCGGGAACGGGACGCGCGTCACCCGGCCCACCGCCTCCTCGTCCAGCCACACGCTGGCGGACGCGACCTCGGGCCCGCTGGGCGCGAACCACTGGACGGCCGCCCAGCCCGGCCGGGGCACCTCGGCCGCGACGAACACCAGCGCCGGCTCGCCGCCGAGAAGGTCCATGCGCACCTCGCGCAGCCGCAGTCGCGGCTCCAACGTCGGCAGTTGCTGCGGCACCGGCGGCAGGTACAGCGGGGTGCACGCCGGCGTGCCCGCCAACGCGATCAGCGCCAGCCAGCGCACGACGGTCCGCCTCCTCGTCGCGCCGCTCTCGGGCCGGCCCGGCCTCATCGGCGCGGCCTCACGCGCCGACCCGCTGCAGCGCCAGCAGGCGCCACGGCCCGTCGGCGTCGGTCGCCGACGACCGCAGCGACGCCGGCAGCGCCGCTTCGACCAGGTCGGTCCGATCGTCCAGGATGCCCGTCAGGAACGCCACGCCGCCCGGCCGCAGCACTTCCGCGTAAGCGCCCGCGAGCTCCGCGTGCAGCTCGGCGAACAGGTTCGCGACCAGCACGTCGCAGCGCTGCTCGGGCCGGGCCGGGTCCACCGATCCGAGCTCGAAGCGGGCCCGCGAGCGGTTCAGCCGCGCGTTCTCCTCCGCGACCGGGACCGTCGCCGGATCGACGTCGACGCCCAGCGCCGACGCCGCCCCCAGCAGGTCCGCCGCGATCGCCAAGATCCCGGACCCCGCGCCGACGTCCACGACCCGCGCACCGGTCAGGTCCGTCCGCTCCAGCCGCGAGAGCGCCATGCGCGTCGTCTCGTGGTGCCCGGTCCCGAACGCCATGCCGGGATCGAGCCACAGCGGCTTCTGGCCCGCGGTCAGGAGCACGTCCGCGTGGGTGGGCGCGACCACCAGCGTCCCGAGCCGGACCGGCGCCAAGCCGGCGAAGTACGCCGCGACCCAGTCGGTGTCGTCGGCGTCCTCCCAGCGGCCTGCCAGCGGCAGCGGGCGCTCGGCGTCGAACCACGCGACGATCTCCTCTCCCTCCTGCTGCATCCCGCGGCAGCCCAGCGCCCACAGCTCGGCCGCCGCCGGCGGGTCGGCCTCCAGGTGGCCCGCGAAGCGGAACGCCTTCACCGCTGGACCAGAGCGCGCTGGGCCCGGGTGCCCTGGGCCCGGGTGCCCTGGGCCGGAGCGAGGATCCCGGTCACGGCACGACCTCCACGCGGACGACCCGGTCGTCGCGCGTCACGATCTCGAACCCCAGCCGCTCGCCCTCCTGCAGGAACCAGGCCACGTCGGCGGCGCGCGCCGTGCCGCCGGTCGTGGCGCGGTGCGGCTCGCCGCTGGCCGCCAGGATCATCGTCTCCGCCAGGCAGGCGGGCACCAGCCCGTCGCCGAAGTGGAGGTCCAGGTCGCTGACGCTCCGGCCGGGCGGCCGCACGACGCCGCCGGGCACGAGCTGCACCCCCGGGACCTCGCGGACGGCCGGATCGACGTCGGCCGGCCGGCCCAGGTCGTAGATCCAGGCGCCCGGCCGGACGTGCTCGGGCAGGATGACCACGCCGGGGGCGCTGGTGGCGGTGAACACCAGGTCGGCGGCCGCCACGTCGGCGGGATCGGTCGAGGTGCGGACCTCCAGCGTCGGATGCTTGTGCCGCAGCGTCGCGGCGCTCCGCTCCAGCCGCGCGAGGTCGGTGCCGATCAGGATCAGCGCGCCCACGTGCTCCGCCAGCGTGCGAGCGACGCCGAACGCCACCACGCCGTTCGCGCCCACCACCGCCGCGGTGCTGCGCGCCAGCGTGCCGCCCTCCTCGCGGAACCGCTCCAGCAGGCCCGGAATCGCCGCTCGCACGGTGGCCGCCGTGTAGCTGCCGCCGTGCGTGACGGGCAGGTCGGGCACCGCCTCCTGCACCCTGCGTCCCTTGTCGCCGACCGTGGACCAGAACGCGCCCAGGCCGAACGCCTCCGCCCCCAGCTCGCGGGCCAGCTGCGCGCCGCGGATCGCCATCCGGGTCGCGGTCTCGGGATCGGCCCGGATCTGGTCGGGGAGCATCGGACCGCCGATCAGGACGACCTCCAGCGTGCGTCCGTCGGCCAGCTCGACGCCCCGGACGATGCCGTGGAGCTGCGGCCGCAGCCACGGCATCAGCCGCCGCAACGCCGGCTCGGGCAGCCAGCCGCGCCGGTGCAGCAGGTGGACCCAGCGCTGGCTCGGCACCTGCCACAGGTCGTCCAGCGTCATCGGATGGATCATGAACGCCGCACGGAGCCGGTCCGGCGCCAGGCCCCGCACGGGCGGAGGATCGCCCAGCCGTGGCTCGGTGCCGTCCGCGATGCGCGCCAGCGACGGCAGGCCGCGGACCGTCAGCAGCGCCAGCCAGCCCGCCACGACCGGCAGCGGCGCACCCGGCCAGGCAAGCATCGCCAGCAGCCCCAGCAGCGTCGCCGGCGTCACGAACCCCCACCACGCCAACGCCGCGGCGTACACGACCGCCCCGGCGCCCGCCGCCAGCACCGGGCAGCCTCGGTCATCGGACCAGGAAGTCCCCGGCGCCCGCCGCCAGGAGCGGCATCTCGCCGGCCACGACGGCCGCCGTCAGCGCGCCCGCCAGCACGCCGTTGCCGCGGCCGCGGGGGGCGCGCGCGTCGCTGGGCCACGGCAGCGGCAGCACGTGGCCCGCCAGCACGCCGACCGCCGCCGCGCCGGCCGACGGCGCGATCGCCACCGCGACGGCGCCCTTGAGCACGTCCAGCACGAAGCCCACCGCCGCCACGGGCGGTCCGAGCAGCCGGAACACGTTCTCGACGCCCAGCAGGTACGGGTTCAGGTCGCGCGGATCGCGTCCCGCGGCGCGGCGGATCCACCACGCCCCCAGCGGGAGCGAGCCGATCGCCCAGGCGGCGACCAGCGAAACGAGCGCGGTCCAGAACGGCGTCATCTGCGCATTCTACCGGCCGGGCCCCGCCCGCCCGACGCGCAGGCACGACGCGCGGGTACGATGCCGGCGTGGAGAGCCGGACCCCCCCGCAGAACCTCGACGCCGAACAGAGCGTCCTCGGAAGCATCCTCCTCGACAACGAGGTGTACGCCACCCTCGAGGGCACGCTCCGGGCGGAGCACTTCTACAAGGAGGGTCACCGCAAGGTGTTCCGTGGCATGGAGCGCCTGTTCCACCGCGGCGACCCGATCGACCTCGTCACCCTGACGGAGGAGCTGCGCCAGAGCGGCGAGCTCGACGCGGTCGGCAACGTGCCGTACCTGATCGGCCTGGCCGACGGCGTCCCCACCGCCGCCTACGCCGAGAGCTACGCCCGCATCGTGACGGAGAAGGCGGTGCTGCGCGACCTGATCTCCGCCAGCGGTCAGATCATGCAGACCGCGTACGACCAGTCGATGCCGCTCGAGGAGGTGCTCGACGCCTCCGAGAAGGCGATCTTCGAGCTGGCCAGCAGCAAGCGATCGAACGCCTTCGGCACGATGAGCGAGCTGGTGACCGAGACGTTCGCCCACATCAACGAGCTGTTCGCGAACCCCGACCCCGTCTCGGGCATGCGGACCGGCTTCAAGGAGCTCGACCAGCTGACCGCGGGCCTGCAGCCCTCCAGCCTGAACGTGCTCGCCGCGCGGCCCAGCATGGGCAAGACCGCGCTGGCGCTGTCGATCGGACTGAACGCCGCGCTGCGCGAGAACAAGACGGTCGCGCTGTTCAGCCTGGAGATGTCGGGCGTGCAGCTCGTCACCCGCATGATCTGCAGCGAGGCGCGCGTCGACATGAGTCGCGTCCGCAACGGCCAGCTCACCGACCGCGACTTCCAGCGCCTGGCCGACACCGCGGGCCGGATGAGCGAGGCCAAGATCTTCATCGACGATCATGCCGACATGACGGTGATGGAGCTTCGCAGCCGTGCCCGGCGGCTGATGGCGGAGCACGACCTGGGGCTGATCGTGATCGACTACCTGCAGCTCATGTCGGGCCACACCGCGGGCCGCTTCGGCTCCGAGAACCGCCAGCAGGAGATCAGCAGCATCTCGCGCGGCCTGAAGGCGTTGGCTCGCGAGCTGGACGTTCCCGTCCTGGTGCTCTCGCAGCTGTCGCGCGCGGTCGAGAGCCGGCCGAACAAGCGTCCGATGCTGTCCGACCTTCGCGAGTCGGGCGCCATCGAGCAGGACGCCGACCTGGTGATGTTCATCTACCGCGACGAGTACTACGATCCGAACTCCGAGAAGCAGGGGATCGCCGAGATCCTGATCGGGAAGCAGCGAAACGGGCCGGTGGGCGCGGTCGAGCTGCAGTTCCACAGCTCCCACGTTCGCTTCAACGACTTGGCGCGCGGCGCGCCGTAGGCCGCCGCCGGGCGTCGGCCGATCGGCCGACGCGGGCGCCGGGACACCGTCGGTCCGGCCCGCCTGGGGATAGACTCGTCGCATGCCCAAGTTCCCGCTGCGAGGTGCGCTGATCGTCGTCGCCGCCGTCGCGATCGTGCTGTTCATCGCGTCGCGCTCCGGAGACGACCAGTCCGACGTCCGCAGCTACGGCGCGTTCGAGGCCGAGCTTCGCGCGGGGCGCGTCGAGAGCGTCCGCATCGACGGGACCGAGCTGACGGTCGCGCCGACCGCCGGTGAACCGTACCGCACCCGCCTCGCGACGCCGCCCGCCGACCTGTCGCGCTTCACCGACGCCGGCGCCGACGTCGAGGTGGCCGAGCCGGGTCTGGCCTGGGGCAGCATCGCGCTCTACGCGGTCCCGATCGTGCTGATGCTGGCGTTCGTGCTGTTCCTGGTGCGCGGCAACCGCAGCGGCGCGAACGACGGCGCGACGAGCTTCGGCAAGAGCCGCGCCCGCATGGTCACCGAGGAGAACACCGGCGTGACGTTCAAGGACGTCGCCGGCGTCGAGGAGGCGAAGGCCGACCTGACCGAGGTGGTCGAGTTCCTCAAGAACCCCGCGCGCTTCCACGCGCTGGGCGCGCGCATCCCTCACGGCGTGCTGATGGTCGGCCCTCCGGGCAGCGGCAAGACGCACCTCGCGCGGGCGGTGGCCGGCGAGGCGGGCGCGCCGTTCTACTCGATCAGCGGCTCGGACTTCGTCGAGATGTTCGTCGGCGTCGGCGCCGCCCGCGTTCGCGACCTGTTCGAGACGGCGAAGAAGAACGCGCCCAGCATCGTGTTCATCGACGAGATCGACGCTGTCGGTCGTCGGCGCGGCGTGAACCTGGCGGGCGGCAACGACGAGCGCGAGCAGACGCTGAACGCCCTGCTGGTCGAGATGGACGGGTTCGAGAGCCAGCACGAGGTGATCATCGTGGCCGCCACGAACCGGCCCGACGTGCTGGACCCCGCCCTGCTGCGGCCCGGACGGTTCGACCGCCAGGTCGTCGTGGACGCCCCCGACGTGCGCGGGCGCGAGGCGATCCTGCGCATCCATGCGCGCGGCAAGCCGCTCGCCCGCACGGTCGACCTGTCGCGCGTCGCCAAGCGAACGCCCGGCTTCGTCGGGGCGGACCTGGAGAACCTGCTGAACGAGGCGGCGCTGGTCGCGGCCCGCGCGGGTCGCCGCGAGATCGTCGGTCCCGACCTCGACGAGGCGGCCGACCGCGTGGTGATGGGCCCCGAGCGCCGCAGCCGCGTGATCAGCGACCGCGAGAAGCGCACGACCGCGTACCACGAGGCCGGCCACGCCCTGGCGGCGCACCTGCTGGAGCACGCCGACCCGGTCCACAAGATCACGATCGTGCCGCGGGGACGCGCCATGGGCTACGTCATGCAGTTCGCCGAGGAGGAGCGCCTGTCGGCCGGCCGCGCCGAGCTGCTGGACCGCATCGGCGTGGCGCTGGCGGGCCGCGTCGTCGAGGAGCTGGTCCTGGCCGACGTGACCACCGGCGCGCAGAACGACTTCGAGCAGGCCACCGACCTGGCCCGCCGGATGGTGACGCGCTGGGGGATGAGCGCGCGACTGGGCCCGATCGCGCTGGCGGCCGGCGACACCGGCTACCTGGGCGAGAGCGACGGACCCCGCGCCTACAGCGAGGCGACCGCGCGCCGCATCGACGCGGAGATCAAGCGGATCGTCGACGAGCAGTACACGCGCGTCCGGGACCTGCTCGACGCCCAGCGCGACGAGCTCGACCGCGTCGTCGAGGTGCTCCTCAAGCGCGAGACGCTTCATCACGACGAGTTCGCGGCGTTGATGCGGGGCGAGTCCCTCGCCGAGCCTCCCCCGGTCGCAGATCCGCCCGCTCCCCCCTCCCGCCGGTCCCACGGTCCGAGCGACGAGTCGAGCGGCGCAGGCGACGGCCAGCGGCCACCGGGGATGGTGCCCGAGCCGGGCTGAGCCGAAGCGGGGAACGCGCGTCGGGTGGGGAATTTTCACCATCCCCTCAGGTCGCACCGTGCTAGCCTTCCAAGCGAATCTGTGGGAGGAGTCATCATGGCCTCGTTGCGCGACCGATTCTCGCGCTTGCTCAGCCCGAAGATCGAAGCGGTCGGCCTCGAGGTGGGTACCGCCAACCTCAAGGTCGTCGAGCTTCGCGCTGGCAGCCCGCCCAGCCTGTCCACCCTCGCGGTGCGATCGATGCCCCCTGGCCTCGTCCAGGAGGATCAGGTCGTCGATCCGCAAGGCCTGGCCGACGAGATCAAGGCCCTCTTCAACGAGGCCGGCATCTCGACGCGCTACGTCGTGACCGCGGTCGGCAACCGCCAGGCGATCACCCGGAACATCCACGTGCCCAAGATGTCGCTCAAGGAGCTCGACGAGGCCATCAAGTGGGAAGCCGAGCGCTACATCCCGTTCGCCATCGACGAGGTCGTGCTGGACTACTACGTCCTGGACAATCCCGACGACGTCGAGGAGGGCGGCCAGCTCGAGGTGGTCATCGCCGCCGCGCGCCTCGACCTCGTCACGCAGCAGGTCGAGTACCTGAAGCTCGCCGGCCTCGAGCCGGTCGTGATCGACGTCAAGCCGTTCGCGCTGCTCCGCTCCCTCAAGGGAGCGTTGCTCGGCGAGCACCTGAACAAGGTCACGCTGACCCGCGCCGGCTACACCGAGGGCAACGAGGTCGGCGTGGTCCTGGAGATCGCCGCCACCTCCACCACGATCACCCTGGTGCGGGGCGACCGCGTGCTGATGAACCGCAACATCGGCGTCTCCGGCGACGACTTCACCGCCGCCGTGCAGCGCAGCTTCGGCCTGGACTTCGACAGCGCCGAGGAGGTCAAGCTCGACTACGGCACCGCCACGATCCCGACCGAGGACGAGGAGGAGCTGCTGAACTTCGACGCCAAGCGCGAGCAGTTCAGCCCCAGCCGCGTGTACGAGGCGTTGCGGCCGGTCCTGGTGGACCTCACGACCGAGATCCGGCGCAGCCTCGAGTTCTTCCGCGTCCAGACCGGCGACGCCTCGATCAACCGCATGCTCGCGACCGGCGGGGGCGCCAAGCTCCGCGGCCTGTCCGAAGCGATCGGCGACGCGCTGGGCTTCCGCGTCGAGGTCGGCGATCCGTGGCTCAGCGTGACCGTCGACGAGCGGCACTTCGACGAGCAGTACCTGGACAAGGTCGCCCCCGAGCTCGCCGTCGCGCTGGGCCTGGCCCTTCGGGGGGTGCGCGGCCTTGATTAACGTCAACCTGCTTCCCAAGAATCTTCAGCGCGTCCGCGAGCCGGGCTACTGGCGCGTGCTCGCGGTGGCCGTCCCCCTGCTCGTGTTCGGCGTGGTGTTCGTGTTCCAGTACCTGGCGTGGCAGACGACGCAGAACCTGGAGCGCGACGTTCAGGCGCGCCAGGAACAGCTCGCCCTGCTGCGGCCGTTCCTCGACGAGCAGGAAGCGCTGCAGGCGCGCCAGCGCCAGCTGAACGAGCTGATCTCCGTGGCCGACGCCGTGCGCGAGAACCGCATCGTCTGGACCGGCGAGATCGTCGCGCTGCTCGAGACGCTGCCGGCCCGCGGCGGCGGCCCCCGCCCGGCGATCGACTTCCGGAACCTGAGCATGCGCTCCGTCGTTCCGCCGCAGAGCGACCCCGAGCGTTACGAAGGCGCCCCCATCGTCGCCGAGCTGTCCATCGGAGGGAACGTGGAAGACCTCGAGGTGCTCGCGTCGTTCGTCCGGAACCTCGAGACGACCTCCGACTTCGGCGTGCTGTTCCAGAACGCCTCGCGCCAGGACGGCGACGAGGACCTCGACGCGCTCTACGGCTACAGCCTCACCGTCGGCGCGATCGGTGACGGAAGCGGAGAGTCACGATGACGTCGCGATTCTCCCTCTCCCGGCTGCGGCAGCGCGACTGGGCGATCATCTTCATCGTCCTCTCCGTCGTCGCGGCGGGCCTCTGGTACTGGTTCATGTACCGCCCCACGCAGGAGACGATCACGCAGCTCGAGGACGAGATCGCCCGTCTGGACACGCAGATCGAGCGGGGCGAGGCCGCGCGCCGCAACCTTCCCGCCCTGCGCCTGGCCGTCGCCGAGCTCGAGCAGGACCGCCGCGAGTTCCTCGCGGAGCTACCCACCGAGAGCGACGTCGCCGACCTGCTCGACTCGCTGCGCCTCTCGGCGTCGAACGCCGACGTGACCGTGAACAGCCTCGGTCAGGGCGGCGGCGGCGAGAACATCCAGGACGTCCGACCGATCGGCTTCACGATGGCCACGACCGGGCCGTTCGTGCAGACGATGGAGTTCCTCGGCACGCTCGAGACGCTCCAGCGCTTCACGAAGATCAACCAGGTCCAGCTGTCCGTCTCCGAGCAGGTCGACGACCCGCCCCTGAACGCGAACTTCGGATTCACCGTGTACGTGTTCACGGGAGACGACCCGGGCGATCCGGAGGTGCGGCCGTGACGCTCTCTAGAACCGCACGCATCCTCATCGCGCTGCTGCTCGTCGCGGCCGCCGCGTTCGTGTGGATCAACTTCTTCGCCGAGACGCCGGACACGCCGCCCCTCGGCGGGCCCACCGTCGAGGCGCCCGTGACGCCCGCAGAAGGCGAGACACCGGGCGAGGACGTGGACGGGGATGCGGTGGACGGGGATGCAGTGGACGGCGGCCCGGCGGACGCCGTCGACACCGCGGACGGCGCCGACGGCGGACCGCCGACCGTCGTCGCGGGTCCCGACGTGGACGTGGTCGGTCGCGACGTCGTCGTCGCCGAGCTGCCGTTCCTGATCACCGAGCCGCCGGCCGCCGAGGAGGCCGCCGAGGCGGAGGCTGCGGCCGCAGCCGACGGCGCGGCTCGGCCAGGCTTCGGCACGCGCGCCAGCGTGAACCCGTTCTCCCCCATCGTCGTGCAGGAGCCGGCCCAAGCCGCCGCGCCCCCCGCGCAGACCGACGCGCCCGAGGTCGTCGACGTCGACGTGCCCGGCGCTCCGCCGGTCGAAACCGTCGAGGCCGCTGCGCCCACGCCCCGCGCGCCGGCACCGTCCGCGCTGGCGCCCGCATCTCCTCGCGCCGCCTCGCTTCCGCGCGCCCTTCCCGGTGGGACCCTGCCGGTCGCGCCGGACGTGTTGACGACCTCCCGCTCGGAGCCCCGCCAGATCGCTCCGCCCGACCTCTCGGCGCGCGCCGTGATCCGCGAGCCGTCCGCGCCGAACGAGGCGCCGACGCTTCGCCCCATGGGCGCCGCCTCGGCCGACGGCGCTACGCAGCCCACGCCGCTCGGACCGGGCGAGGTGGCTGCCGCCGGCATCCCCGACCGTCCCCTGGTCAGCGGCGCGGACACCCTGTCGCAGTACCTGCGCGACCGGAACGTGGCGTTCACCGGATCGGTCGTCGGCTCCGTCGGAGTCGGCGTGTTCCGCATCAACGGAACGAGCTCGCCGATCGTCCTGGCGCTCGGGCAGCCCCTGCCCGACACCGACATCGTGCTGACGGACCTCCGCGGCCAAGCGGCCCAGTTCACGTTGGGCGATACGACGCACGTCTTGAATCTGGATCTCAGGCGGTGATCATGAAACGACTCACGACCCTTCTCCTCCTGGCGTCCGTCCTGCTGGCGGGTGCCGCGTTGGCCCAGTCGGGAGCCCTGCCGGACGACGCCCGCTTCGACCAGACGGTCGAGTTCTCGACCGGCAACGGCGGCGAGCAGCTCTCGACCATGGTGGTGGCGCTGGCCCGCTCGGTCGGTCTCACCCCCATCGTGGACGGCGTCCCCGACACGATGATCCAGTACGACATCGGCGATCCGAAGCCGTTCCGGCAGGTGTGGGACCTGGTGCTCACGCTGAACGGGCTGGACTTCATCCTGCAGGAGAACGACGTGGTCGTCGTCGGCACCGAGGCGTCGCTGGCGCCCCTGGTGGCCCGGCAGGCCCCGGCCCCCGAGGCCACCGAGCAGGCGGAGGCGGGCGACGTCGAGCAGCGCTTCTACCGCGTCATCGCCGAGCCCGAGCAGGTCGTCACGCTGCTGAGCCGCGCCGTACCCGGCGTCGAGGCCGAGGCCCTGCCCGGCGTGCAGAGCGTCGTGGTCACGGCCACCGAAGCGCAGCACGCCCGGGTCCGCGAGGTCCTGAACGAGTTCGACACGGCCGCCGAGGTCGTCGAGCTCGAGCAGCGCGTGTACGCCCTCAGCAACGCCGACGCCGAAGAGCTGGCGCAGGTGCTGCAGAGCAGCGACGTCGTCGTCTCCGGCGCCGCCTCCGCCGACGGCGGGACCGACACGGCCGAGCGCGGCTTCACCGTCGTCGCCGACGCCCGCACGAACAGCCTGATCGTGACCGCCTCGCTCCCCGTGCAGCGCAGCATCGAGCAGCTTCTCCCGGAGCTGGACGGGCCTCAGCAGCAGGTCAACGTCCAGGTCCGCATTCAAGAAGTGAATCGACGCGTGGTCGAGAGCCTCGGAATCGACTTGAGCATGGCCAGCGGGAACTTCGCAGCGACCGTTCTCGGCACAGGATTGCAGTTCATCTTCGACGCGCAGCAGGCGATCAGCGAGCTGAACATCTCGGCTGTCCTCGACACGCTCGAGAGCCAGGGGCTGTCGACCCGCGTGGACGATGCCTCGCTCACGGTGCTGAACAACCGGACCGCCACGATGCGGTCGGGTGGCGAGCTGACGATCGTCGTGTCCGGTGGAGACGACGAGGCTCAGACCGTCGACCTCACGTACGGCGTGCAGATCGACGTCACGCCGCGCATCGGCCCGGACGGGCAGATCTCGATGGAGGTCGAAGCCATCGTGTCCGACCTGATCGAGGCGACGCCACAGCTGGTCAACATCTCCGACCGGGAGGTCATCTCGACGATCACGCTGCGTCCCGGTCAGACCGTGCTTCTCGGTGGGCTGTTGCAGAACGCGTTCAGTCACAACACGCGCGGCATCCCGGTGCTCAGCTCCATTCCCGTCATCGGTGGCCTGTTCGGCCAGACCGAAGTCGAAGACGAGAGCACCGAGCTTCTCCTCGTCGTCACCGCCGACGTGCTCGACTGAGCGTCCCCTTGCGCGCAGGCGCCTGACCTCCGCCCGATCCAGCGTCCGCCCGGCCACCGCCGGGCGGACGTCACGTTGCGACGAGGCCGGGCCCGAGCCGGGCCGCCATCGCCTCAGACTCGTCCTGGACGGCGTTCGCGCCGGTTCCGACCCCGCGACGATCCGGCCGCCGTGGTACCCTCCGCGCATGCTGCGCTTCCTTTCCGCTGGCGAGTCGCACGGCCCCGCGCTCACCGTCCTCCTCGACGGCGTTCCCGCCGGACTCGAGCTCGTCGCCGAGCGCGACGTCGACCCCTGGCTTCGGCGCCGGCAGGGCGGGTACGGCCGAGGCCGCCGCCAGGTGATCGAGCAGGACACCGCGCGGATCCTGGCGGGCGTACGCGCCGGCCGCACGACCGGCGCCCCCCTCTCGATCCAGATCGAGAACCGCGACTGGCGCAACTGGACCGAGATCATGAGCCCCGAGCCCGGCGGCGAGCCGCGCAAGCGCGCGCTCACCGAAGCCCGCCCCGGCCACGCCGACCTGGCCGGCGGGATCAAGTACGGCCACAAGGACCTGCGCGACGTGCTTGAGCGCGCCAGCGCCCGCGAGACCGCCGCCCGCGTGGCCGCCGGCGCCGTGGCGTTGCGGCTGCTCGACGTCGCCGGCGTGCAGGGATCGGCGCGCGTGGTGTCGCTGGCCGGCGTTCCGTGCGACGGCGGGATGGACTGGGACGCGCTGGACGCGCTGGACGAGAGCCCGCTGCGCACCTTCGACCGCGACGCAGAGGACCGCATCATCGACCGGATCGACGCCGCCAAGCGGGACGGCGACACGCTGGGCGGCATCGTCGAGGCCCGCTTCCGTGGCGTTCCGGTGGGGCTGGGCAGCCACGTGCAGTGGGACCGCAAGCTGGACGGTCGACTGGCGCAGGCGGCGATGAGCATCCAGGCGATGAAGGGCGTCGAGATCGGCGACGGCTGGCACGCCGCGACGGTCGCGGGCAGCTCGGTGCACGACGCCGTGTACGCGAACGACGGCGGCATCTACCGCGAGACGAACCGCGCGGGCGGCCTGGAGGGCGGCATCACCACCGGCGAGGAGCTCGTCGTGCGCGCCGCGATGAAGCCGATCGCGACGCTGATGAAGCCGCTGCCCACGGTCGACGTCGCGACCGGGAAGCCGGCCGACGCCGCGCGCGAGCGGAGCGACACGACCGCCGTGCCGGCCGCCTCGATCGTGGTGCTCGCGATGACGTCGCTGGTCGTCGCGGACGCGCTGCTCGAGAAGTTCGGCGCCGACACCGTGCGCGAGATCCGCGAGCGGGTCGCGGCGCACCGGGCGTACGTGGCGGACTACTGAGCACGATGAACCGCCGTCGCCGCCACAAGCGACACCTTCCGAGCGATCGGCCCGTCACCTGGGTCGCGCTGGCGGGGTTCATGGGCACCGGCAAGAGCCGCATCGGCTGGGAGCTGTCCAGGCGCCTGAGCCTCACGTTCATCGACACCGACCGCGTGATCGAGCGCGTCACCTGCCTGAAGATCCCCGAGATCATGGAGCTGTACGGCGAGTCCGTGTTCCGCGACTACGAGACCGAGGTCGTGCGGCGCTGCCTGCGACTGGACGAGGTGGTCGTGAGCACCGGCGGCGGCACGGTGCTGCGCGAGAAGAACCGGCGGCTGCTCCGCAGCCGAGGCCCCGTCGTCGTTCTCGAGGCCAGCCCGGAGACGATCTACCGGCGCACGCGACGCCACAAGCGCCCGTTGCTCGAGATCGGCGACCCCACCGAGCGGATCCGCCAGCTGTTGAGCGAGCGGGCCGCTGCGTACGAGGACGTCGCGTCGATCAAGGTGTCCGGCGACGATCGCGTCTCGACCGATGTGGTCGAGGAGATCGTCACGGAGCTCGGACAGTGGGCGCGACGGCATCCCGACCTCGCCCGCCTCCGCGGAGCGGACCTGTCCCCCGCCCCCGTGCCCGGCACCTCGTCGCACGAGGAGACGTCGTGACGACCACCGTCGAGGTCGGCGTTCATCCGCCGTACCGGGTCCGGATCGGTCCCGGCGTGCTGGCCGAGGCGGCCGAGCGGCTGCCCGGCCGCCGTGTCGCGCTCGTCAGCGATACCCGGGTCGCGCCGCTGTACGCGGGGGCGACCGAAGAGCGCCTCGTCGCCGAGGGACGGACCGTGCTGCGCTTGGTCGTTCCCGCCGGAGAGAAGAGCAAGTCCGTCACCGTCTGGGGCGATCTGCTCCGCGCCATGGCTCGCGCCGGCTTCGGGCGGGACGACGCGGTGCTGGCGCTCGGTGGCGGGGTCGTCGGCGACCTGGCCGGATTCGTGGCCGCGTCGTACGCGCGGGGGATCGCGGTGGTCCAGGCGCCGACCAGCCTGCTGGCGATGGCGGACGCGGCGATCGGCGGCAAGACCGGCGTGAACCTGCCCGAGGGCAAGAACCTGGTGGGCGCCTTCTGGCAGCCGCGCGCGGTCCTGATGGACGTCTCCACGCTCAGGACGCTGCCCCCGGAGATCTTCCGCCACGGCGCGGTCGAGGTGTTCAAGCACGGCCTGCTGGCCGATCCGGAGCTGGCGGCCGCGGTCCTGGACGGCCGCCTGGCGCAGGACGCGGACCCGGCCGAGCTGACGCGCTGGGTCGCCGCCTCGGCGCGCGTGAAGGCCGACGTCGTCGGGCGCGACGAGCGCGAGGTGGGCGAGGCGCGGGCCACGCTGAACCTGGGCCACACGGTGGCGCACGCGCTCGAGGCGGCCACGGCGCACGCCCTGGCGCACGGCGAGGCGGTCGCCTGGGGCCTGCTGTACGCGGCGCACCTGTCCCGCCTGGACGCCGAGGCCCGCGGCCAGGGCGGAAGCGACTGGACCGAGCTGGCGCGTCGCCTGATCGCGACCGTCAGGCCGACGCCGCCCCCCGAGCTGGACTGGCCTGCGCTGGAGCCGTACCTCGGCCTGGACAAGAAGAACCTAGCCGGTCGCCGCCGCTGGATCGTCGCCGACGCCCCGGGCGCGGCGCGCATGGCGACCGACGTGCCACCCGCGCGGGAGCGCGCCGCATGGGCGGCGTTCGTCGACGACGTGACGGAGTTCCGTGTCGAGCTCGGCTCGGGCGCTACGCTGCCCAGCGAAAGGGGCGACTCGTGAAGATCCTCGTTCTGAACGGCCCGAACCTGAACCTGTTGGGCGCACGCCAACCCGACGTCTACGGAACGACCACGCTCCCCGAGCTGGACGGTCTGTGCCGCGACTGGGGCGCGGCGGTCGAAGCCGTCGTGGAGTGCCGCCAGTCGAACCACGAGGGCGACCTGATCGCCTGGATCCAGGAGGCCGAGCGGGAGGGCGCGGTCGGCGTCGTGCTGAACGCCGGCGGCTACACGCACACCTCCGTGGCGCTACGCGACGCGGTGGCGTCGGTGCCGACGCCGGTGATCGAGGTGCACCTGTCGAACGTGCACGCGCGCGAGCCGTTCCGGCGCACCAGCCTGCTGGCGCCGGTGTGCGCCGGCACGGTGTCGGGCTTGGGGCCGATCGGCTACCGCGCCGCGATCGAGGCGCTGGCCCGCCCCTGACGACGGGGCACGCCCGCGGGTCAGCCTCGCAGGAACGCTTCGTGCGCTTCGGCCAGCGGTGGCAGGTCGTGGAGCGACGCGAGTCCGAACTCGATCAGGAACCGGTCGGTCGTGCCGTACAGCAGCGGCCGGCCGACGACGTCCTTGCGGCCGACGACCTTGACGAGCTCGCGCTCCTGGAGCGTGTCGAGCGTCGAGACGCACGACGCCCCGCGGGCGGCCTCGAGCTCGCCGCGGGTGATCGGCTGGTGGTACGCCACCAGGGCGAGCGTCTCGATCGCCGCGTTGGACAGCTGCGGCAGCGGCGTCGGGGCCAGGAACTCGTGCAGGTCGGGCACCACGGCGGGATGGACGACGAGGCGGTAGCCGCCGGCGACGGCTTCGACCTGAAGGCCCAGATCGGCCTGATCGAGGACGCGTTGCAGCTCCCGCGTGGCCTCCTCGACCGCGTCGGGCGCGATGCTCAGCGCACGAGCCAGATCGGGAGCGCCCACCGGACGGCCGGCGGCCAGCAACGCCGCGCAGAGACGGGACCTAACGCTCACGGCGGCACGATACCGCTTCAGGGATGGCGGATCAGGGACCGCGCATCAGGGGCCGCGCATCAGGGGCAGCGCATCAGGGGTAGCGCAGCTTGGCTCCTGCGACGGCGATGGCGCCCGCCTCGCGGCCTTCGACCTCGATCTCGACGAGATCGGTCGCCAGCGGGCGGAAGCCGATCAGCCGAACCTCCAGGCCGTGACCACCGGGCAGCGTCGGCGCCGTGTCCGGAAGTCCCTCGCCGCGGCTCCATCGCTCCCTGAGCACGGCGTCGACGAGCACCACGCCGGCCTGCGCGGTCGCTCGCGCGCGCTGGGAGCGCTGCTGGTACTCGGCCCCCTGCAGCTGCAGGAGCGCCACCGTCAGGGCGGCGGTCGCGATCGCCAGCAGCGCCACCCCGCCGGTGAGGACCGCCACCAGGATCAGGCCGCGACGCTCGCTCCTCACGGCGCCGACCCGCCAGCGGCCACGGTGATCCAAGGAGCGGTGGGCCGAGAAGCGGTGGGCAGGGGCGACGTGCTCAGCGTTCCCGATCGCGTCGTCGCGGCCCAGCCTCGGACGGCCCGGCCCTCGGCGAGGCGGATCTCGACCTGAAGCGCCGCGACGGCGGCGCCGGGCGCCAGCTGCGACCGCGACAGCGCCGCGCCGTCCGGAGCGCGCCCCGCCGTCACGTGCACGCCGGTCACGCCCAGCAGCCACGGCTGGCGCACGCCGTCGTCCGGCTTCCGGTACAGGCTGGGGCGGCCCCGCCCGTCCCGGGCAGCGAAGAACGTCGCCTCGACGAGCAGCGGCTCGGCCCGGTGCGCCTCGGCGAGGTAGCGGACGACGATCCGGTCGCCGCCCTGCCCCGTCGGATCGAGCTCCACGGCCAGCCCGTCCGCCGCGTCGCCCCGTCCGGCCAGCTCGATCTCGG
>CAZHCI010000027.1:0-1983 GCA_964530905.1 uncultured bacterium
GGTGTCGAGCGGCTCGGACGTCATCACCACGGACGCCTCCACGCCGGCGGGAACCGCCGCGGGGCGCCAGAGATCGACGGTCTCGCCGATCTCGGCCAGGGTGGCGTCGGGTCCCAGCTCCGCATCGACGGGAACGTTGGGCGCCAGCGGGCGCGCATCGACCGGGAGCGCCTCGCCGATGCCGGGGGAGCCGGTCGCCCCGCTCAGGTCGACCAGCGGCTGCTCGTCGCCGAACGAATCGAACTCGAACTCCTCCGTCGACGCCTCCTCGCTGCGCGCCTCCTCGAGCCCGGCCGACAGGGCCAGCGAGATGCCCGCAGCGACCGGCTGCGTGGCCAGCCGCAGCGTGTCGGCCAGACCGGCGAGGTCGGCGCCGCCGTCCGCGTACGACCAGCCGACCCGGCCGGCAGGGGAGGCGTCGCCGATCGCCGACCAGCCTTCGCCGTCGCGACCGTCGCCGTCCCCGTCCCGGGCGACGGCGAGGACGTCCGCGAACGCGCTGGACGGCGTCGCGACGACCAGGTGGTCGTCGACGATGCCGACGGCCAGGTCGGTGGTGGGGCCGATCTGGACGCGGCGCACGGCCACGCCGTCGATCTCGGTCTCGCGGACCGAGAGCATGGTTCGCACGGTGGCGAGGTCGTCGAGGTCGCCGGACAGCTCGTCGCTGGACGCCGCCAGCGTCGTGGCCGCCTCGACCAGCGCCCCGAGCCCCGCCTCGGCCTCGACGGCGGAGGTGACGGGAACGATGGTGGCGGAGGCGGGGCGATACAGCAGGTCGGACACGTTGGGTGAGAGCGCGTCGAACCGGACGGTGCGGATCTCGTCGCCCAGCCAGGAGAGCAGCAGCCGGTCGAGGTCGAGGCCCAGCTCGTCCAGCAGCGCGGCACGCACCGTCGTCGGCTCGCCCATCGCCGCGCTCACGTTGCCGACGACGCCGTCCAGCCAGTCCAGCCACGCCGTCGGACGCAGGCTCGAGCCGCTGGCCGACACGGCGTCTGCCGGCGCCCACATCGGCTCGCCCGAGGTGCAGGTCGCACAGGTCAGCAGGTCGTACAGCTCCGCGTCGCCGCCGTCCGCGGCGGGCGCCAACGTCGCCTCGACCCTCCAGCCCGCCTCGTCCAGCACGAGGCGCGATCCGCCGGCGCCGACGGTGCGGAGGATCGCGGCGACGCGGTCCACGGCGGCGACGACGGCCTCTTCGTCGGGCGGGATCGGGAGCGAGGAGGTCAGCACGTCGGCCAGGCCCGCCACGTCGAACAGCACGCGCGCGCCCCGTTCGGGGTCGCCCGTGACGGCGGCGGGGTGATCGGCCAGGGACGGCTCCTCGGCGCCGGCGGCCCGGCGGAGCGCGCCGCGGACCAGGTCGGGTCGCGAGCCCGCCAGGAACAGGTCGCCCGAGCGCGCCACGACGAGGGGCAGATCCTCGCCGTCGAACAGCACGTGCATCTCGACGCCGCCCTCGCTCCCCAGCGTCTCGCCGCCGAAGCAGTCCAGCAGCGCGTCGTGCAGCGCGTCGGCCGACGCGCGCGCACCGTCCGCGACGCGGGCCGCCGCCAGCAGGCCGGGCAGCGGAGCGAACGGATCGACGGCGACGGCCAGCAGCAGATCGTCCGACCAGACGTGGTCGCCCTCCAGGCCGGCGACCGCGTCGGCCGCGGCCGGACACGCCTCGCCCAGCGCTCCGGCGATCTCGTCCGGCGCGCCGACGTCGTCGGCCATGTCCAGAAGCCCGGGAAGGAACAGCGCGGCCGGACCTGCGCCACCGAGCAGCGCCGGCGCGGAGCCGCCGAGCTCCTCGAGCACCGGCCCCAGCGCGTCCAGCGCCGCACGGGCGCCTTCGAGGTCGAGCTCCTCGAGCGCCGCCCCCACGTCGCCCGCCGGAAGCTCGCCCTGCGTCAGGCCCAGCGCGAGGACCGTCTCCGCGGGCGCGAGACGCTCGAGCGGGACGTCGCTCTGGGCCAGGCCGAGCGGCGCCAGCAC
>CAZHCI010000027.1:2083-6375 GCA_964530905.1 uncultured bacterium
GTGCCGTACACGCCCAGCCGAAGCCGGCCGAGCTCCATCAGCAGCCACGCCTCCCAGGCGGTGCGCTCCACCGGGCCCAGCGCGGCGGCGGCCTCGGGCGGGCGGGCGCCGGTCACGTCGGACGTGGCCGGGCGGGTCGTGGTGGGCGCGCAGGCGACGCCAGCGATCAGGACGAGCGCCAGGGCGAGCGATGCGGATCGGTTCCAGGCCATGGGAGCATCATAGAGCCAGAGCCAGGGTCGCTGCTCAGAACGCGTCCTCGGGCGCCACCGGCGCCAACCCCAGGTGGACCACGTAGCGCTGCGCGCCCCGCTTGCGCTGGTAGCGCTGGAGGAGCTCGAACAGCTCGCGCTGGAGCTGCTTCGCGTCGGGGTAGTCCAGCTCCAGCGCGTCGCGCCAGGCCGACAGGACCGCGGGCCCCTCGGGATCGAGGGGCGCCACGTCGGCGTCGGGTCGCACGGCCATCTGCACCTGGACGCGACCGCGCTCGTCGCGGTAGATCCGTGTGCCCCACGTGCCGAGCGCCTCGCGCCGGGCGCGGACGACGGCGCGCCGGAACAGCCGCTCGACCCACGCCTCGCGCTCGGCGAGGGCCTCCTCGAGATCGTCCGCCGCGCCGGCCTCGAACGGGACGAAGAAGACGTCGGCGACCGCCCGGTAGCGGCGCATCGGACGGCCGCGCCGGGGCACCGTCTCGGCGATCTCCAGCAGGTCGGCGTCGACGAACCGTCGCACGCGACGCAGCACGGTGTTGGGCTTCTCGCCGGTGCTCCGGGCGGCCTCCCCGATCGTGAGCGTGGCGCCCAGGAACGGCGCCAGCTGGGCGCGGGTCCGGGCGCCGAGCAACAGCCGGGCCCGCTCCTCGTCCAGCACGACGAGCGTGGAACGTGATTCAGAACGGCTCATTTCACCTAGAAGCGTACGACACTCTAGGGGAGTCCGTCCCGGCCGTCCCGCCCCCGTCGTTCGGCCCGGACGCCGCGCCGCCGCCGCGGCGCGAGCCCATTCCCGGTGCGTCCGACGCACCGTCCGTCACGAGGAGGAACGATGACGTCCCAGAACAGCTTCGGCGCCCGCCACCGCTTCGACACCGGCTCCGGCGAAGCGTACTACTACCGACTCGCGACCCTGCAGGAGCAGGGGCTCGGCGACATCGAGCGCATGCCGTTCTCGATCAAGGTCCTGCTCGAGGCGCTGCTGCGCAACGAGGACGGCTTCATCGTCACCGCCGACGACGTGCGCAAGCTCGCGGCGTACGACGCCTCGCGGCCGGCCCAGGACGAGGTGCCGTTCATGCCCGCCCGCGTCGTCCTGCAGGACTTCACCGGCGTCCCCGCCGTCGTCGACCTCGCCGCGCTGCGCAGCGCCATGCACCGCATGGGGGGCGATCCGGACAAGATCAACCCGCAGGTGCCCGTCGACCTGGTCATCGACCACAGCGTCCAGGTCGACGAGTACGACTCGCCGCTGGCGCTGCTCCACAACGCCGAGATCGAGTTCGAGCGCAACCGCGAGCGCTACGAGTTCCTCCGTTGGGGCCAGGCCGCGTTCGAGAACTTCGCCGTCGTCCCCCCGGCGTCCGGCATCGTGCACCAGGTCAACCTCGAGTACCTCGCCAAGGGCGTCCAGAGCCGACCCCACGGCGATCTGGACGTCGTCTACCCGGACAGCCTCGTCGGCACCGACAGCCACACCACCATGATCAACGGCCTGGGCGTCGTCGGCTGGGGCGTCGGCGGGATCGAGGCCGAAGCGGTCATGCTCGGTCAGCCGATCTACATGCTCACCCCCGAGGTGATCGGGTTCGAGCTCGCCGGCGAGCTTCCCGAAGGCGCCACCGCGACCGACCTGGTGCTGGTCGTCACGCAGATGCTGCGCGAGAAGGGCGTCGTCGGAAAGTTCGTCGAGTTCTACGGCTCCGGACTGGCCGGAATGACGGTTCCCGATCGCGCCACGATCGCGAACATGGCGCCCGAGTACGGGGCCACCATGGGCTTCTTCCCGATCGACGAGGAGACGCTGCGCTACCTGCGGCAGACCGGGCGCCTCGACGACGAGGTCGAGGCGGTCGAGCGCTACGCCAAGGCGAACGGCCTGTTCCACGAGGTCGGCACGCCCGACCCGGCGTTCGCGGACACGCTGTCGCTGGACCTGTCCACCGTGGAGCCCTCGCTGGCCGGTCCCAAGCGTCCCCAGGACCGGGTCCTGCTGAGCGAGATGCAGGAGACGTTCCACGCCGACCTGCGCAAGCCGCACGCCGAGCGCGGCTTCGCGCTGAGCGACGCCGACCTGGACGCCTCGGCGACGTTCGAGCTCGGGGGCGAGCGTCACGAGATCCGCCACGGCGACGTCGTGATCGCGGCGATCACCTCGTGCACGAACACCAGCAACCCGTCGGTGATGCTGGCCGCCGGCCTGGTCGCCAAGAAGGCGGCCGAGCGGGGGCTGCACGCCAAGCCGTGGGTCAAGACCAGCCTCGCGCCCGGCTCGAAGGTCGTCACGGAGTACCTGACCGAGACCGGCCTGATGCCCCATCTCGAGAACGTCGGCTTCTACCTCGTCGGCTACGGCTGCACGACCTGCATCGGCAACTCGGGCCCCCTGCCCGAGCCGGTCGCCGAGGCGATCCAGGCCAGCGACGTCGTCGCCGCCAGCGTGCTGTCCGGCAACCGCAACTTCGAGGGGCGCATCAACCCGCACGTCAAGGCGAACTACCTGGCCAGCCCCCCGCTGGTCGTGGCGTACGCCCTGGCCGGGACGGTGGACATCGACCTCGTGAACGACCCGCTGGCCCACGACGCGGACGGCCGTCCCGTCTACCTGAAGGACCTCTGGCCCGACACGAGCGAGATCACGCAGCACCTCGAGGCGGCCATGAACCCAGGGACGTTCCGCCGGATGTACGACGGGATCGAGGCGTCGAACGAGCAGTGGAACGAGATCCCCGTCCGTGGCGGCCAGCTGTTCGAGTGGGACGAGGAAAGCACCTACATCCAGGAGCCGCCGTTCTTCCAGGGGATGGATCCCGACGTCGCGACGATCGAGCCGATCGAGGGCGCACGCGTGCTCGTGAAGGTCGGCGATTCGGTGACCACCGACCACATCAGCCCCGCCGGCGCGATCGCGCCGGACACGCCCGCCGGTCGCTACCTGAAGGAGCACGACGTCGCGCAGAAGGACTTCAACAGCTACGGCTCGCGCCGCGGGAACGACCGCGTGATGACCCGCGGCACGTTCGCGAACATCCGCCTCAAGAACCAGCTCGCTCCCGGGACCGAGGGCGGCTGGACGACGGACTTCACCGACGGGCAGGTCAAGTTCATCTTCGACGCGGCGAAGAACTACCGGGCCGCGGGCGTGCCGACCGTCGTCCTGGCCGGACACGACTACGGCATGGGGAGCAGCCGTGACTGGGCGGCCAAGGGCACCTACCTGCTGGGCGCGACGGCGGTGATCGCCGCGAGCTTCGAGCGCATCCACCGCTCGAACCTGATCGGCATGGGCGTGCTGCCGCTGCAGTTCGGCGCGGGCGAGGACGCCGAGTCGCTCGGTCTGGACGGAACCGAGACGTACGCGATCGAGGTCGACGACGACCTCGCGCCGCGGCAGGACGTGGACGTGACCGCCACGCGCGCCGACGGCTCGACCGTCGCGTTCACGGCGCGCTGCCGTCTGGACTCGCCGGTCGAGGTGGCGTACTACCGCAACGGCGGCATCCTCCACACGGTGCTCCGGCGTCTGTTCGAGGAGGCGCGGGCGGCGCAGGCCTGACGCCCGCCGCGGCCACGCTGCCCGCCTCGCTCTCCGCCCGACGGTCGCCCGGCCGTCGGGCGGCGTCGTGCCGGGCCGGCCGATTGCCGGGGATGTCACGTCACGCGCGCCCGGGCGTGGAGTAGGCTCGGACCATGCGAGAGTTCCTGGGGTTCGTCCTGTTCGCAGCGATCGTCTTCTTCGCCGTGGGCGAGACGGTGGGATGGAACGTCGGCGTCGCCGGCTCCACCCCCGTCATGGTGTACAAGCGCGACGGAAGCGCGTCCACCGCACGCCGCACGATCCAGCTCGACGCGATGCCGATCGAGGTCGAGGGCCGCGTGCGCGACGGCCAGGTCCGGGTGCAGATCGTCTACCAGGACACCGGCAGCTTCCAGACCAACCGCTCGGCAGAGCCGCCCGAGCTCGTGTTCGAGGAGACGTACCAGCGTGGACAGCGCATCGCGATCGACGACGTGTTCGACGAGGGGCGCGGCGAGTACACCATCGACCTCACCTTCAGCGGAGCGACCGGGGTGTTC
>CAZHCI010000027.1:6475-9740 GCA_964530905.1 uncultured bacterium
GCGTCGCCACGCTCGCGTGGCCGCTGGCGGTGCGTGACGGCGCCATCGTGTCGGACGGGGCCGAGGTGGGACCGTGGCTGGAGCTCAGCCCCGAGAACGGCGTCGTTCGCCGCGACGGGCGCGCCTACCGAGGCGGGCTCCGCGTCGAGGTGCACGACGGCGCGTTGCGCGTCGTCAACCTCGTCGATCTCGAGGCGTACCTGCGGGGCGTGGTGCCCTCCGAGATGCAGGCGGAGTGGCCGATGGAGGCGCTCAAGGCGCAGGCCGTCGCCGCCCGCAGCTACACGCTGGCGTCGTTGGACCCGGGTGCGGACTACGACGTGTGCTCCACCGACGCGTGCCAGGTCTACCGCGGGATGGAGGTCGAGCACCCGCGCAGCGACCGTGCCGTCGCCGACACCGAAGGGATCGTGATCGCTTGGGCGGGGGCCCCGGCGATCGCGTACTACCACGCCGACTCGGGCGGCACGGTGGCGTCGTCGGCCGAGGTGTGGGGACGCGACGTGCCCTACCTCCGTGGACGCACCGACGTCGCGAGCGTCTCGCCGCACCGCGGCTGGACCGCGCGCATCGCGCCGTCGGCGCTGAGCGGCGCGCTGGCGAGCGAGGGGCGCTCGGTCGGAACGCCGACCGGGCTCACGATCCTGGCGCGCAGCGCCTCGGGGCGCGTGTCGCGTGCCGAGTTCGCCGGCAGCGCCGGCTCGGTGGTCGTGTCGGGCCCTACGCTCACGCGCGTGCTGCGGCGCGTCGGGCTCAAGTCGACGCGCATCTCGAGCGTCGCGCCGCTCACCGTGCGGGGCGACGGCTGGGGCCACGGCGTGGGGATGAGCCAGTACGGCGCGCGGGCGCTGGCGGCCGGCGGGTACGACTACGGCCGCATCCTGGCGTACTACTACCCGGGCGTCGGCCTGCAGCGCAGGATCTACCGCGCCTCGAACTGACGGGCCGCCCAGCGAGCGGGCGCGCCGCGGGGCGCGCGGCGGCGCAGGGCCGTCAGCCTCGCGCCAGCTTCACGGCGGCCAGCAGGTCGCCCACCTCGCCCGAGCCCGCCTCGAAGTCCGCTTGGCAGCGCTTCAGGTAGTTCTCGAGCACCGCGTCTCCCGTCGCGTCGAGCGCGCTGCGGACGCCGGAGAGCAGGGTGAGGATCTCGCGGCACGACCGCTCCTCGTCCACCATGCGCTGAAGGCCGCGGACCTGGCCCTCGAGCCGCTTGAGGCGATTCAGGATGCGCTTCTTCTCGGCCGGGTCGATCGCGAAGGGGACACTGGCTCGCGGCTGGTCGGCGTTCGGGGGGAAAACGTCCATCGGGTCCTCCGGGTCGGAGCGGAGCGAAGGGAGGCACGGCGCGGCGGCCTGCATCCCGGGCGGGGCGGACATCGACCCATGATACCCATGGGGGGTACCTAGCGTCGTGGTCCGGACGTCGCTCGCATCGATGGACCCGGCTTTGGCGACCTGCTACGCTGCCCTCGTGACCGAGACGCGACCAGACCACGAGCGGGGACCGTCGTGAGGGCGTACAAGGGCGTGGTGTCGGGCAACGTCGTTCGCCTCGACGAGGGCGTGCGCCTGCCCGACGGAGCGGTCGTCACCGTGACCGTCGGTGAGGCCGAGCTGGTCCGAGCCGCGTTGCGCTCGGCGCTGCGCCGCAACGCCCGGCGCCGCAGTCGCGCCCGCCTGCGGCCCACGCCGGCCGGCGGCGGCGCGTGAGCAGGCTGATCCTCGTTCCGACGCCGATCGGCGCCCTCCACGACATCACGCTCCACGCCCTCGACGTCCTCCGGAACGCGGACGTGGTCGCGGCCGAGGATACGCGCCGCAGCGGGAACCTGTTGGCGCACCACGGCATCGCGACGCCGCTGGTCCGGCTGGACGCGCACACCGTCGCCTCGCGCGGTCCCGCCGTGCTGAACGATCACGGCACGGTGGCGTACGTGAGCGACGCCGGGACGCCCGGGGTCAGCGATCCCGGCGCCGACCTGCTGCGGCTGGCGCTCGCGGCCGGCCACGAGGTCGAGGTGCTTCCCGGCCCGACCGCGTTCGTGCCCGCCCTGGTGCTGTCCGGCTTGCCCCTCGCACGGTTCACGTTCGACGGGTTCCTGCCGCGCAAGGGCGGCGGCCGCCGCGCGCGGATCGCCGCGATCGTGCGCAGGGACCATCCGACCGCGATCTACGAGGCCCCCTCGCGCGTGGCGGCGACCCTCGCCGATCTGGCCGGGGCGTGCGGCGCCGAGCGACCCGCGAGCGTCAGCCGCGAGCTCAGCAAGAAGCACGAAGAGACCGCTCGGGGCTCGCTGGCCGAGCTGGCCGCGCGCTTCGCTCGGACCGCGCCTCGCGGCGAGTGCGTGATCGTCGTCGCCGGCCGCGAGGAGGAGGCGGCCGCGGACGACGTGCCCGAAGGGGACGAGCTGGCCGCCGCGCTCGCGTCGGCCGGCGTGACGGGGCGCACGCTGCGCGACGCGCTGAGGGCGCTGGGCGTGCCCCGCAACGACGCCTACCGCCTGGCGCTGGACGCCCCTGCGCCCGACGAGCCGAGCCGGTAGGCCGGCGGCCGCCACGCGGCCGACGACCCTGCTATCCTCGTGGGCGGCGTGCTCCGCCCCCGCGCGGGACGCCCGCACGAGGTTTCCCCCATGACCCAGCCTTCCTCGACCCGAACCGCCCCACAGGGCGCGCCCGATCCGGCTTCCGCCGTCGCGCCGAGCCCGTCCGCCACAGGCGTGCGGGAGCTCGGCCTGCCGTCGGTCGCGCGCCTGGCTCGCTTCGCCCGGCACCCGGGCGAAGCGGTCCTGCTCACGACGTCCGAGCGGGCGGAGCGGTTCGCGGACGCGGACGCGTTCCACGTCGCGGCGGCGTTCGACCCCGATCTGGACGCCTGGAGCGACCGGCCCGACAAGGTCGTGCTGACGCTCGATCATGCGCTCCGGGCGTTTCCGCGCGATCCCGGCCGGTACCGGCTCACGTTCGAGATCGGCGGCGCCCACCCTCGCGACGAGCTCCTCACGACCCTGGACGCGTTCGGCTACCCCCGCGACGAGACGCCGGGAACCGCCGTGCACGGCGACAGCGTCACGGTCTTCCTGGCGGACGATCCCGACGGTCCTCAGCTGCGGCTGGGGTTCTTCGGCGACGAGCTCGACGAGCTGCGCCTGAACGGTCGCGAGGTGGCGGGGTACCTGCTGTCGCCGCGTCGCGACGCCCCGCTGTTCGAGGAGGACGAGGGCAGCTGGGACGCCAAGGTGCTCGAGGCGCTGCCCGGCACCGT
>CAZHCI010000027.1:9840-21487 GCA_964530905.1 uncultured bacterium
GACGACGAGCGGCGCGAGGTCGTCCTCACCGAGGACCTGCTGTACGGCCATCAGGGCGGACGGAAGCTGCGCCGGCTGCCAGGCCGCGCGGTCCAGGACGCCAGCCAGCTCACGGTCGGCGACTACCTGATCCATCCCGACCACGGCGTGGCGCTGTTCCAGGGGCTCGAGTCCCGCCAGGTGCTGGGCGTCGCGCGGGACTACCTCAAGCTGCGCTACGCCGGCGAGGGGCGGCTGTTCCTGCCGGTCGAGCAGCTGCCGCTGCTGCGGCGTCACCCGGGAACGTCCGACGTGCCGCCCAAGCTGTCCACGCTGGGGACGAACGAGTGGTCCCGGGCGAAGGAGAAGGCGCGCGTCAGCGCGCAGGAGCTGGCGGCCGAGCTGATCAAGACGTACGCCAAACGGCAGGTCAGTCAGGGCACGGCGTTCCCGCCGCAGCCCGAGTGGGACCCGCTGGTCGAGAAGAACTTCCCGTTCGTGCTGACGCCCGACCAGGCGACCTCGGTGCGCGACACGCTGGCCGACATGGAGCGGTCGATCCCGATGGACCGGCTCATCAGCGGCGACGTGGGCTTCGGCAAGACCGAGGTCGCGATCCGCGCGGCGATGCGGGCGGTGGCCAACGGTCACCAGGTGGCGATGCTGGTGCCGACGACGGTGCTGGCCAAGCAGCACTACGACACGATCGCCGAGCGGGTCGCGGGGCTTCCGGTGCAGGTGGCGCTGCTGTCGCGGTTCACCAGCGACGCCGCCGCCCGCGCGGCGCTGGCGGGCCTGGCGGACGGCACGGTGGACGTCGTGATCGGCACGCACCGGCTGCTGAACGAGGGGATCCGCTACGAGAGCCTCGGGCTGCTGATCATCGACGAGGAGCACCGCTTCGGCGTGGGGCAGAAGGAGAAGCTCAAGGCGCTGCGCGCCAACCTCGACGTGCTGTCGCTGTCGGCCACGCCGATTCCGCGCACGCTGTACATGAGCCTGGTGGGGCTGCGCGACGTCAGCCAGATCATGACGCCGCCCGAGGGCCGCCAGCCGATCCAGACGGTGCTGCAGCCGTACGATCCGATGACGGTGCGCAGCGCGATCGTGCACGAGCTCGAGCGTGGCGGCAAGACGTACTACATCCACGACCGCATCGGCTCGATGTCGATGCGGGCACGCACGCTGCAGCAGCTCGTGCCCGAGGCGCGCATCGGCGTAGCGCACGGGCAGATGGCGGCGGACGAGCTCGAGGCGATCATGCTGGGCTTCGAGGAGGGCGCGTTCGACGTGCTCCTGGCGACCACCATCGTCGAGTCGGGCCTGGACGTCGCCGGCGCGAACACGCTGATCATCGAGCGGGCCGACCGGCTGGGCTTGGCGCAGCTGTACCAGCTGCGCGGCCGCGTCGGGCGCCGCCAGACCGAGGCGTGGGCGTACCTGCTGTACCCGGGGCGGCTCACCGAGCAGGCGCAGCGACGACTGTACGCGATCGCCGAGCTGAACGACCTGGGCTCGGGGCACCTGCTGGCCGAGAAGGACATGGAGATCCGCGGGGTGGGCAACCTGCTCGGTCCCGAGCAGCACGGCCACGTCAGCGCCGTCTCGCTGGAGGTCTACACCGAGCTGCTCGCCGAAGAGGTCTCCAAGCTGAAGGGCGAGGAGAAGGCCGCGGCGCGCCCCGCCGTGTCGCTGGACCTGAACGTCGATGCCAGGCTCACGCCGGCCTACCTCCCGAACGACGACGAGCGGATCGCGTTCTACGGACGCCTGGCCGAGGCGGAGGGCCTGGCCGAGGTGAGCCGCATCGCCCGCGAGCTGCGGGCCGCACGCGGCCCGTTCCCGCCCGAGGTGAAGGCGTTCCTGGAGCTGGTCAAGCTGCGCCTGCTGGCCGAGGGCAAGGGCGTCGCGGCGATCAGCGAGCACATGACCGACGTGCAGGTGACGTTCCGCGCCAACTTCGACGAGCTCGACTACGATCCCCGCAAGCTCAGGGACCTGCCGTTCACGGCGGAGGCGACGCGCTACCCGCCCGGCTTCTCGGTGAAGAAGCGCGGCTTGGCGTCGGCCGATCTGCCGCAGTCGCTGCAGCAGCTGCTCTACGTCGTCGGCTGAGCCGTGCACGAGAACGGGCCCGCTCGTGAAGAGCGGGCCCGATCGTCGCTACGGTCCGAAGACCGAGAGGTCAGAAGTGGTAGTTCACGCCCAGGCGACCGTCGGCGCTGATGCCGTCGGTGAAGTCGTAGGTCGGGCCGATCTCGAGGAAGACGCCGAGCGCGGGCACGTCGATCTCGACGAGGCGGTACTCGCCGCCGACGAGGGCCTTGACGACGAACGAGCCTCCGAAGTCCGCACCGACGCCGCCGCCGACGTAGACGTCGATCGGAAGGTCGGACGTATCGACGTCGAGGCCGTAGAGCCCGTCGAGGCCGAACGAGAAGTCGCCGTCGTAGGCGTAGCCGACGTTCACGCGAGCGTCGAGGCCTTGAATGCCGACGTCTTCGACGCCGAAGTGGAGTGCAGCACCGGGATATCCGGCGCTCGCACCGGCCCAGAACCCGTTCTGAGCGAACGCGGCTCCGCTGCCGAGCACGAGAGCGGCCAGCAGGCCGAACAGGAGATTGCGCATGGGATCCCTCCAAAGGAACACGAGATTCAGGACGCGGATCTGGCGTCCCGTCTTTCGTGACTCTAGCACGGGCCGAAAACGCCCACAAGTACGGAAGTTCGCACCCGAACCGACGGAGACGGCGTTTCTGCGTCAGCCGCCGCGGCTCCGCTCGCGGTAGCGGCGACGCGCGTCCCGCGTTCTGGGGGTGGCGTCGTTGCACGAAGGCAGCCCGCCGTGGCGCGCCAGGTGGCGGGCCAGCAGGTCCGCCTCCTCGGCCTGGGGGACACGGCTCTCCGTCATGCGCCAGTACGCCGCGTGCTCGGCGACGCAGCCGCCCGCCGCGAGGTGCTGCCGGATCCGGGTCGGGACGTCGCGGGCGGACTGGCCGACGTAGATCGTCCGGCGACCGGCGTCGGCGATCTCGTACACGCCGGGCGCCGGATCGCGACCGCGACGCGCCGGCAACGAGCTCAACGGACGCCAGCGCGCGAAGATCGGCACGTCAGCCGTCGTACCCCAGCTCGCGCAGCGCCTCGGTGTCCATCCGCCAGTCGCGGCGGACCACGACCTCGAGATCGAGGAAGATCTTCTGGTCGAGGAAGATCTCGAGCTGCTTGCGCGCGGTGCGACCGATCTCGCGGATCATCCGGCCCCCGTGGCCGATCACGATCGGGCGGTGCTGCGGCTTCTCGACCCAGATCTCGGCCTGGATGATCAGCGGCTGGTCCGCCTCCTCGTCCGCGTCGATCCAGTCGTCCACCTTCACCGCCACGGTGTACGGCAGCTCCTGGTACAGGTGCGTCATCACGCTCTCGCGGATCAGCTCGCCCGCCCACTGCTCGCGCGACTGGTCGCTTCGCAGGTTCTCGGGGAAGTAGTACGGCGACTCGGGAAGCAGGTCCAGCAGGTCGTCGCGAAGCTCGTACACCGCTTTCGGATCGTTCTGGGCCGAGAGCATGTAGCGGCGCGTGATGGTCGCGCCCAGGTCGGCGTACAGCTCCATCGCCTCCTCGGGGTACTTCGCGACGTCCAGCTTGTTGCCGATCAGGAACACCGGCGTGGCCGGGTCGATGCCGCGAAGCAGGCGCGCGACGTCCCGGTCCTCGTCGCCGGGAGGGCGACGGAGGTCGACGACCCAGAGCACGACCTCGACGTCCGCCACCGCGCCGCGGATCTCGCGGGACATGAAGCTGTCCAGCGCGGTACGTCCCTTGTGGAGTCCGGGCGTGTCGACGAACACCAGCTGACGGCGCGCGGGAACGTCCGTCCAGATGCCGCGCACGCCGCGCCGGGTGGTCTGCGGCTTGGCGCTGATCGGCGCGACCTTCACGCCCAGCACGGTGTTCAGCAGCGTCGACTTGCCGACGTTCGGCTTGCCGAGGATCGCGACGAAGCCCGACCGCATCGGCGGGGCGGGCACGTCCTCGTCCGGCTCGAGCTCGTCGATGCGCACCTCGGCCTCGATGGCGGGCGTGCCGACGCTGCGCGTCTCGACGTGCACGTCGACGCGCGCGTCCGGAATCCGCTCCTGCTCCAGCGTCTCGTCGGGAGCGCCGTTCGCCGGTTCTTCGGCGGTGACGTCTTCGTCGGCGGTGACGTCCTCGCCGTCGGGCCGGTCGTGGCCCTCGTCGTGCGGATCTCGTGGGGTGCGTTCGTTCAGATCGTCAGCGAAGCCGGTCATGACTTCCTCCCGTCGGTGCCGCGGCCTACACCACCGCGGCCTGCACGACGAAGGGCCCCTTCCGGGGCCCCTCGCGGCGGTTGGTTGCGGGGACAGGATTTGAACCTGTGACCTTCGGGTTATGAGCCCGACGAGCTACCAGACTGCTCCACCCCGCGGCGGCGCAAAGACAAGTATAGACGAGGCGGTCACGAGTCGTCAAGGCCACGCGGACCATCGGCGTGCTCTCGAGCCGGCGTCGCGCCGGGGTACGGCTCGCCGGCGGCGCAGGCGGCGACCTCGAGGCGGAGCTCGGTGATCGTCGGCTGGTCGCCGCAGACGGCGCAGCCGGGCCGGCGAGCCAGCCGGACGCGTTGCTGCGCCCAGCTGGCCAGGTCCAGATGGAGCAGACCGCTCGGCGGGTCGCCGCCGAGCCCGGCGACGGTGCGCATCGCCTCGAGCGCCATCCAGGCGCCGATCACGCCCGCCGCCGGGCCCAGCACCCCCACCTCGGCGCACGAAGGGATCGACCGCGGCGAGGGCGGCTCGGGGTAGAGGCAGCGGTAGCACGGCGCGTCGCCGGCCGCCAGCCTCGCGACCTGACCCTCGAGTCGCGAGACCGCGCCGAACACCAGCGGCCGGCCCTCGAGCACGCACGCGTCGCTGACCAGGTAGCGCGTCGCGGGATTGTCGCTCGCGTCGATGATCACGTCGTGGTCGCGCACCAGGGCACGCCCGTTCGACGGCTCGAACGCTTCCGGCACGCCGATGGCGCGGAGCTCGGGATCGACCTCCCGGGCCCGGTCGGCCGCCAGCGCTGCCTTGGCGGTGCCGACGTCGGCGTCGCGGTAGAGAATCTGACGGTGCAGGTCGGCACGGCGCACGGTGCCCGGATCCACGATCGTGAGCCGTCCGATGCCGGCTCCTGCCAGGTAGGCGATCGCCGGTGAGCCCAGTCCGCCCGCGCCGACCACGAGGACCCCGGCGCGGGCCAGCGCGGCCTGACCCTCCGGCCCCAGCTCGGGAAGGACCAGCTGGCGGGCGAATCGCTCGCGGCGGCGCTCGGGAATCGCTGCGTACAGCATCTACGTCGGGTCGGCGCCCAGCACCTCGAGCACCAGCGGGGGCGCCTCGGCCTGGTCGGCGATGCGGATGGCGCCCATCAGCGCCGCGCGTGCGTCGTCGAGACCCCGACCGTCGCGGTGGACCACCGTCGCGACCGCCTCGCCGCGACGCACCGGGTCGCCGATCTTGGCGTGGAGCTCCACGCCGACGCCGAGGTCGACCGGATCGTCCTTCCGCGTTCGCCCGCCGCCCAGCAGCCGTACCGCCCGTCCGACCCGGAGCGCGTCCAGATCGGCCAGCACGCCGTCTTGCGGAGCGGCGATCTCGGCGCGGCCCGGCGCCAGCGCCAGCGCGTCGGAATCGTCCAGGTCGCCTCCCTGGGCCTCGATCCAGCGATCGAACCGGCGCCGTGCCGAGCCGTCGTCCAGCGCGGATGCGATCCGCTCCGGGCTGGCGTCCAGGCCCGATGCGGCCAGGACCTCGGCGGCGAGGATCAGGACCAGCTCGCGCAGGTCGTCCGGACCGCCGCCGTCCAGCGCGGCGATCGCCTCGCGCACCTCGAGCGCGTTGCCGACCGCCAGGCCCAGCGGCTGTTCCATGCCCGAGAGGACCACGCGGACGTTCCGGCCCGCGTGCCTGCCGATCGCCCGCATCGTCCTGCCCAGCGCCCGGCCCTGCTCGGCGTCCGCCATGAACGCGCCACGCCCCACCTTGACGTCCAGCACGATCGACGCGGCGCCGCCGGCCAGCTTCTTGCTCATCACGCTCGCCGCGATCAGCGGCAGTGACGCGACCGTCGCCGTGGCGTCCCGAAGGGCGTAGAGCACCTTGTCCGCGGGCGCCATCTCGCCGGACTGGCCCGCCACGACGACGCCGATCTCGCGTGCCTGCGCCAAGAACGCGTCGTCGTGAAGCGCGGTCCGGTAGCCGGGAATGGCCTCGAGCTTGTCCACCGTGCCGCCGGTGTGCCCGAGCCCGCGACCGGACACCTTGGCGACCGTGGCGCCGCAGGCGGCCAGCAACGGCGCCAGCACCAGCGTGGTCTTGTCGCCGACGCCGCCCGTGGAGTGCTTGTCGACGGTGTGCGCGAGGCCCGAGAGGTCCAGCCGGTCGCCGCTGGCCGCCATCGCATCGGTGAGGACGGCCGTCTCCTCGTCGCTCAGGCCGCGGAAGAACACCGCCATCAGCCACGCCGCCGCCTGGTAGTCGGGGATCTCGCCGCGTGCGACGCCGCCGACGAAGGCGCGCAGGTCGGCCTCCGCGTGCGTGCCGCCGTCGCGCTTCGCCTCGATGAACGTGGGTACGTGCATGACGCCACTCTAGCGCAGCGGTCGCGGGCTCCCGTTCCCGTCGGAACGGCCGCGGCTACGCGTCCGAAGCGTCCCGAGCGGCGTCCGCGCCGGCGTCCCGTGCCGCGAGGGCGGCGCGCGCCTCCTCGACCTCGCTCCACGGCCGCGTGCCGTCCGCACGCTCCAGTGTCGTCTCGTGGCCTTTCCCGGCCAGCACGACGACGTCGCCCGGCCGGGCGCGACGGACGGCCTCGCGGATCGCGTCGCGGCGGTCGGCGATCCGCTCGAAGCTCACGCCCTCCCGGCCCCCTGCCGCCCGTGCGCCGCCCGCGAGCTGCTGCAGGATCGTCTCGGGGTCCTCGCTGCGCGCGTCCTCCTCGGTGAAGATCGCGAGGTCCGCGCCGGCGGTCGCGGCGGCGCCCAGCGGAGCGCGCTTGCCCGGGTCGCGCTCGCCGGCGGCGCCGACCACGACGATCCGGCGTCCGCCCGCTGGCGTGGTCGCGGCCAACGCCTTCGACAGCGCGGGCGCCGTGTGCGCGAAGTCCACGATGACGGCGAACGGCTCGGCCTGAACGACCTGCATCCGGCCCGGCACGCCGGGAAAGGTCGCCAGCCGCCCGAGGGCGGCGTCGACGTCCAGGCCTTCGTGCGCCGCGGCGACCAGCGCCGCCACCCCGTTCCACGCGTTGAAGCCGCCCACCATCGGCAGCCGGGCCTCGCGCTCGGTCCCGTCCGGCGCGCCGATACGAAGCGCGAGCCGGCCGCTCTCCGGCGCGACCGAAAGCAGTCGCCAGTCGGCCGAGGGGTGCTCGCCGTAGCTCGTCGACGCGGACGCCTCCGCCGCGAAGAAGGCGTACGCGTCGTCGTCGCGGTTCAGGATCGCGTGGGGCGCGCGGCGGACGAGCTGCGCCTTGGCGTCGCGGTAGGCGGCCAGGTCGCCGTGGAAGTCGAGGTGCTCGGGCGACAGGTTCGTCCACACCGCCAGGGCGTACGCGATCTCGTCGAGCCGCCTGAGCGCCAGGCCGTGCGAGCTCGACTCGAGCACGACGTGCGTCATGCCGTGATCCGCCGCTTCGGCCAGGAACGCCTGCGCCACGTCCGCTTCCGGCGTCGTGAACGCGCCCGCCGCGGTCGACGCCCGCGTCCCCAGCCGCGTCATCGCGGTCGAGGCCAGCGCCGTCGGCGAAACGTCGCTCAGCAGCCACCAGAGCAGCGCCGAGGTGGTCGTCTTGCCGTCCGTGCCGGTCACGCCGATCACCCGGGTGCGTCGCGAGGGGTGGCCGTGCACCACCGCCGCCAGGCGAGCGACCGCGCTGCGGTCGTCGGGGACGCGAAGGTACGGAACCCCGCCCAAGGCGCCGAGAGGAGGATCGTCCCGGGCGCCCGCGACCAGCACCGCGCCCGCCGAGACGGCGTCCGCCACGAAGCGATGGCCGTCGACGCGGGCGCCCCGGCGCGCCACGAACACGGCGCCCGGACGGACGCGGGCGGCCTCCTGCACGACGCCGGTGACGACCGTGTCGGGCAGCGTCGCCGCCACGCCGGCGAGCTCGGGGTAGGCGGCCCGGACCAGGTCGCGAAGGCGCACCTCGCCGACCCCGCCCTCAGCCCCGGACCAGCGGCGGCACCAGGCCGTGCGGCTCGAGCAGCTCGAACGTCCGCCGAAGATCCGCGGCGGAGCCGACGAAGTCGAGGTCGTCGGCGGGAACGACGACCACCCGCGACAGCTCGTACTCGCTCACGAACGCGTCGTACAGCTCGTTCAGCCGTTCCAGGTAGCTCTCGGCGATGTCGCTCTCGTAGCCGCGGCCCCGCAGCGCGATCCGCGCCTGCAGGGTGGGGACCGAGGCGCGCAGGTAGACGAGCAGGTCGGGCGGCCGCAGCGTGGCGGCGATCGCCTCGTACATCCTCCGGTAGCTCGCGTGATCGCGGTCGTCCAGCACGCCGTCGCGCCACAGGGCGCGCGCGAACACGGCGGCGTCCTCGTAGATCGTCCGGTCCTGGATCACGCGCTCGCCGGGGTTGACCTGCCGGAGGTGCTGACGGAGCCGCTCGGCCAGGAAGAACATCTGGGAGTGGAACGCCCAGCGGGGCATGTCGCGGTAGAAGTCGGGCAGGTACGGATTCTCGTCGACCGACTCGTAGATCGGCTCCAGCCGGTACCGGTCGGAGAGGAGCCGGGTGAGACTCGATTTCCCGACGCCGATGTTTCCTGCTACGGCCACGTACACGTCTGCTCAGGCGACCTTGGCGAGCTGGAGGACGTCGGCCAACACCGCGTCCCGGTCCGCGGGCGAGGCGACGAAGTCGACGTCGGACGCCTCGATCACGTGCAGCGGGTAGGGGCAGTGCTCGAACCACGCGTCGTACGCCCGGCCCAGCCGACGGAGGTACTCCGGATCGATGTCCCGCTCGAACGGCCTGGCCCGCTGCGCGATCCTCGGGATCAGCACGTCGGGATCGGCGCGGAGGTAGACCACCAGGTCGGGCGGCGCCAGCTTCGGCCGCAACGACCGGTACAGGTCCTGGTACAGCTCCCACTCGTCGCCCTGCAGGTTCAGCGACGCGAAGATCCAGTCCTTGTCGAACAGGTAGTCGGCGACGACGTGGCGAGCGAACAGCGATCCCTGCCCCAGCTCCTGCGACTGCTTGAAGCGCGAGAGCAGGAAGAACGACTGGGCGCTGAACGCGTACCGTTCGGGGTCCTGGTAGAACGAGGCGAGGAACGGGTTCTCCTCGACCACCTCGAGCACCTGCCGCGCGCCGATCGCGTCGGCCAGCAGTCGCGTCAAGCTCGTCTTGCCGACCCCGATGGGACCCTCCACCACGATGTTCGCCATGCCACCTCCGCCTCAGGGAGGCGAGGATACCTCAGCCGGCGGCCTCGGGCCGGCAACGCGGCGGCGACCTCGTGGTCACGCTCGTCGTCGGCCCCGGACCGGGGTTCGCGAGACCCTATGCTAGACTCCGCCCAGGACATGGAAGACGAAGACACCCCTCCCAGTCGATCGCGGCTCCCGTCGACCCCCACGCTCCTCCTGATCTTGCTGATCGTGATCGCAGCGCCCGCGGTGGCGCTCGCTCAGTCGCCGGCCGACGTCGCCGGCGGCGTTTCGTTCGGTCAGATCGGCCTGCTCGTCGTGCTTCTGGCCCTCTCGGGCATCCTGTCGGGCTCCGAGACCGCCCTCACCGCGCTGGGCGAGTGGAAGATCCGGCAGCTGCGCGAGGAGGGCCTCGATCCGAGCGGCGCGTTCGCGCTGCTCGAGGCGCAGCCCACCCGCTTCATCACCACCCTGCTGATCGGGAACAACCTCGTCAACATCGCGGCGACCGCGCTGGTGACGCAGATGTCGATCCAGCTCTCGCGTCAGTACGGCTTCGGCGAGTCGCTGGCCGTCGGCTCGGCGACCGGGATCATGACCCTCCTGGTGCTGGTGTTCGGCGAGATCACGCCCAAGTCGATCGCGGTCCACAACGCCGTCGGGTTCAGCCGGCTCGTCATCCGGCCGGTCTGGGTGCTGTCGATCGTGCTCTACCCGGTCGGGCGCTTCTTCGCCTGGATCACCACGCTCATCCTGCGCGCGGTGCGCCTGGAGCCGACGACGACCCCGCTGATCACGGAGAACGAGCTGCGACTGATGCTGCGGAGCGCCGAGGAGTCCGGCGTGATCGAGGCGCAGGAGGAGCAGATGATCAAGGGGATCATCGACCTCGAGGAGACGGTCGTGCGGGAGGTGATGACGCCGCGCGTCGACGTCGTCGCCGTCTCCGAGGACGCCGGCCTCGACGAGATGCTCGCGCTCGTCACCGAGCACGGCTACAGCCGCCTCCCGGCGTACGCGGGCAGCATCGACGACGTGCGCGGGATCGCCTACGCGCGCGATCTGCTGCCCTACCTCGGCCGGCCCGAGGCGCTGGCGTCCACGCGGGTGGCCGACCTGATGGGCCCGCCGCAGTACGTTCCCGAGACGCTGTCGGTCCTCGCGCTGTTGCGCGACATGCGCCACCGCAAGGTCCACATGGCGGTCGTCGTCGACGAGTTCGGCGGGACCAGCGGCCTGATCACGCTCGAGGACATCATCGAGGAGATCACCGGCGAGATCTACGACGAGACCGACGAGGAGGAGGCCGAGGACATCGTCGCCGCCGCCGAGGGCGAGTACGTCGTGCAAGGCTCGGCGAACCTCGACGAGGTCGGCGACGAGCTCCGCATCCTGTTCGAGGACGATGGCGAGTACGACACGCTGGCCGGATTCCTGATCGCCCGCTTCGGCTCGATCCCCCGGGTCGGCGATGCGCTGGAGTACGGCGGCGCGCGGTTCGAGGTGCTCGACGGCGACGAGCGGCGCGTGAGCAGCGTCCGGGTCACGCTTCAGGAGCACGAGGCCGAAGGCGCGGCGGATGCGGGCCCGGGCCCATCGAACGGCGGTCGATCCGAGGCGTCGCTGTCCAGGTGAGGCTTCAGGACCGGACCGCGCTCTTCAGGACGTGGTGTCCTCGTCAAGTCGTGGGGATACATTCTCTCGGCGGTGGCGGTCTACCCTGCAGGCAGGCCCAGAGGTGGCGGGAGACGATCGGACCCGCCGAACGCCCATCCTTCATCGAAGGAGGCTGACGATGATTCGAAGACGGAACGGACTGTTCATTGCGCTCGGCACCGCCCTGGCGATGGTCTTGGCGTCGTGCGGCGGCGGTGGCGTCACCGCCGAGGACGCCGAGTCGATGCGCGACGATCTCGAGACCGTCGAACAGCGACTCGAGGACATCGAGACTCAGATCGCCGAGCTCGAGGCCGAAGAGGTCGATGCCGAGTCGGTCGCCGCCGCGGTTCGCGAAGCGCTCGAAGAGGCTCGCGAGACCACGGAGGGGGTCCGCGAGGGCCTGGAGCCCCCCGAGCCCGAGCCCATCCCGGAAGACGGCGGACTCGGCGATCCCGCTGCGCCTCCGCCACCCCCGGCTCCATAACGGCAGGCGACGCACACGGCAAGCGACGCGACGCCAAGCGACCGAGTCACGAGGCGTTGAACCCCACGGCCCGGCACG
>CAZHCI010000027.1:21587-22848 GCA_964530905.1 uncultured bacterium
CGTCCGCTACGACGACCGGTAGCGACGGACGACACGCCCTCCCAGCCGGGTGAGCAGCTCGTAGGGAATCGTGCCGATGCGGGCCGCCAGCTCGTCCGCGCCCGGACCGTTCGACCCGAACAGCACGGCGCGGTCTCCGACCACCACGTCGCCGCGGCCGACGTCCACCATCAGCTGGTCCATGCACACCGTGCCCACCACCCGGCAGCGACGACCGTGCAGCACGACGTCGCCGAGGTTCGTGAGCGCCCGCGGATAGCCGTCGGCGTACCCGAATCGGATCGTGGCGACGGTCGTGTCGTCCGGCGCACGCCAGCGTTGGCCGTACGACACGGGGTCGCCGCGCCCGACCGGCTTGACGAACACGACCGGCGCGGTGAGCGTCAGGACGGGCTCCAGGTCGGCCGCGGCCGTCGCGAGCTCGGGGCCGGGCGGGTAGCCGTACACGGACAGGCCGGGACGCACCAGGTCGTAGTGCGTGGCGGGCGCGGCGAGGAGCGCCGCGCTGTTCGCCGCGTGGCGGACCTCCGGCCGAAGGCCCGCGACGTCGAGGTCGGCCAGCACCGCATCGAACGCCCACCGCTGACGCTCGGTGACGTCGCGCGACGGCTCGTCGGCGCAGGCGAAGTGCGTCCAGACGCCGGCCAGTCGCAGCCCGTGCGCCTCCTGCACGGTGCGGGCGATGTCGACCGCCCGCTCCGGGCGCAGGCCCAGCCGACCCATCCCGGTGTCGACCTTGAGGTGGACGCGGGCGGGCGGAGCCCCGGCGCCCAGCTCGTCGCGCGCCGCCGCCACCGCGGCGACGTCGGCCCGGTCGGTGACGGTCAGGTCCACCTCGGCGGCGATCAGGCGCGCCAGCGCAGGACCCCGGATCGGACCGAACATCAGGATCCGCCCGTCGATGCCGGCGGCTCGCAGACGGTCGGCCTCGTCGGGCGTGGCGACGCCCAGCCAGTCGACGCCGGCGCCGGCCAGTGCGCGTGCGACCGGCACCAGCCCGTGCCCGTAGGCGTCCGCCTTGACGGCGACCAGCATCGACGTTCCGGGCCGCGTGCGGTCGCGCAGCCGCGCGACGTTGCGGCGCAAGGCGCCGAGGTCCACCTCGGCGACGGGGGCCATCGGGTCTGCGGCGTGGGTGGGCGCGGATCCGTCCCGGTCCTCGTGCCCGGTCATGCGCGACCCGCGTCCGTCCTGCGCTCCACCCAGCGCAGCATGCTGGAGGCGCTGAGCGTGAGGACCACGTACACCACCGCGGCGCTGT
>CAZHCI010000028.1:0-8924 GCA_964530905.1 uncultured bacterium
GTCGGCGGCAGCGCTCGGGCCGTCGGCGTGCCGATCGACGACGCCGGGTCCGGACGCCGGCTCGGCGCCCGGCGCGCCTTCGGACGGAGCGGCGGCGCCGGCTCGGTCCGCGGACGAGGCCGTCGGCAGGTCGGAGCGATCGCCGCCGGTCGTTCCCTCCGCGCTGGCGATCGTCCCGAGGATGTCGTTCACCGACTCGCGAGCGCGCTCGGGCGGCATCGCGACCTGCAGCTGCTTGAAGACGGGGCCTTTGAGGATCGGCTCGAGATCGTCCGCGGTCACCGTCTCGGCGGTCAGCCGGCCTTCCCGCATCGCCATGTGCAGCGTGCGGGAGGCGACGCGCGGGGACAACAGCCGCTCCAGCGCCGTGACGCAGGCACGGTAGGCGGGACTCGTCGTCATTCGGTCCGTCCGGCCCCGGCGATCAGAAGTCGTCGTTCCAGTCGACGAGCGTGTCGTCGCGGGTCTTCACCTCGGCGGCGGGCTCGCTTCGGCTGCGGCGCCCGAGAACGCCGAACTGCACGCAGATTCCGTAGAAGCCGGAGCTGGCCAGGACCAGCGCCGCGAGCATCACGAGGGCCCACACGAGCTGCGTGAGGTCGCTGGCGAAGATCGACGCGACCGTCCATCCCGCCAACGCGGGCGCGCCGAGGGGGGCCGCGAGCAGGGCGGCGACCGAGATCACGCCTTCGACCAGGATGGGCAGAACCAGAAGGAACAGCGCGGTGGAGATGCGGCGCCAGTTCGGATTTCCGCCTCCGAACGCCAAGCCGAGCAGACGGAGGGGGAGGAGCGCGAGCAGGGCCAGCACGATCATGACGACCGGACGGGCCCAGCCGCTCCACAGCTCCGACGAGCTCGCGGCCAGTCGGTGCGTCCACGGCGCGGTCCGCCCGCGAAGGCTTTCCGACAGCGCCAACGCCTCGCTGGAGAGGAGCGACGCGTCGGCGTTCCTCAGCGCGGGGGCCTGATTCATGCGGTCGAGCAGCGCGCGCAGCTCCGCGTCGGCCGTGGGGGCGGCACGTACGGCGATCTTGCGCAGGCCGGTCTCGTAGCGCAGCTCGAGCTCGGCGAGCTGGTCACGAGCCCCCTGGACGTCGCCGCGCAGGACCCGCGCCTCGACCAGCGCGGCCTGGGCCGCGAGCTCGGTTTCGAGCGCTCGGACGGACGCGACGTCGGACGCGTACAGGTCGCCCGCCAGCAGGGTGCGCGCCGGGGAGGGGATGCCCAAGATCGCGAGCTCGCCCTCCAGGTCCGCGAGCGCCTCGGCCTCGCGCTCCTCTTCGAGCTCCGCGGCGATCTCCGCTCGCAGGGCGGCCACGTCGATGCCGTCAGCCGTGGCTCCTTCCTCGGCGCCTTCGTCGGCTGCGGCCTCGTCGGTGGCCTCGTCGGCAAGAGCCTCGTCGGCAGGCGTCTCGTCGGCTGGAGCCTCCTCGGCAGGCGTCTCCTCGGACGGCGCTACCTGGGCGGTCGCTTCATCGCTGGGCGCGGCGTCGTCGGTGACGTCGCTCGGGAGCTCCGCCGCTCCTTCGCCCGGGACCTCGGCGTCCGCGCGGGGCGGGGTGCCCGCGTCGGCGGCTTCGCGAAGCTCGGCGAGGCTCGACGTCAGGCTCGTCAGCGCAGCGAGGTACGCCTCGTCCTCACCGTCGACGAGAGCCTCCGCGGCTTCCACGAACTGCCGGTTCGTGCCGGGATCGATCCGACCCGAGTCCTGCACGAGCAGGTAGTCGGCGTACGCGCGCGCCAGCGCGCGGTAGGCGGCGTCCCGATCCTCGGGAACGCCCGCCTGCGCCAGCGCCTGCAGCCGAGCGGACACCTGTTCGGCGACGCCCGCCTCGAACACGCGCCGGAACGGCCCTGCGTCGGTGACGTCGTCCAGCTGCTCCAGTCGGGCCTCGCCGAGCTGCAGATCTTGCGCGAGTCGCAGCAGGCGGCTGCGTGCCAGGTCGGGGCGACCCTCGACCGCGGCCGTGAGCGCGGATTCGAACAGCAGTCGCTGGAACCCGCCGCGAAGCACGGCGGTCTGGACGGCCAAGTCGGTCGCGCTGCGATTGTCGATGGCGGTACGGGCCCGCTCGAACACCCGGTCGAGCGAGTCGCTGAGCGTGCTCGCGTCTCCGCGCGACAGCGTGAGCAGCGCACTGAACGCCCGGTCGAGCGCGGTGCGCGCCCCGACGGCGTCGCCGGGCAGCGCGTCCGCCGCCGCCGACAGGTTCTCGGTCGCGAGCTCGTAGCGCTGCAGGACGTCGTCCTCGGGCACCGCCTCCTGCGCCCACGCGAGGGTCGCGATCAGCACGGCCACGAGGCCGACGGTGAACTTTCGGGCGATGGTCATGGTTCCTCCTCCAGCGCACGGAACGACGCGTAGACCGCTCCGAGGTTCAGATCTTCGTCACCGGCGATCACCAGCGTCGAGCCGCGGTCCACGCCCATCATGACGTGGCCCCGGCCGTGACGGACGTGCAGCGAGCGAACGGCCCCGTGTCGGCCCAGCACGGTCGTCAACGAGCCCAGCACGCTGACCACGCGGCCCGGATCCGGTCCGGCGCCCCGGCCCTCGGCCGGTCCGTGGGCCGGACGCCAGATCCACTGACGAACGGCGTCGTCGTCGGTCACGCGCTCGATCAGGCGATCGGGACGCGGCCGGGTCGTGGTGGGCGGGGGCGTCGCCGTGGCCACCGCGGGCGTACGGACCGCCGGTGGCGCGGTCGGCTCGACCGCCGGCCGCGTGGCGACGACGTCTCCGGCGATCGGGAACGCGCGACGTCGCTCGTCGAACGTGCCCGTGTCGGCCGGCTCGTGGCTCCAGACGGTCGCCGGTCGGACCGGCAGGATCGAGCGTCGTGGATCCGCTGCCGAGACGCGCGCGCCGTTCGCGCGGACGCCGTCGACCGGGCGACCGACCGGAGCGGATGCGGCCGAAGCTGCAGGCGTGCCGGGGGCGCCTCGGGCGGCGGAGCCGGGCCCGCTCGGACCGTGCTCACGCGCCAGACGGGCGTCGAGATCCGCGAGCCGACGGCGAACGCCGGCACGTGGAAGCGTGCGCTCGAGCTCCCGACGGACGCGCCCCCGCAGCAGCCGGCTCATGGTGGAGGCGTCGATCGTGGTCGGATCGCTGCCCACCGCGGCGACGGCGCGCGACAGCATGCCGCTGGCCACCTGCCTCGAGACGAGGCCGGCGAGTTCGTCCCGGGTCGTGGTGTAGATCGCGTTGGCCACCTCGAGCTCCTGCCGGCGAGAACGCGTACGGCGCGGCTGCGCCGAGCGGATCCTCGGACCGTTGCATGATAGGCCGAGAAGGGCCGAATCCCGTGTGAAAAACACGTCCCCGGCGGGACGCGTCGTCAACCGCCCGAGACGGGAGGCAGGAACGCGACCGTCTCGCCTCCGTCCAGTCGTGTCGCCGGGTCCGCGTAGCGCTCGTCGACGGCGCACATCGTGCCGTGCAGCGACAACCCTTCGTACGCGGCCTCGAGCCGTGCGGCGAGGGCGCGGACGTCGGTTCCCGGCTCGATCGCGACGGTCGTCTCGCTGGTGCCGGCCGCTGCCCGCAGCTGCGCGAAGAAGCGCACGTCGACGGTGGTGGCGGCCGCGCTCGCGCTCACGCTGCACCGCCCGACGATGCCGGCAAGGAGCGGCTGACGCCGTGCGCCACGGCGAACGCGGTTCCGTACCGCATCCGGGCCGGACCGACCAGCGTCAGCCGGCCGGGGCCGTGCCGCCAGCCGAGCTCGGCGCCGATCAGGGCGACGTCCTCGTCGAAGTCCAGCGCCAGGGGAGACCCGTCCCCGTCCTGCCAGGGAAAGGTGCCTCGCTCCAGGCTGCGGGCGGCCCTGCGGAGGAACGACGGATCCTTCGACTCGGGCTCGTCGAACAGCAGGCTCAGGCCGTGGGAGACGACCTCGGCCGGATGGAGCGTGGGCCAGGCGTCGGCGACGGCGGAAAGGGTGCGCCGCAGCTCGACCCCGACCTCGCGGGCCCGCTCGCGGAGGGCGCTGGGCATCTCGACCAGCGGCAGGCCGATGTGGCGCAACACCCGTTCGGCGTCGTCCAGCACCTCGTCGTCCGGCGTGGGGTCGAGCTCGACCGACAGGTCGCGCGTCAAGCCGTTCTCGAGCACGGCGACCGCCAGCAGGCGCCGACTGGAGAGCGGGGTGAGGTGAACCTCGAGCGTCCGGACGGTGGGATCGGCCGGAAGCTCCAGCACGACCGCGTAGCCGGACAGGTCGGACGCCAGCGATGCCAGCGTGCGCAGCAGATCGCTGCCGTGGAGCCCTTCGACGCGTTGGCGCAAGCGGCTGCGCTCGCGGGCGGAGAGCGGCCGCGGCGGCAGGTAGGCGTCGGCGTAGCGCCGAAATCCGAGCGGCGTGGGCAGGCGTCCGGCCGAGGTGTGCGGCTGGCAGACCAGCCCCTCCTCCTCGAGCGCCGCGAACTCGTTACGCACCGTTGCGCCCGAGATGCCCAGCCGCTCGGCGATGGCCGAGGAGGGCACCGGATGCGCCGTGTCGATGTACGTCTCCGCGATCAGTTCCAGGATCCGTGCTCGGCGCGTCCTCGTCATGCCGGAGGGTACCATCCCGGTGGTCCCGTTTCCGCGTCGTGGGCGCACGCGACGTGCCGCGCAGGCGGTTCAGGCGGCGTCCGGGTCGGGCGTCTCGGCCAGCGCGACGATCCGCGCGGCCTCCGCCTCTCCGACCGGCATGATGCTCAGCCGGTTGCCGCGACGCACGAGGGGGAGGTCGGCGAGGGACGGATCGGACTTCATCTCCGCCAGCGTCACCTGCCTGGGGAGCCGGCGCCGGGGCGCGACGTCGACGAGCATCCAGCGCGGCTCGTCGTGCGTCGCCTTGGGGTCGTGATAGCGGCTGGCCGGGTCGAACTGCGTGGGGTCCGGATACGGCTCGCTGACGACCTCGGCCACGCCGACGACGCCCGGCGGCTGGGTGTTCGAGTGGTAGAACAGCACCCGGTCGCCCACCTTCATCTCGTCGCGCATGAAGTTCCGGGCCTGGTAGTTGCGGATGCCGTCCCACGGCGTCCGTCCGTCGCGTTCGAGGTCGTCGTAGCCGTAGACGTCCGGTTCGCTCTTCATCAGCCAGGTGCGGGGCATGCGCACCAGACTACCGTGTCTCGCGCGGACCGCCCGGCCGGCGTGGGCCGCGAGGCCTCACTCCCACTCGATCGTGCCCGGCGGCTTGCTGGTCACGTCGTACACCACGCGGTTCACCTCGGGCACCTGGCCGACGATGCGGTTGCTGATCAGGCCCAGCACGTCGTGCGGAATCCGCGCCCAGTCGGCGGTCATGCCGTCCACGCTGGTCACGGCGCGCAGGGCGACGGTGTACGCGTAGGTCCGGCCGTCCCCCATCACGCCGACCGAGCGGAGCGGCGTCAGCACCGCGAGCGCCTGCCAGATCTCGTCGTACAGGCCGAACTCGCGCAGCGAGCCGACGAAGATGTCGTCCACGCGGCGCACCACCTCGAGCCGTTCCGGCGTGACCTCGCCCAGGACGCGGATCGCCAGCCCCGGACCGGGAAACGGGTGCCGGTCGCGCAGCTCCTTGGGAAGTCCCAGCGTCGCGGCGACCTCGCGCACCTCGTCCTTGAACAGCGTCCGGAACGGCTCGATCAGATCGAAGCCCAGCTCCTGCGGCAAGCCCCCGACGTTGTGATGGCTCTTGATGTTCGCCGCGCCCTGACCACCGGCGGACTCGATCACGTCGGGGTAGAGGGTGCCCTGGGCCAGGAACCGGATCGGTCCGTGCTCGGCCTCCAGCAGGCGCGCCTCGGCCTGGAACACCTCGATGAAGGTGCGGCCGATCGCCTTGCGCTTGTCCTCGGGATCGACCGCGCCCCGCAGCGCCGCCAGGAAGCGCTCTCGCGCATCGACGACGGTGAGTCGGACGCCCAGCGAGCGGAGCGCCCGGCTCACCTCCTCGACCTCGCCGAGGCGCAGCAGGCCGGTGTCGACGAACACCGCCTCGAGCTGGTCGGGGATCGCTTCGTGCAGCAGGAGCCCCAGCGTGCTCGAGTCCACGCCGCCCGAGATGCCCAGCAGCACGCGCCCAGCGCCGACCGTGCCGCGCACGTCGTCCACCGCCTGCTCGACGATGTTGCGTGGCGTCCAGTCGCGGGCGACGCCGGTCCGCTCGACGAACCGCTCGAGCAGCGCCAGGCCCTTGGGCGTGTGCCGCACCTCGGGGTGGAACTGCAGGGCGTAGATCCCCCTGCGCGGATCCTCCATCGCGGCGACGGGCGTGTCGGCCGTCGCCGCGGTGACGCGGAAGCCGCCGGGCGGCCGGACGACGCTGTCGCCGTGGCTCATCCAGGCGGTGAAGACGCCCTCGACGCCCGCGAACAGCTCGCCGCCGTACTCGGCGAGGTCGGCCTTGCCGTACTCGCGAACGGTTCCCGGTCGGACCTCGCCGCCCAGATCCCGGGCGACGAGCTGCATGCCGTAGCAGATCGCGAGGATCGGCAGCCCGGCGTCCAGCAGCCCGGCGGGAAGGCCGGGCGCGCCGGCGTCGGTGACGCTTTGCGGACCGCCGGACAGCACCACGCCCGCGGGGCGGTGGGCCCGGACCGCGTCCAGGCCCTCGTCCGGCCCGACCAGGACCGAGAACACGTCCAGCTCCCGCAGGCGGCGGGTGATCAGGCGCGTGTACTGCGATCCGTAATCGATGACCACGATGCTCTCGGACATGCTCGCTCCTCGCTATCGGGGCGAGGTCGCGGGCGGATCCGCGGCCTCGGGGGGCAGGGTCAGGGTCGCCGAGCTCGCGGCCGGCACGCGCACGACGACCGGAGCGCTGCGACGCTCGCCGAACACGCCTTGCAGCACCCACCGTCCCGGCACGTCGAGCACGACGCGCCTGGGCGCGCGACCGAGCCGGGTCCCGGGGGTCAGCGACGTGCCGCTGGGGGCGTCGACGACGACGATCGAGAACGGGGGAGCGCCCAGCGGCGCCACGCTCACGTCGACGACGTACGCCGCGGGCCGGTCCGTCGTCGGCGCGGGCGCGTCGCGATCGCGCAGCAGCCAGGACGCCACGGAGACCAGCAAAACGACGGCGACCGCCCCGAGCAGGACGGTAGGCGGGCGCCTCGGCCGCCGGCGAGGCGCCCAAGACGCCCCGGCCTGGTAGCTGCCGGGCTTGCGTGGCGGACCCGTCTCGCCGCTCTTGTACACGCCGCCGGGCGGCAGGTCCTTCACCACGGCGGCTCGGCCGTCGTCGTGCTCGTCGTGGCCGCGCGCCGCCCGCGCCAGCGCGTCCGCGAGGCGTCGACCGTCCGTGCCCGGCGCGGGCGTCGACGCCGCGCGCTGCAAGACGCGCTCGAGCGGGGTGGGGAGGTCGCGTCCGGCCTCGAGCAACGCCACCGCCAAGGCGCGGACGTCGTCGCCGGCGGTCGGCTCGTGGTCCGGACCGCGCCAGGGAGCTCCGGCGCCCAGCAGCAGCAGGTGCCCCCCGGGCCCGAGCGACAGCTGATGCAGGCCGATGTCGCCGTGCACGATCCCTGCCGCGTGCAGCGCGGCAAGGGCGTCGGCCGCGGCGACCACCGCCTCCGCGTCCAGCGCCGCCGGGCCGCCGTCGAGCGACCGGTCGTGGTGCGGGACCAGCGTGACGAGGTGCGTCACGCCGTCGGCCGTCTCGGCGGCCACCACGCCCGGAAGGTTCGGATGGTCCAGCGACGTCGGCTCGCCGCGGGGCGGACCGTCGAACCGGAGCACCCGGACCTGCAGTCCGGTCGCGGCGTCGCGGCCCTCGCCCACCGTCACGCCACGCCGCGGAGCTCGCCAGGCGTCGACCTGGAATCGGCTCGGCGCGCTCATCGGCGGTCCGTCGACTCCTGCGCCTGCGGCACGGCTCCCGGTCCTCTCACGTCGGGAGCATACCCGCCCCCTGGGGGGTCGGCAAGGCGCGCCGCGGCCCGGCCTGGCGTGTCGGCCAGAGGATTCACGGGCGCTGGCGCCCTTGCTACGCTCCGTCCATGACGATCCAGGAATCCAGCGTCCTCGAGGCGCTCAAGACGGTGCAGGACCCCGAGCTCCATCAGGACCTCGTCTCGCTGGGCATGGTCGAGCGCGCGACCGTGGAGGGGGACACCGTTCACGTCAAGGTGAACCTCACCACGCCCGCCTGCCCGATGAAGGCCACGATCGAGAAGGACGTGCGCGACGCCGTCGGCCGGATCGACGGCGTCGCCCGCGTCGATCTCGAGTTCGGCGCGCAGGTGCGCGACGGGGGATCCCCGTCGCTTCCCGGGGTGAAGCACGTCGTCGCCGTGGGCTCCGGCAAGGGCGGGGTCGGCAAGTCCACCGTCGCGGCGAACCTCGCCGCCTCGCTGGTGCTCGAGGGCGCCACGGTCGGTCTTCTGGACGCCGACATCTACGGTCCGTCGCAGGCCAAGATGTTCGGCGTCGAGGGCAAGCGCCTGATGGCGGACGATGAGAAGAACATCCTCCCGATGCGCAACCACGGGGTGAAGCTGATCTCGATCGCGAACCTGGTGGAGGACGGTCAGGCCCTCACCTGGCGCGGCCCGATCCTGCACGGCACCCTGAAGCAGATGATCGAGCAGACCGTCTGGGGCGAGCTCGACTACCTGATCGTGGACCTTCCGCCCGGCACCGGCGACGTGCAGCTGTCGCTGACGCAGCTCGCGACGGTCACCGGCGCCGTGCTGGTCACGACGCCGCAGGAGATGTCGCTGGCCGACGTGCGCCGCGCCCACACGATGATGCGCAAGACGCACGTCCCCGTGCTGGGCCTGATCGAGAACATGAGCTGGTACGCGCTTCCCGGCGGCGAGCGGGACTACATCTTCGGTGCCGACACGGCGGCCGCCTGGGCGGAGCAGGAGCGCGTGCCGCTGCTGGGTCAGGTGCCGATCTCGCGGCAGGTCCGCGAGAGCGGGGACGAGGG
>CAZHCI010000028.1:9024-13315 GCA_964530905.1 uncultured bacterium
CTCGTGCGGGAGGAGTAGGCGCTTCCCGGCCCACAGAGAGCCCCGGCCTGGACCGAGCGTCCTGGACTGAGAGTCGGGGCGGGATCCACGGCGCCGAACGTCGCCCGTCCGGGACGGGGTCCACCGTGGCCCCGCTCGCCGAGGAAGAACCGTGCCGTCGCCGCGTCGCCACGCGGAGTCGGGACGCAGTAGAGCCTCCGGACGCCGCCCCGACAGCGCGGTCACGAAGCGCCCCGCGCCCGCCGCGGGGAACGGCGGTGGTACCGCGGGGCTCGCGCCTCGTCCGCTCACGTCACGTGGACGGATCCGCCACTGCCTTCGGGCGGGTCCGCAGGGAGGACCCGATGTCCGAGGCACGCAGCACCACGCAGCAGCGCGAGCTGCCCAAGAGCTACGACCCCCTCTCCGCCGAGCCGCGCTGGGTGCGACGCTGGGCGGACGAGCCGTTCCGGGCCGATCCGGACAGCGGCAAGCCGCCGTACACGATCGTCATCCCGCCGCCCAACGTCACCGGGAACCTCCACCTCGGCCACGCGTTCGACAACACCCTGATCGACACGCTGATCCGCTGGCGGCGGATGCAGGGCTACGAAGCGCTGTACCAGCCGGGGATGGACCACGCCGGCATCAGCACCCAGGTGGTGGTCGAGAAGCAGCTGCGCGAGCAGGGCACCAGCCGACACGAGCTGGGACGCGAGGCGTTCCTGGAGCGGGTCTGGGCGTGGAAGGAACGCTCGGGCGGCATGATCGAGACGCAGCTCGAGCGGCTCGGCGTCAGCGCCGACTGGAGCCGCAGTCGCTTCACGATGGACGAGGGCCTCTCTCGCGCGGTGCGCAAGCAGTTCGTCGACCTGTTCCATCAGGGCCGGATCTACCGGGGCGAGCGGATCGTGAACTGGGATCCCGAGAGCCGCACGACGCTGAGCGATCTCGAGGTGGACCGCGAGGATCGCCAGGGCGAGCTGTACACCCTCGCCTACCCGCTCGAGGGCGGCGGCGCGATTCGGATCGCCACCGTGCGGCCGGAGACGATCTTCGCCGACCAGGCGATCGCGGTGCATCCGGACGACGAACGCTACGCGGCGTTCGTGGGCGGCAAGGCGCGAATCCCGCTGACGGACCGCTGGGTGCCGATCATCGCCGACGCCGCGGTCGAGCCGGACTTCGGCACCGGCGCGCTCAAGATCACGCCGGCGCACGACCCCACCGACTTCGAGATCGGCGAGCGGCACGAGCTGCCCCGTCCCTCGGTGATCGGGCTGGACGCCCGGCTGCAGGGCGACCTGGTGCCGGCGGCGTTCCGCGGCATGGAGCGGTTCGAGGCGCGGCGCGCGGTGGTCGACGCGCTCGAGGCGGACGCCTCGCTGGTGGCGCGCGAGCCGTACACCGTCCCGATCGGCCTGTCGCAGCGCACCAAGGTGCCGGTCGAGCCGATCTTGTCGATGCAGTGGTTCTACGACGTGCGCCCCGTCGCGCAGCGCGTGCTCGCGGCGCTGGACGCGGGCGAGATCGAGATCGTGCCCGAGCGCTACGCCAAGGTGAATCGCGACTGGCTCGAGAACATTCGGCCGTGGAACGTCAGCCGCCAGCTCTGGTGGGGTCACCGCATCCCCGCCTGGTACGACGCCGAGGGGAACGTGCACGTCCCCTCGCCCGACGACCCGTTCACCGACCCGACCGAGGCGCCGGCGAACGCCGGCAAGGAGCTGCACCAGGATCCGGACGTGTTCGACACCTGGTTCAGCAGCAACCTGTGGCCGTTCTCGACGCTGGGCTGGCCGGACGTGGACGATCCGTTCTACCGGCGCTTCTACCCGACCAGCGTGCTGGTGACCGGCTACGACATCCTGTTCTTCTGGGTCGCCCGCATGGAGATGTCGGGCTACGAGCTCACCGACCGGGCGCCGTTCCGCCACGTGATGCTCCACGGGCTGGTGCTCGACGCCGAGGGCCAGAAGATGTCGAAGTCGAAGGGCAACGGCGTCGATCCGCTGGCCGTGATCGACCGGAGCGGCGCGGACGCGCTGCGCTTCGCGATGACGCACGCCTCGACCGGCGGCCAGGACATCCGCTGGGACGACCGGCGCGTCGAGATGGGGCGCACCTTCACGAACAAGCTGTGGAACGCCGCGCGGTTCGCGTTCATGAACCTGGAGGGCCCCGAGGATCCAGGACCGCCCGAACGCCTCGCGGACCGGTGGATCCAGGCGCGCTTGGCGCGGGCGGTGGACACCGTCACCGACCGGCTCGAGGCGTTCGACCTGGGCGCCGCGAACCGCGCGGCGTACGACTTCGTCTGGAGCGAGTTCTGCGACTGGTACCTCGAGGCCGCCAAGCCCGCGCTCCACGCCGGCGACGCCCGCACGCGGCACGTGCTCAGGTCCACCCTGGAAGCGATCCTGCGGCTGCTGCATCCGCTGCTGCCGTTCGTCACCAGCGAGCTGTGGGAGGCGCTGGGGCACGACGAGCAGGTCGCCCTCGCGGCGTGGCCGGAGTCGGGCCTGGACGGGCTGTCCGACCCCGCCGCCGAAGCCGACTTCGCCCGCCTGCAGGCCGCCGTCGGGGCGATCCGGGTCCTCCGCGCGGAGGCCGACCTGCCCCCCTCGCAGACGATCCCCGTCCACCCCAGCGGACCGGCGGCGGAGCTGCTGATGGGCGAGAGGGCGGTCGTGGCCGCGCTGGCGCGGGCCGAGCTCCATGCCGGCGAGCCCGGCGGCGCGGCGCTCCGGCAGGTGCTGGCCGAGGCCGAGCTTCGTCTTCCGCTCGAGGGCCTGGTCGACGTCGCCGCATGGCGGGCCCGGCAGGAGAAGCGCCTCGCGACGCTTCGCGCCGAGCGGCAGAAGAGCGAGAAGAAGCTGGCGAACGAGAAGTTCGTCGCCAACGCGCCGGACGCCGTCGTGGCCGAGGAGCGGCGCCGGCTGGCCGAGGCCGAGGCGCTCATCGAGGGGCTCGAGGCGAGCCTCGCGCAGCTGGGGTGAGCCGTACGCCGACGAGGGGTGGGCCGCTGACGTCGGGCTGACAACGTGCGACTACGCTTCGCGTGGAGGTAGCCCATGAAGAAGCTCATGACCGCTCTGTCCACCCTCGTCCTCCTCGCCGCCGCCCCGGCTCTCGCGCAGGACCTGACCGGCGCCGGCGCGTCGTTCCCGTTCCCCCTCTACTCGACGATGTTCGCCGAGTACGACGACGTGACCGGCCTGCAGGTGAACTACCAGTCGATCGGCTCCGGTGGCGGCCAGCGCCAGATCCTCGAGCAGACGGTCGACTTCGGTGGCTCCGACGCGCCGATGACCGACGAGTCGATGGCCGAGGCGCCGTCCAGCGACGCATACGACGGACCCAACCCGATCCTCCACGTGCCCGCCACGCTGGCGGCCGTGGTGCCCAGCTACAACTTCGAGCCGATCGCCGAGAACCCCGCGGAGCCGCTGGTCCTCTCGCCCGACGTGCTCGCCGACATCTTCCTCGGTCAGATCACCAGCTGGCAGGACCCGCGGATCACCGAGCTCAACGAGGGCGTCGAGCTCCCCGACCTCGCGATCTCCGTCGCCCACCGCTCGGACGGCTCCGGCACCACCTCGATCTTCGTCGACTACCTCGGCAAGGTCAGCGAGACCTGGGCGTCCGAGGTCAGCACCGGCCCGCAGACCGCCGTCGACTGGCCGGCCGGATTCGGCGGCAACGGCAACGAGGGCGTCGCCGGCCTGATCTCGCAGATCCCCGGCACCCTCGGCTACGTCAGCCTCGAGTACGCGGTCGAGAACGACTTGGGCGTCGCGTCGATGATCAACGCGTCCGGCAACGTCGTCGCGCCGACGCTCGACGCCGTGGCGCTCGCCGCGGACGTGGAGCTGCCCGAGGACATGCGCGCCACCTTCACCAACACCGACAACCCGGACGGCTGGCCGATCTCGGGCTTCAGCTGGGTCCTCGTCTACCAGGACCAGGACTACGCCGGCCGCAGCCAGGAGCAGGCGCAGCGCACCGTCGACCTGATCGCCTGGATGATCACCGAAGGGCAGGCGTTCGCCAACGACCTGAACTACGCGGAGATTCGCGGCGCCGCACAGGACGGCGGCTTCGCGCAGCTGGCCAAGATCACCTACGGCGACGAGCCGCTCGAGGTGAACGACCCCCGCTGAACGACCGACGTTCGCACGGGCGTGGCCCGCTGCGAGGCTCGCCGGCCGGACCGGGCATGGGTGCCCGGTCCGGCCGGCGTCGCGTCGCGACGGGTCGGCTTACACTCGCATGACACGACGCAGGTAGCCTTCGCAGGTACGCGGGCAGC
>CAZHCI010000028.1:13415-22332 GCA_964530905.1 uncultured bacterium
GCCTGATCAGCGGCGACACCGTGTTCCTGTCGATCGTGTTCGCGGCCGGACTCGCGATCATCGGCATCATCGTCTACGCCGCCTTCGTGCTGTACCAGCGCGGCGAGCTGGCGGTGTCGACCCTCGGCATCTCGTTCCTGTGGGGCACCGAATGGAACCCGGTCACGCGCGAGTTCGGCGCGTTGCCGTTCCTCGTGGGCACGCTGACGGTCAGCTTCGCGTCGCTGGCGATCGCGGTTCCCTTCGCGGTGGCCGCGGCGTTGTTCGTCTCCGAGTACGCGCCGCGCTGGCTGGCGGGCCCCGTCAGCTACCTGGTCGAGGCGCTCGCGGCCATCCCGAGCGTCGTGTACGGGTTCTGGGGCGTGTTCGTGCTCGCGCCGCTGGTCCGCGACCTGCAGATCTGGATCCTGCAGACACCGGCGCTCGCGCAGATTCCGCTGCTGCAAGCCCCGCCGAGCGGACGCGGCCTGTTCACCGCGGTCGTGATCCTGACGATCATGATCATCCCGTTCACGGCCGCCGTCGCGAGGGACATCATCCGGCTCGTCCCACGTGACCAGCGCGAGGCGATGTACGCGCTCGGGGCCACGAAGTGGGAGGTGATGTGGCGTGCGGTGCTCCCCTACGCCTGGGCGGGGATCATGGGCGGCGTGGTGTTGAGCCTCGGCCGGGCGCTCGGCGAGACGCTGGCCACGACCATGGTGATCGGCAACCGCACCGACTTCGCGTCGAGCATCTTCAGCCCCACGGCGACGATGACGACGATCATCGCCAACGAGTTCCGCGAGGCGGTCGGGGCGATGCACGTCTCGGCGTTGATCTTCATCGGGCTGGTGCTGTTCCTGACGTCGTTCATCGTCAACGTCGGTGCGCGGCTTCTGATCCGCAGGCTCGCGCCGCAAGGGGTGGAGTCGTGACCGGCGGGACGCGGCGGCCGCCCATGTCGACCCTGTCGCGCGGGCGGCGCGTCCGCGACGTCGCGGCCACCGTCGTGCTGTCGGCGATGACCGTCGCGGTGATCGTTCCCCTCGTGCTGATCATCGGATTCCTGGTTCGCGACGGCTTGTCCTCGATCGACGTGGCGTTCTTCACCGAGCTGCCACGCCCGCCCGGCCAGGACGGTGGCGGCTTGGCCAACGCCATCGTCGGTACGGGCGTGCTGGTGGGCATCGCGATGGCCATCGGACTGCCGCTCGGGGTGATGACGGGCATCCTCTTGGCGGAGTTCGCACGGAACCCGATCGTCCCGACGGTCCGCCTGATGACCGAGGTGATCACCGGGATTCCGGCGCTGGTGATAGGGCTGGTCGCGTACGGCGCCATCGTCGTCGCCATGGGCGGCTTCAGCGCGATCTCGGGCGGGGTCGCGCTGGCGGTCATGATGGTCCCCTACGTCGCGAAGGCCACCGAGGGGGTGCTGAACCTGGTCCCCCGGTCGACGCGCGAGGCCGGCTACGCGCTCGGCCTGCCTCGCTGGCGGGTGACGCTCTCGATCGTCCTGCCGGGCGCCGTGGGCGGGATCATCACCGGCTCCGCGCTGGCGCTCGCCCGGGTGGCGGGCGAGGCGGCGCCGCTGCTGTTCACGGCGTTCGGGAACGCGTTCTGGAACCGCAGTCTCGACCGACCGATCGACGCGCTGCCGCTGGCCATCTACCGTTACTCGATCGCCCCCTACGACGAATGGAACCGGCTCGCCTCGGCGGCGTCGTTGCTCCTCGTCGTGTTGGTCCTGGGGGCGACCGCCCTCGCACGCTTCGCGTTCAGGAGGCCCTCCACATGACCGCACCGCACACGAGCGCCCGCCCCGGCGACCGGGCGTCGACCGAGCCGGCGGGCGAGGCCGCGCCCATCCTCGAAATCCGCGACCTGAACGTCTCGTTCGGCGACGCCCACGTCGTACGGCACGTGTCGATGGACGTGCCCGCGCACTCGGTGACCGCGCTGATCGGGCCGTCGGGATGCGGCAAGACCACCTTCCTGCGATCGTTGAACCGCATGCACGACCTCACGCCTGCGGCCCGGGTCGAGGGCTCGATCGCGTTCCACGGCGAGAACGTCTACGACCGGGGCATCGACCCGGTCGACGTTCGGCACCGAATCGGGATGGTGTTCCAGAAGCCGAACCCGTTTCCGACCATGAACATCTACGACAACGTGACCGCAGGCCTGCGCCTGCACGGCCGCAAACGCAAGAGCGAGCTCGACGACGTCGTCGAGCGGTCGCTTCACCAAGCGGCGCTATGGGACGAGGTGAAGGACCGTCTCCGCACGCCGGCCACGGGTCTTTCAGGGGGGCAGCAGCAGCGCCTGTGCATCGCCCGCTCCCTGGCGGTCGAACCGGAGATTCTCCTCATGGACGAGCCCACGAGCGCGCTCGATCCGCAAGCCACGCAGCGCATCGAGGAGCTCCTGAGCGACCTGAAGCGATTCGTGACGATCGTGATCGTCACCCACAACATGCAACAGGCCAGCCGCGTTTCCGACGAGACGGCGTTCTTCCTCCTCGACCGGTCGGTCATGGATACGCCCGGAGCCAGCAGCTTGATCGAGAAGGGCCTGACCGAGACGCTGTTCGTCGTGCCCAGGGACCCGAGGACCGAAGCGTACATCACGGGCCGCTTCGGCTGAGCCGTCGCGTCGTCGCTCCCGGCGGCCGGAGCGCTTCTCGCGCCGGCTCGCGGCTCAGCCGGGGTTCAGCGGGAAGAACACCGGCACCACCAGCAGCGTGGCGATCAGCATCAACACGACGATCGGCAGGCCGACCCGCAGGAAGTCGCCGAACCGGTAGCGTCCCGACGTCAGCACCAGGGCGTTCACGGGCGACGCGACCGGCGTCGCGAACGCGGTCGAGGCCGCCACCGCGATCGCCATCAGCATCGCCTCGGGCGACACGCCCAGGTCGCGCGCCGCGACGAACGCGACGGGCGCCAGCAGCACCGTCGTCGCCGTGTTCGAGATCACCTGGCTGAACGCGGAGGTGAGCACGAACAGCGCCGCCATCACCATCAGCGGTCCGGCGCCGCCCAGCGCGCCCACCAGGCCGCCCACGACGACGTCGAGACCGCCGCTGACCTGAAGCGCGGTCGACATCGGCAGGATCGCCGCGATGAGGACGACCGACTCCCAGTGAATCGCGCGGTAGGCGCCCTCCATGCTCAGCGCGCCGCTCAACACCATCGCGACCGCCGCCGTGAGGACGGCGATCGCGTTGGGCAGAAGGCCGAACGTCATCGTGACGAGCAAGCCGGCCAGGATCGCGAGCGCGGCCGGCGCCCGACGGGTGTCGCGCGCGAACCGCTCCCATTCGCGTGGAGCGCCGACGACGATGAGGTCGTCACGCGCCTTGGCGACCCTCCGCTGCGCGACCGGCCCTCCCGCCAGCAGCAGCGCGTCGCCCGACTGCAACGTCCGGTCGCCGAGGTCGCCGTGCAGGAGGCGCGCGCCGCGCCGTACCGCGACGGCCGTGGCGCGGGTCCGATCGTGGAGCCGACTCTCGCGCAGCGGCTGCCCGACGTACTTCGACTGGGGTGGGAGGAGCGTCTCGATCAGCATCAGCGGCTCGGGGAGCGGCATGCGCGGCTGGTCGTCCAGCCGTGTGCCGGTCTCGATCAGCAGCCGATCGAGATCGTCGCGCTCGGCCAGCAGGTGGAGCACGTCGTGGGGTCGGATCAACGTCGTCGGCTCGGCGCGGCGGACGTGCGGCTGCGTCTCGCCCAACGTCTCGATCGCCAGCACGGTCGCGCCGAACCGGCTACGGAGCTCGGCCGTGGCGACCGTCTCGCCGGCGAGCGGCGATCCGTACGGCACCTCGACGGCGTGCAGGCGCGGACGCAGCTCGTAGCGATCGGCCAGCTCGTCCAGCGAGGTGGCGGCGCCACCCCCCACGCCGAGGCCGGTATCGCGGTGGTCGGGCAGCAGCCGTCTGCCGATGGTGGCCATGTACACCACGCCGACGACCAGCATCGTGGCGCCGACCGGCGTGAAGGCGAAGAAGCCGAACGGCTCGCCGCCCATCGCGCGCAGCTGATCGGACACGACCAGGTTGGGCGGCGTTCCGATCAGCGTCAGCATGCCGCCCAGCAGACTGCCGAACGCGAGCGGCATCAGCAGGCGCGACGGCGCCATGCCCGCTCCCCGCGCCAGCCCCACCACGACGGGGAGCAGCACCGCGACGGTGCCGGTGGAGGAGAGGAACGCGGAGAGCAGCGCGCTGACCAGCATGGTCGCGATCAGCAGCCGCGTCGGACCACGACCCGCGATGCGGGCCAACAGGTCGCCGAGGCGATCGGCGACGCCGGTCTCGAACAGGCCGGCGCCGACGATGAACAGGCCGGCGATCATGAGGGTGATCGGCTCGGCGAAGCCCGCCAGCGCCTGCGCTGGCGTCAGGATGCCGCTGATCGCCATCGTCAGCATCGCGAGCAGCGCGACGAGGTCCAGTCGGAACCGGTCGCTGGCGAACGCGGCGACGGTCGCCGCGAGCACCAAGAAGACCAGCGCGGCGTCGCTCACGAGGCGTCGTCTTGACGCGGCGAGGCGTCGTCGGGGCCGCCGGACTCCGCGTCGCCACGATTCTCGTCGGCCCGGTCCGCGTCGGCCCGGTCCGCGTCGGCCGGTCGCGCGTCGGGGCGCAGGTCCAGGCCGTTCACGCGGTTCGCCGCGGCGTCCGGCCCTTCGCGCACGATCGCGTCGAGGCCGTCCGCCGCGGCGTCGACCACACGCCGCACCAGCTCGCTCTCGTCCTCGCGGAAGCGTGACAGCACCCAGTGCTCGACCGTCCAGCGCGGCGGAGGCCGGTCGATGCCCACCTTCAGGCGCACGAAGTCGGGACCGATGCGCGCGACGATGTCGCGCACGCCCTTCTGGCCGCCGGCACCGCCGCCGGCGCGGATGCGAAGCCGTCCCAGCGGCAGGTCGAGGTCGTCGTGGACCACGGTGATCTCCGCGGGACGGACGCCGTTCCGGGTCGCGGCGGCCTGCACGGCGGAGCCCGAGAGGTTCATGAACGTCGTCGGCTTGAGCAGCCGGACCTGCCCGACGCGGGCCTCCTCGCCGTCACGGCCCGATCGGAACGTCGCACCGTACCTGCGGGCGAACTCGTCCAAGACGAGGAACCCGGCGTTGTGCCGGGTTCCCGCGTACCGCGGGCCCGGATTGCCGAGCCCCACGATCAGTCGCACGTGGCGATCGTCTCCCTACTCCTCGGCGTCTTCCGCGCCTTCCGCCTCTTCGTCCTCCGCACCGCGGCCGATCACTTCGGGCTCGGCGCCTTCCTCTTCCTCGGTCTCTTCCTCTTCGACCTCGAGGCGCGGGGCGAGCACGGTGATCAGCGTCAGCGTCTCGTCGTCGACGATCTCGGCCGTCTCCGGCAGGAACGCCCGAACGTCGCCGATGTGGATCGCGTCGCCGATCTCGAGCGCGGAGATGTCGACCGTCACGTCGTGCGGGATCTGGCTGGGCAGGACGTAGATCGTGACCTCGCGGCGCTGGACGTCGAGCTGGCCGCCCTCCTCCTGACCCTTCGCGGTGCCCTCGAAGATCACCGGCACGGCGACCTCGAGCTTCTGGCCCGCGGTGATCGCGTAGAAGTCGACGTGGAGCGGGACCCGGCGGCGCTTGTCCATCTGGACTTCGCGCACGAGCACCTGGTGGTTCTCGCCGTCCACCTCGAGGTCGATCAGGCTGGACGTCCCCTGCTCCCGGAACACGCGGTCGAACGCCTTCAGTTCGATGGCGACGGACAGGTTGAGACCCTTGTTGTAGACGACGGCGGGCAGCCGGCCCTCTTGCCTGAGGGCGGCGCTCCGTCCGGTCGTGCGCGAGCTGGCTTCGAGCTTCATGCGTGCCTCCCGTGGCGGCCAGCGCGCACGCTGGCGCCTGGCGTCGGTTCCTGCGCCTGCGGGTCCCGGCGCGCCGACGAACGGCGCGGCGTGTCGCGCAGGCGGGCGCGCGCCCCGAAAGGCGCGCGTCGCAACATGCGAGGATACTCGTTTCGGGGCGCCCACCGCAAGCGTGCGGCGAGCGGAGGCCGCGTCGGCCGCCGAACGTCAGCCGCTGAAGAGGGAGCTCACCGAGGCGTTGTCGTGCACGTTGCGGATCGCCTTCGCCAGCAACGGAGCCACCGAGAGCACCTCGACCCCTTCGTGCCCGCCTGCGAACGGCACCGTGTCGGTGACGATGATGCGCTCGATCGCGGCGTGCGTGAGCCGCTCCAGCGCGGGCGGCGTGAACACGGGGTGGGTCGCGGCGACGGTGACGTCGGGCCGCGCGCCGAGCCGCAACAGGGCGTCGATGCCGTTGCGCATCGTGCCGGCCGTGGAGATCATGTCGTCGATCATGATCGGGCGCAGGCCCGCGACGTCGCCGATGACGTGCGTGACGTGGATCTCGGTAGGACTGGTGCGACGCTTGTACAGCATCGCGAGCGGAAGGTCCAGGTAGTTCGCGAGTCGGCGCGCCTCGGTGGCGCGGCCCACGTCGGGCGACACGACGACCGACTCCGACAGGTCGTCCTTGCCCAGGTGATCGCCCAGGATGTCGAGCGCGGTGAGGTGATCGACGGGCACGTCGAAGAAGCCCTGGATCTGACCGGCGTGAAGGTCCACGGTGATGACGCGGTCCACGCCGGCGGTCTGCATCAGGTTCGCGACCAGCTTGGCGGTGATCGGCTCGCGCGCCTGGACCTTCTTGTCCTGGCGCGCGTAGCCGAAGTACGGCACGACCGCGTTCACGCGCCAGGCCGAGGCGCGCTTGAGCGCGTCGGAGAGGACGAGCACCTCCATCAGGCTGTGGTTCACCGGCGCGCAGGTGGACTGGACGACGTAGCAGTCCGCGCCGCGGACGCTCTCGTCGATCTGGATGCGGGTCTCGCCGTCCGGGAACCGCGACACCGAGCCGTTCGAGAGCCGCATGCCAAGGTTCTCCGCGACGGCGCGCGCCAGGTCCGGCGTCGCGGTCCCGCTGAACAGCTTGACGTCGTCGCCGACCCTCACGAGCTCCGCCTCGGGCCTGCGGCGCGGGGGCGGAGTCGGGGGGCGGGGCGTCTGCGGTTCGGCCTGTGCACGTTCCACCTCGCAGGGAGTCGCGGCTCGTCGCCACCTTCGGTTCGACCGCGCCGAGCATACCCCAGACCCGGCGGGGCACCCGACCCGGCGGGCGGGCGCGTCAGCGGGCGTGCGGCACGGCGCGCGTATCTCGCACCACGGTGACCGGCACCTGACCCGGGTACTCCATGTCCTGTTCGATGCGACCGGCGATGTCGCGAGCGAGGAGCACCGCCCGGGCGTCGTCGATCTCGTCCGGCTCCACGATGATGCGGATCTCGCGCCCGGCCTGGATGGCGTAGCTCTTCTCGACGCCGGGGAAGCTCGTCGCGATCGTCTCGAGCGCCTCGAGACGCTTGAGGTAGATCTCGAGCGACTCGCGGCGGGCCCCTGGGCGCGCGGCGCTGACGGCGTCGGCCGCATTGATGAGCACGGGGAAGAGGGTGTCCGCCCGGTCGAGGTCGTGGTGGTTGGCGATGGCGTCGACGACCTCGTCCGGCTCGCCGAAGCGGCGTCCGAGCCCGGCGCCGATCTCGGTGTGCGTGCCCTCCATCTCGCGGTCGATCGACTTGCCGACGTCGTGCATCAGGCCTGCGCGGCGCGCCATCTGCTCGTCGAGACCGAGCTCCGCGGCGATGATGCCGGCGAGGTGCGCCACCTGGACGGAGTGCTGGAGGATGTTCTGGCCGTAGCTGGTGCGGAAGTGCATTCGGCCGAGGAGCTGCAGCAGCCCGGGCTTGATGCCGACCACGTTCGCCTCGAGCGCCGCTTCCTCGCCGCGCTCGCGGATGTAGGTCTGCATGTCCTGCTGAGCCTTGTGCACGACCTCCTCGATCCGAGCGGGGTGGATCCGGCCGTCTTCGATCAGCTCGTTCAGAGCCAGCCGGGCGACCTCGCGGCGCAGCGGGTTGAAGCTCGACAGCAGCACCGCCTCGGGGGTGTCGTCGATGATCAGGTCGACGCCGGTCAGCGCTTCGAACGCGCGGATGTTGCGGCCCTCGCGGCCGATGATGCGCCCCTTCATCGAGTCGCTGGGGATCGGCACGACCGTCACGGCGATCGCGGCCGAGACCTCGCTGGCGCTGCGCTGGATGGCTTGGGCGAGGATGCCTTGGCTCCGGCGCTTGGCGTCCGCGTCGGCGCGCTCCAGGGCGGCGCGGATCCGGACCGCCTTCTCGCGCTCGAGCTCGCCCTCGAGCCGGTCGAGGATGATCCTCTCGGCCTGCTCGCGATCGAGCCCGGCGACCTCGTGCAGGCGACGCTCGACCTCGGCCTCGCGGTCCGCGAGAACGTCGTCGCGTCGGCGAAGCTCGTCCTCGCGCGCGTCGAGGCGCTCCTCCTGATCGTCGAGGCGTAGGGCGCGCGCGTCCTGCTGCTCGCCGCGGCGGGTGAGGCGGTCCTCGAACACGTCGAGCTTCTCGCGCTCGCGGCGAAGGTCCTCGCGCGAGCGGGCGAGCTCCTCACGGTGCGTGGCCGCCTGCTGGAGCGCTCGGGCGACGTCGCGCTCGGCTTCGTCGCGCTCCCGCTTCAGCTCGGCACGGACCGCGTCGCGCTCGCGCGTGAGCTCGGCCTCGGTCCGCTCGCGGTCCTCGCGTGCCCGTTGGCGCGCCTCCTCGGCGGCCCTCTCATGCAGGCGGGCCGCCTTCTCCTCGGCCTGCGCCAGCAACGCGCGGGCGTCGCGCTCGGCCTGGGCCGCACGCTCCTGATCGCGCCCGCGGCGCAGCAGCAGCCCGACCGCGACGCCGAGCAGCAGTCCGACCAGACCCAGCAGCCAGCTCATGCCGCGCCGTCCGTGCTGCTAGGGCCGGTGCTCGACGCACCGGTCGAGGTGCCGCCCGACGCGGCGTTCGAGGTGGCGCCGGCCGTGCCCGCGA
>CAZHCI010000029.1:0-10216 GCA_964530905.1 uncultured bacterium
GCGTGGGCGAGGCCACCCCGAACGCGTTCTACGGCGAGACCGCCGAGACCGTCACGGCGGTGCTTCCGACGCTGCGGGACGCCCTGCCGGACGACCCGTGGGCGTGGCGCGCCGCGGCCGAGGCGATGGAGGCGCGACTGCCCGGCCATCACCGCAGCGCCCAGGCGGCGGTCGAGGCGGCCCTGCTGGACCTGGCCGCCAGGCGGGTCGATCTGCCGGTGCATCGCCTGCTGGGCCTGTCCGGCCAGGGGGGCGTCAGCTCGATCACCGTGGGGCTGGGCTCGCTGGACGAGGTCCGGGCCCAGGCCGCCGCCCACGTCGAGAACGGGTTCACCGCCCTGAAGGTCAAGCTGGGCGGCGGCGACGACGAAGGGGTCCTCGCCGCGATCCGCGAGGCCGCGCCGGGCGCCCGCCTGCGCGTGGACGCGAACGCCGCCTGGACCGCGCGCGACGCGATCCGCCGCCTCCCGATGCTGGAGGCGCACGGCGTCGAGCTGGTCGAGCAGCCGGTCGCCGGCGCCGATCTGGACGGACTGGCGGCGGTGACGAACGCCAGCCGGATCCCCGTCGCCGCCGACGAGTCGTTCGTGTCGCTGCGCGACCTCGCGCGGCTGCGGGTGGACGTCGTGAACGTGAAGCTCGCCAAGATCGGCGGCCCGCGTCGCGCCATGCTGGCGCTCGAGGCGGCCAGGGCGATGGGGTTCGGCACGATGCTGGGCTGCATGATCGAGTCCAGCCTGGCGACCGCCGCGGCGGCGCACCTGGCGGACCTGGCGGACTGGCTCGATCTGGACGGCCCGCTGCTGCTGGCCCAGGATCCCTGGACCGGTCTGGCGTGGAGCGAGGGCGGCCGGGTCCGACCCGGGCACGGACCGGGGTGGGGCGTCGCGCCGGTCGAGCCGGTCGCGCCGCCGCGAGCGGCACGGTAGCGGGGCTCCCCCGGCCGCATGATCCGCATCGGACCGACCGTACGCTGGACCGTCGCCACCGCCCTCGCCGGGGTGGTCGTCAGCCTGTCGGAGGCGGCGGGCGTCCGCTCCTCGGCGACCCTGCTGCTGCCTGGGCTGGCCATGGGCCTGGCGCAGCGCATCGCCGTTCCCGGCCGGATTCCGCCCATCTGGACGCTGTTCTCGGGGCTGGCTTGGATCGCGGGGGCCCTGTTGGACGCCACCACCGGGTTCCGTCCCGCCGGTGCCGGGCTGTGGCTGCTGCCGACGGCGACCATGGCGCTCTGGCAGCTCTTCCTCCTGAACGACGCGCGGCGCGCGTGGCCGTGGCTGCCGATCTCGCTGGTGGCGGCGCTGGCGCTGCAGCTGACCGCGCAGGGGGCGTGCGCGATCGGGTGCGCGCCGCTCACCTCGCGGCTCGGCCCGGTCGCCGCGACCGCCTGGACGTACGGCGCGGGGTTCGCGGCGTACGGCGCGATCACCGGTGCGGCGCTGCCGTGGCTGGCGCGGCGCCCACCGGACGAACCACGACCTGCGACGTCCGGAACCGGGTAGCGTGGCCCCGTGCGCGATCCCGACGAGCGCGTCCGGGCGCGGCTGCGAGCCGCGTTCGGAGCGCTGTACCCGACCCTGCTGGACGAGGCCCCCGAACGGGCGGCCTGGACGCGCCTGGGCATGGAGCGCATCGAGGCGGCGATCGCCGATGCCCGCGACCGGGTGGGCGAGGCGGGCCACGCGCTGGGGTTCCGCACGCTGCTCAAGCAGGAGCTGGACGCCGCCTGCGACCTGACCCCGCCGGCGATGCCGTTCGAGGCGACCAGCCTCTCCGGCGACCGGATCGTCCGCCAGCGCGAGGCCCGGCACGACGAGCGCGCGCGGGACCTGGAGCGCCAGGCCGAGGCGCGTCGCGACGAGCTCCGGGCTCAGGCCGCGCGGTTGCTGCGGGAACGCGTCCCCGACGAGGACGACTGAGCGTTCAGCCCGTCAGGGAAGGCCCAGCAGCGCGAACGCCAACGGCGCCAGCACTCCGCTCGCGACCGCCGTCGCGGCCATCGCCAGCCCCGAGAGCGCGGTGGCGGCGTCGCTCTCACGTCCGGCCAGCGCCGCGGTGCCGATGCCGTGGCTGTTCGTGCCGACCGCGACGCCCAGCGACTCTGGGCGGACGCGCGCCGCCCGCAACAGCGGCGGGCCGATCACCGCCCCGACGATGCCGGTGAGGATCACCAGCGGAACGGTGAGCGCGGCGTCCGCGCCGACCCGCTCGGCCAGGTCCACGCCGACGGCGGAGGTCACGGACTTGAGCGCCAGCGCCGCCTGAAGCGCCGGATCGGCTCCCAGCGCTCGCGCGATCGCCGGCGTGACGATCAGGCTCACGGCGCCTCCGAACGTGGCCCCGCTCAGCAGCGGCCAGGCGTAGCGGCGCAGGGTCGCGCGCTGACGATGCATCAGCCAGCCCAGCGCCACCACCGCCGGCCGGAGCGCCCACACCAGCGGCTCGGTCCCCTCGCGGTACGCCGGCAGCGGGATCGCGCCACTGCCGACCACGAGGATCAGCGCCGCGACGGTCAGCGCCACCGGGTTCGTCCACGGGCGCCGCACCCGCGCGTCCAGGCGGTCGGCGAGCGCATAGACGGCCAGCGTCACGGCCAGCGCCAGGAGGGCGACGGGACTCACGCTGACGCGCTCACGAGCGGGGCGCCCCACGGCGGCCGCGCGACGTGGCCGAGGCGACCGCGGCGGAGGCCAGCAGCGTGACGATCGATCCGGCGACGATCGCGACCGCGATCGCGGCCGCGTGCCGCGCGACCAGCTCGCCGTACGCCACCACGCCGACGCCCACCGGTACGAACAGCAGCCCGAGCAGCCGGACCAGCGTGGACGCCGCCCGGCGGATCCGGGCCTCGGGCAGCCAGCCCGCCTCGAGCGCGGCGAACGCCAGCAGCATGCCCCAGAGCGAGCCGGGGAGCGGCGCCCACGGCAGCAGGGCGGCCACGCCCTCGCCCAGCGCCCAGGCGACGGTGAGCAGCGCCCCACCCACCAGCAGGTCGGCCAGCGCCAGAAGTGGAGACCCTGCACGACGTCGCATCCCGCGAGGGTACCCGGGCCGACGCTCGTATGCTGCGGGCATGGCCAGCAACGCGCGCATCGCCGCCGACCTCGACGAGATCGCCGACCTTCTCGAGCTCCAGGACGCCAACCCGTTCCGGGTACGGGCGTACCGCAACGCCGCCCGCACCGTCCGCGACGCGGACGCGCCCATCCGTGCCCGCGTCGAGGCGAACGAGGATCTGCGCGAGCTTCCCGGCATCGGCAAGGACATCGCGGCGCAGATCGTCCGCAAGGTCGAGGGACACGAGATGGAGCCGCTCGCCGAGCTGCGCGGCAAGGTGCCTCGCGGGCTGCTCGACGTCGTCCGCGTTCCGGGCGTCGGACCGAAGAAGGCGCGGGCGCTCTGGTCGGAGCTGGGCGTCGCGTCGCTGGACGCGCTGGACGCCGCGGCGCGGGCGGGACGGATCGAGGGCCTGAAGGGATTCGGCGCCAAGACGCAGGAGCGGATCGTCCAGGGCGTCGCGTCGGTGCGCCGCTTCGCGGAGCGACGCAGGCGGGCGGACGCCGAGGCGGCGCTGACGCCGCTTCTCGCCTGGCTGCGCGAGGACGACGCCGTGGCTCGTCTCGAGGTGGCGGGCAGCTTCCGCCGGGGCCGCGACACGGTGGGCGACGTGGACCTGCTCGTCGTCAGTGACGAGCCGGCCGCGGTCATGGCGCGCTTCCGCGCCTACGAGGAGGTCGAGAGGGTGCTGGGCAGCGGCGAGAGCAAGACCAGCCTGGTGCTCGCGGACGGGCTCCAGGTGGACCTGCGCGCCGTCGAGGCGGCGGCCTTCGGCGCGGCGCTGCTCTACTTCACGGGCAGCAAGGCGCACAACGTCCGACTCCGCCAGCGGGCGCAGGAGCGCGACGCCACGCTGAACGAGTACGGGCTCTGGACCGAGGACGGCACGGAGCGGATCGCGGGCGCAAGCGAGGCGGATGTGTACGAGGCGCTGGGGCTGCCGTGGATCGCTCCCGAGCTGCGCGAGGACCGCGGCGAGATCGAAGCGGCCGAGGAGCGGCGGCTGCCGCGGCTGATCCGCACGGACGACATCGTGGCGGACCTGCACACGCACAGCGACTGGAGCGACGGCTCGGCCAGCCTGCGCGAGATGCAGGAGGCGGCCGCGGCGCGGGGGCTCGAGGTGCTCGCGGTGACCGACCACAGCCCGGCGCTGAAGATGACGGGAGGCTTGGACCGAGACAAGCTGCTCCGTCAGTGGGAGGCGCTGGACCGTCTGGACGGGGTCGTGCCCGGGCTGACGGTGCTGCGCGGCATGGAGGTGGACATTCTGGCGGACGGGACGCTGGACATGGACGACGACCTGCTCGAACGGATGGACGTGGTCGTCGTCAGCGTGCACGGCCGCTTCGAGCTGGACGAGGCCCGCCAGACCGAGCGGGTCGTGACCGCGCTGGCGCACCCGTCGGTGAACGTGCTGGGGCACCCCACCGGCCGGCTGCTGGGCCAGCGCGACGGGTTCGCGATCGACCTCGACGCCGTGATCCGAGCGGCCCGCGAGCACGACGTGGCGCTCGAGATCAACGCGCATCCCGCCAGGCTGGACCTGGACGACCGCTGGGCGCGGGTGGCGGCGCAGGCGGGCGTCCAGGTCTCGATCAACACCGACGCGCACGCGCCGTCCGAGCTGGGGCTGCTGCCTCACGGCGTGCTCCAGGCGCGGCGGGCGTGGTTGGAGCCGCGGCAGGTGATCAACGCCTGGCCGCTGTCGCGACTGCGCCGGTTCCTGAGGAAGGAGCCCGGCTGGCGCGACGATTGACGGCCGTGCGCGGCGGGCCACGGTATCGTCTGGACCGACACGGAGGAGGCATCGCCTTGAGACCGATCGATCCGACCGACATCCAGACCGAGCTGGCACGCAAGGCGGGCCGCGACGTCTACTTGCACCTCGAGACGACCACGGGAAGCTACACCTCGCTGGGGCCGGAGCCCACCCCGCCCTGCATCGCGTTCGTCCGCAACGCGCGCATCCGCTACGAGCGTGGCGCCGTCAAGGGCCCCGGTCCGTACCGGGTCGGCCTCAAGATGGACGACGGCTGGGTGTACGGCGACGGCCTGACCCACGCCGAGGTCGACGACGAAGGCCGGCTCCTGATGGCGGGGTACGACGATCAGGGGCGCGTCCGGCTGGCGTTCCAGATCAGCGAGACGCCGTTCCGGGAAGGCGTGTCGTGAGCGCCGCCGATCTGGCGTCGACCGCGGCCGCGACGAACGACGCGTTCACCGTGCACGGGCCGGTCGCCCAGCGGCACCTGCTGGTCGTGCTGCCGCACCCCGACGACGAGAGCTTCTCGTCGGGCGGCACGATGGCCATGCACGCCGACGCGGGCGTTCCGGTCACGTACCTGTGCGGCACGTACGGCGACATGGGCCGAAACATGGGCGTGCCGTTCTTCGCGAACCGCGAGACCTTGCGCGACGTCCGCGAGCACGAGCTGCGCGCGGCGTGCCGCATCCTGGGCGCGGACGTCCGTCTCATGGGCTTGCGCGACAAGACGGTCGAGTTCGAGGACCCGGACGAGCTCGCCGCTCGCATCGCCGCGGTGATCGAGGAGCTCGGCGCCGACCTGGTGATCTCGTTCTACCCTGGGCACGGCGTCCATCCCGATCACGACGCGATGGGCGAAGCGACGCTGCGCGCCGTGACCGGCCTGGCCGAGGACGCGCGGCCCACCTTCTGGGCGGTCGCGGTCGGCGAGCGCGAGGGGCTCGAGCGGGCGATCGGCCCGGCCGACGTCCGCGTCGACATCCGGGCGTGGGCGGACCGGAAGCGAGCGGCGCTGGAGGCGCACACCACGCAGACGAAGACGATGTTCGCGCGGATGGAGGCGCAGGCGGCGGGGGACGAGCACCTGCGCGAGCGTCTCGAGGAGGGGCGCCGGGTGGAACGGTTCTACGACCTGACCCCGTAGCGGGCCGCTTTCCGAAGACCCGGATCGTACCTCGTTCGGCACGGGTCTGTCGTCGTTCCTACGTAGCGCTGCACGCTTCGGTGCACGTCGCCATTCGATAGCGTACAGTGGAAAACGATCCGCTGATAGGGATCGCGTTTCCGGAGGTAGAAGCATGAACCACGTCGAAGCCAAGGTGATGGTCCCGGAGGACCGCCTTGCCGAGTTCTACGCACTGATGGGACGCTGGCTCGCGGGCGAAGCCACGCTCCCCTCCGTCCGACGGGGGTCGCGCAGGTCCCGGCGCGCCAGCGGCCCGTCCGCCAGCAGCTACGCCGCGATCGGCACGCACCTCGCCGACATGTCGGGCCGCGAGACGACGCTCTCGTTCGATCAGATCGAGTCGATCATCGGGCGTCAGCTGCCCGCCTCCGCGCACCGGCACCGCGCCTGGTGGGCGAACACCGACACGCACTCGCAGGCGCTGACCTGGCTGTCGGCGGGCTGGAAGGTCGAGGCGGCCGATCTGGACGCCAAGGAAGTGACCTTCGTCCGCGACTGACGCTCGAGACGTCCGAAGGGGCGTCCACGGGCGCCCCTTCCACGTCGGTCCTCAGTCCAGCCGCATCCGGTCCAGCTCCTCCTGCCGCGTGGCCTCGCGCCTGCGGGCCGCGGGCGATCTCAGCCAGCGACCGAGTCGCTCGCTGAGCGCGTCGTAGCGCCCGAACACGACGCTGCCCAACACGATCGACAGCACGACGTACGACGACACGGTCGAGCGGAGGGCTTCCTCGATCTCCGGCGAGATCTGCGGCGCGGCCGCGGCGAGGCCGATGATCACCAGGCTGAACTCGCCGCGCGGCACCAGCATCAGGCCGTGTCCGACGGCGCCCCTGAGCGACAGGCCGCTGAGACGCCCGGCGACGAACCCGGTCGCGACCTGCGTCGTCGTCGTCACCACCAGCAGCAGCAGCGCCAGCGGCAGGTACCGTCCGGCCCCCACCAGCTCGACGTGCAGGCCGACGTCGAAGAAGAACGCGGCGGCGGCCACCTGGTGCCACGAGCCCAGGCTCTCCTCCACCCGCTCGCGATGCCGGGAGTCGGACACGACCATTCCGAGCAGGAAGGCGGCGACCGCCTCGGGAAACCCGAGCTCCGCCGCACCGAGCGAGAAGAGCAGCACCAGCGCCAGGAGCAGCAGGACGAGCGCCTCGCCCTCTCGGCTCAGGAGCCGCTCCAGCCCGTCCCGCCCGAAGCGCAGGAACAGTCCGTACGCGGCCAGGAACGCCAGCACGCCCGCGAACTGCCAGGGGCTTCCGCCCGCCGTCGCGAGCCCCAGCCCGCCGAGCACCACGACCATGGCCAGGTCCTCGTACACCAGCACGCCCAGCGTCCGCTCCGCCTCGGGGTACGCCACCAGGCTCCGCTCGGAGAGCAGCTTGGCGATCACGCCGCTGCTGCTGATGTAGGTCGCGGACCCCAGGAACGCCGCCCCCCACGGCCCGAACCCCAGCGCCAGGCCCAGCATCGCGCCCACCGCCAGGTTGGCCAGGTCGATCGACCCGGCGATCATCGTCCGGCGGCCTCCCTCCGCGAAGCGGGCCAGCGAGAACTCGAGCCCCATGAAGAACAGCAGCAGCAGCAGCCCCAGCTCGCCGAACAGGTCGGTGACCTCGCTGGGCGAGAACAGCGGCACCAAGCCGCCGGGACCCAGCAAGAGGCCGACGAGGATGAAGCCGACGACGGTGGACACGCCGAGCTTCTTCGACCCCCAGGCCGCGAGGTAGAGGGCCAGCGCGATCAGGCCCAGTTCCAGCGTCGGGCTCACGTGCGCGTCGACTCGCCCTCCTCGATCAGCCTCCGCGCCGCGTCGGTCTGATCGTCGTCACCGATGAGCAGAAGCGTGTCGCCCGCCTCGAACACCGTCTCGATCGGCGGGTTCGGAAGCGCGTCTTCGCCGCGGATGACGGCCACCACGCTGGCGCCCGTCTTCTGGCGGAGGCGCGACTCGGCCAGGGTGTGACCCACCATGGCGGAGTCCTCCTCCAAGCCGACCCACTCGATCTCGAGCGCCCCGAGGACGAGCTCGAGCTTGTCGAGCTCCGGCGCGCCCACCATCGCCGCCCCCAGCAGGTTCGCGAGCTGCTGCGCCTCGTCACGCTCCAGCTTGACGACGTCGCAGGGGCGATCCTCGTCCTGCAGGAAATGGAACAGCTGTCGCTCGCCGTCGGGGCGGACGATGATCGCGACGTTGCCGCCGATGCGCAACGGCATCACGTACTTCTTGCCGATGCCCGGCAGCGTCGCTTCGCGGACCTCGATGGGCGTGGCCTCGGAATCGCTCATGCCGGCATGATACGCGCGACCCGGTCGCGACCCGGTAGGCCGCTCCGGGCGGGGCCGGTCGGCCGCGGTCGGTCAGCCGCGGTCGGTCAGCCGCGGTCGGTCAGCCGCGTCCGTGCCCCAGCATCGCGCCCCGCGCCGTGCCGGTCGCCGCGCGTGGCGCGGGGCGAGCACCGCTCGGCCCCTTCGCGGTCTCGGCGTCGGCCTCGACCCCGATCTCGACCTCGACCGACGATCGGGCGACGCCGTCGTCCAGCTCCGCTTCGGGCAGGCGCGCCACGACCACGAGCGCCGCGACCGTCACCACCAGCGCCACGACGAACACCTCGGAGACGGCGCCCCCGAGCAGGCCCCGCAACGACGCGAGGAACGTCTCGAATCCGTCCGCGCCGAGCAGCGGCACGACCCGCTCACGGACCGCGTTCACCCGCTCGGGATCGGTCAGCAGGTTGGGGTCGCTCAACGACGCCAGGACGGGGGCCGGCAGTCGGCTCGCGTCGTCCGCGAGCAGCTCGGGGAGACCCGCCCGTACCCGCCCGGCGACGATCGAGCCGAAGATCGTGACGCCCAGCGTGCCGCCGATCTGGCGGAAGAACTGGTTCGCGGAGGTCGCTGCGCCCAGCAGATGGATCGGCAGCGCGTTCTGGACCGCCAGCGTCAGGAGCGAGTTCGTCGGACCGATCCCGGCGCCGAGCACCACCATCCACGCCACGACGGTGGCGAGCGGCGTGTCCGGGCCGAACGTGGCCGTCGCCGCGAAGCCGACCGCCATGAGGGCCACGCCGATCGCGATCCAGCGTCGGTAGCGGCCGGTGCGGCTGGCCAGCCAGCCGCTGAGCGTCGAGCCCAGCACCACGCCGATCATCATCGGCGCGAGCACGAACCCGGACGCGGCGGCGCTGCCGCCTTGCACGCCCTGGATGTAGAGCGGGAGGTAGATCACCGCCCCGAACAGGCCGATGCCGGTGAGGAACGCGGCGATGTTCGCGACGCGGTAGGTCCGGTCGCGGAACAGGGCCGGGTCGAGGGTGGGATGCGGGCTGCGGAGCTGCACGAGCACGAAGCCCGCGAGGCCGACCGCCGCCACGGCGAGCGCCGAGAGGACGCGGACGTCGCTCCACGGGTAGCTGGTTCCGGCCCAGGTGAGGGCCACCAGCAGCGGAACGGTGCCGATGATCAACAACGCCGTGCCCGGCAGATCGATGCCGGCCCCGGGCCGCCTGACCGACCGTGGCAGGTAGCGACGAACGATCTCGAACGCGATGATCGCCACGGGGACGTTGACGAAGAACACCCAGCGCCATCCGAGCGTGTCGGTGAGCAGCCCGCCGACCAGCGGCCCGACGATGCTGGACACGCCGAACACGGCGCCGGTGAGACCCTGGTAGCGACCCCGCTCGCGGGGGGCGAAGATGTCGCCGATCGCCGCCCAGCTCATGCTGATCAGGGCGCCTCCCCCGATGCCTTGCAGCGCGCGGAAGGCGATGAGCTGGGCCATCGACTGCGACGCGCCGGCCAGCAGCGAGGCGACGGTGAACGCCACGATGCCGGTCAACAAGACGGGGCGCCTGCCGACCACGTCGCTGATCGTCCCGTAGATCGGGAGCGTGACGGTGGCCGCCAGCGAGAACGACGTGAACGCCCAGGCGTACAGGTCGAAGCCTTCGAGCTCGGCGATGATCCGGGGCAGCGCGGTGCCGACGACCGTCATGTTCAGCGACGACAGGAACAGCACCGCCAGCACGCCGCCGAACGCGGCCATCTTCTCGCCCTGCGTCGCGTCAGCCATGGTCGTCGCTCCGGGCGGCCGGGTCGTTCGCCTCGCTCGCGCCGGCGCGGGTCTCGACCAGCCCTGCGAGTCCGCTCGCGAGGTCGGCCGCCCGCTCGGTGGACAGGTCCGGCCAGGCGTCCGCCAGCGCCTGGGC
>CAZHCI010000029.1:10316-21568 GCA_964530905.1 uncultured bacterium
ACGCGCTCGACGCTGCGATCGAGGCGAAGCAGGCTGCGCGCCAGCTCGAGGAACGCGGCTTGCCGCGCAGTCATTTCCATTCGGAAACATTTACCATGGAACGACCCGGCGTCGCGTCGTCCGTTCGACGGTCGCGGGGTCCGGGTCAGTCCAACAGGTCGTGCTCGATCGCCCAGCGCACCAGCTCGGCGCGTGTTCGCACGCCCAGCTTCTCGCTGGCGCGCTCGCGGTACGTCGCGACCGTCTTCTCGCTGATCCCGAGCATCTCCGCGATCTCGCGGTACGTCGCGCCGTGCGCGATCTGCTTGACGACCTCGTGTTCCCGGCCCGTCAGGCGCGCGTGCTTGTACGGGTCGCCGCTCGCCATCTCGCGCGCGAGCTCGGCCAGCAGACGCGCCGGTGCGTAGTACTCCCCGCGCGACACCGCCAGGATGGCGTCGACCAGCTGCGTCTCGACGCTGGTCTTGGGAACGTAGCCGGTCCCGCCGGCCTCGAGGAAGCCCTGAACGTACTCGGGATCCTCGTGCATCGACAGCGCGACGTAGCGCGCGTCGGGCAGCACCGCCTTCAGCGCGCGCGCCGTCTCGATCCCGTTCATGCCGGGGAGCGACAGGTCCAGCAGGACGACGTCGGGAGCCGCGTCGGGCGCCAGGCGGAGCGCGTCCTCCCCGCTCTCGGCCTCGCCCACGACCTCGAACCCCTCCTGGGACTCGAGCAGCATGCGCACGCCGGCGCGAACGATGGCGTGATCGTCGACGACGAACAGCCGGACAGGATCCCTCATGCCGGCCATCCTATCCGGCTCGGCGCGGCAAGCGGGCGTGGACGGTCGTTCCTCGGCCCAGAACCGTCTCGATGTCCAGCGACCCTCCGAGCAGCTGCAGCCGCTCGCGCATGCCCACGATCCCCACCTCGTCCGCCGGCGCGAGCGCGGACGGGTCGAACCCCGTCCCGTCGTCCTCGACCACGAGCTGGATCTGTCGCTCGCCGGCGGTGGCGACCACGGAGACGCTCGAGGCCCGTGCGTGACGCACCACGTTCGTCAGCGCCTCCTGGCACACCCGGTAGAGGACCGTCTCCTCCACGCTCGAGAGCCTGGGGAGGTGGATGGCCACCTGCGTCTCGAGCCCGTGGCGCTCGTGGAGCTCCCGCGCGAAGCGGCGCACCGCCGCATCGAGCCCCAGCGCGTCCAGCACGGACGGTCGCAAGTCCAGCGCGATGCGCCGCACGTCGCCCAGCGTGGCCGAGGTGAGGTCCTTGAGCCGCGCCAGCTCGACCCGATCGGGCTGCTCGATCGCGGCGTCCAGGCCGAGCAGCAGGCCGGTGAGCGCCTGGCCGATCTGGTCGTGCAGATCGCGCGAGATGCGAACGCGCTCCTCCTCCTGCGCGGTCAGCAGCGCACCGATCAGACGCGCCCGCTGACGTTCCTTCTCGGCCAAGCGCGCGTGCAACGCCGCGCGCCGGAGGCCCGAGGCGATCAGGACCGCGACCGTCCTGAGGAACTCCGGCGCGATCTCGTCGCCACCGTCGTCCACGAGGAGCGACAGCGCCGCGCGGCGCTCGACGGGAACGACCCACCAGCCGCCGTGCAGCTCGGGCTCGCCGGTCGCGATCGATCGTCGAACCCGGTCGTCCTGCCCCGCCACCTCGGGCGCGCCATCGGGGCGCTCGGACGACACCTCCTCGCTCGGGGGCCCCTCCCCCTGCGTCGCGCGCGTCGCGGTGGCGATCGCCTCGGGCTCCCCCGCCACGATCCGGTAGGCGATCCCGGCCGCGAACCGCTCCCGCTCGAGCATGCACGCCAGGGCGCGCTCGAGCACCTGGCGCTCGTCCAGGGGACGCGCGATCTCGCCGCCCAGCCGCTGAAGCGTCGCCAGCTGGTGGGTTCGCAGGTCCACCGCGTCGACCGCGCGTCGCTCCGCGCGATCGACCTCGATCCGGATCACAGCGCTTACGAAGCGCTCGGCGCCGCACGCGGCGTGCGACGCCGAGGAAGGCGTGCGGACGTCACCCCGCGGACGGGCTGCTGGAGCGCTCGGTTCCCTCCGCCTCGTCCGCCTCGTCGGCCTCGGCGCTGCGAACGTCTTCGGGACGCACCATCAGGACCGGCACCGCCAAGCGTCGCAAGGCACGCTCGGCGACGCTGCCGAGCAGCGCCCGCGACAGCCCGGTGCGGCCGTGCGTGGCCATGGCGACCATGTCCGGCGCGTGCTCCTCGCACCAGGCGACGATCTCTTCGGCCGGATCGCCGAACGCCGTTTCCACCTCGACGCGCCAGCCGTCGCGCTCCAGCCGTCGCGCCGTCGGACTGAGCTCGTCACGGAGCCGCTGACGGGCGCTCTCCCACTCCTGGCTGTCCCAGACGTGGGTGGGCTCGTCCGGCTCGGGAAGGATCATCTCGGAGGTGACGGTGCGACGGGTGGGCGGACCACCGAGGTGCGCGGGCGCGTCGCCCACCCGGAACAGCGTGATCCGCGCGCGCTCGGGGTCGAACAGCGAGCGGACGGCAGGGACGACGGTCCGGCTGAACTCCGAGCCGTCCAGCGGTACGAGAAGGTGGATCTCAGCCATCGTCCTCGTGCTCCCGTTCGTCGGCCTCGAGCTCCTCGTCGCTGGCCCGGATGACCATGAACGGCTTCTCCGAGCGCCGCAGCGCGCCCTCGGCCACCGATCCGAACATCCAGCGGTCCATGCCGCGGCGGCCGTGCGTTCCCATGATCACCAGGTCGTGATCGTCCTCGGCCTCGTGGATCGCGTCCGCGGGCCGGCGGTTCTCGATCAGCCGAGCGTGGGCCTCGACCCCCTGCTGTTCGGCCAGCGCCAGCGCCTCGTCGAGGATCTCCCGCCCCGCCTGCTTCAGGTCCTGGTAGAGCTGCGCCGAGTACGGCAGCGCCTCGGGCGCCGCGTAGCCGGCGACCAGCGGGTTCTCCAGAACGTGCAGGAAGGTGACGGAGGACCCGAGCCTGCGCGCCAGCTCCAGTCCCTTGCGGGTCGCCTTGCGTGCGCACCCGCTTCCGTCGGTCGGCATCAGGATACGGTCGTACACGTCGTACCTCCCCGGCCGGCCGTCGCCGGCCCGATCAACGTTCCTTGCGTACCCCCAGCATGGCACGCCGGCCACGGGCCCCCGGTGCACGGCCGACGACAGGTCGTGTGGGACATCGACCGACATGCGGCCGACGCGGACGTGGTGTCCTTAGGTCGGCCCGGGGCGCGGAACACTCCGCGACGTTGGGCCGACGGTCCCCGTGGCGTCCCCCGGCAGCCCGCAGCCACGGGGGCCGTCGTCTGTCGACGCCTTCCGGCTCAGCGGGGCCGTGTCGCGCTACGAGGGGGCGAGGAGCTCAGCGTGGCGGTCAGGCCCGACGCCAGTCGCAGCGCCGCCCCCGGATCGCGCGGCGCCTCCCCTCCCCGCCGCGTCCCGGACAACGCCCGGACCCCGGCCGGCAGCGACGCGTCATCGGCCGTGAATCCGAACACCCGCACCGTCCCGCCGCTCAGGCCGAAGCTCTCGATCAGCTCGGCGATCTCGTCCGTGCCCGGCCGGTCGACCGCCAGCACCAGCGCCGAGGGTCGGCCCAGCCTCACGACCCGACCGGCCTCGCGCACGTACGCCTCGATGCCGATTCGACGCAGCGCCCGAGTCAGGCGTAGGGCTGGGGCTCGGGCAGGACCGCCGGGATCTCCGTACACGATCAGGACGGTCATGGCGACCTCCTCCCCGGACGCCCCCCTCGGCGATGCCGCTCGGCGACCGTTGACGCGACGGTAGCCGTCCACCGGGGTGCTCGCGGACGGCCCCCTCCCGACGCTGCGCGTCGGAGATCGCCCGACCGCTCGCGCCGGAGCGCGCGAGACCGACGACGCCTGGCGGCCCGGAAACCGCGTGCTACCTTGGCCCCAGGAGACGACGACGCGCGGCCGCACCGCCGGCACGATGCGGCCCCCGCCGACGTCGGGACGGTCGCGAGTCCACGGGCCGCGATCAGGAGGTAGCGCGATGAGGATCCTTCACCCCACCGACTTCTCGAAGACGGCCGAGAAGGCCCGTAGCCTGGCGCTCAAGCTGCTGCGGCGGACCGACGGCGACCTCCACATCGTGCACGTGCAGCAGCGTTTCGAGACCGACACCCACAAGTTCCTCCGCCCCGGCATGGACACGCTCAACCCCGAGATCGTCCGGCGCGTGGACGAGGAGCGCGCGGCCGAGGTCCGCCGCATCCAGGAGCGCCTCCGCCACCTCTCGGGCGACGGCGGCGACTGGGAGCTGCGCTGGGGCAATCCGGTCCGCGAGCTCCTGGAGGCCGAGAAGGGGTTCGACCTCGTGGTCATGGGGGCGCACGGCGCGAACAGGCTGGACGCGTTCTTCCTGGGCGGCACGGCGGGCCGTCTGGTGCGCCGAAGCCGCATTCCGGTCCTCACCGTCCGCGACGAGGCGAAGGACCCCGACATGCGCCGGATCCTGTTGGCGACCGACTTCGGCGACGCCAGCCGGCACGCTTGGGAGACGGTCGAGCCGTGGACGCGGCACGGGATCGAAACGGTCCTCGCGCACGTGGTGGACGATCCGCGCTACCGGGGAGACGCCGACTACGCGCGCCGCGCCGAGGAGGCCATGCAGGAGATGAGCCACGGCCACGCCGAGAAGCACGTGCTGCGCGAAGGCAATCCGATCGAGGTCCTGCCCGCGCTGGCCGAGGAGGTCGGGGCCGACGTGATCGCCGTCGGGGTCCGCCGGCACGCGGGAGCGGTGGGGCTGCTGCTGGGGAGCCGGGCGGACGCGCTGCTGCGGTCCAGCAAGGTTCCGATCCTCAGCGTCCCCTACCGCGGAGCTCAGCAGGAACGAGCCCAGCAGGGCTGAGCGCGGTCAGCCGTCCGCTCCGGCGGCGTCGAACGCGGCTTGCACCAGCGAGCGCGCTTCGTCCATCAGCCGGTCCAGGTGCTCGTCGCCCAGGAAGCTCTCGGCGTAGATCTTGTAGATCGCTTCGGTGCCCGACGGTCGAGCCGCGAACCAGCCGTTCCGGGTCGTGACCTTCAGCCCTCCGATCGGGGCGCCGCCCGACGGCGCGTGCGTGAGGACCGCCTCGATCGGCTCGCCCGCGAGCTCGCGGGCGGTGACGGAGGACGCGTCGAGGTTCGCCAGGGCGCGCTTCTGGTCGTCGTCGGCGGGAGCGTCCGCTCGGCGGTAGACCGGCGCGCCGTGGCGCTCCGCCAGACGCGCGTAGCGCTGGGACGGATCCTCGCCGGACACCGCGGTGATCTCGGCCGCGAGCAGAGCGAGCAGGATCCCGTCCTTGTCCGTCGTCCACACCGTGCCGTCGCGACGCAGGAAGCTGGCGCCGGCGGACTCCTCGCCGCCGAATCCGGTGCTTCCGTCGAGAAGGCCGTCGACGAACCACTTGAACCCGACCGGCACCTCGCGCAGCGGGCGACCGAGATCGTCCGCGATCCGGTCGAGGATCGACGACGTGACCAGCGTCTTGCCGATGGCAGCGTCGGATCGCCAGCCGTCGCGAGACCGGAACAGGTAATCGACCGCGGCGGCCAGGACGTGGTTCGGGTTCATCAGCCCGCCGCCCGCGACGATGCCGTGCCGGTCGACGTCGGGATCGTTGCCGAACGCGACGTCGAAACGGTCCGCCAGCTCGATCAGGCCCGCCATCGCGTACGGCGACGAGCAGTCCATGCGCACCTTGCCGTCACGGTCCAGGCGCATGAACGCGAACGTCGGATCGATACGATCGTTCACGACCTCGAGATCGAGGCCCCAGCGCTCCGCGATCCGGGGCCACATCGACGTCGCCGCGCCGCCCATCGGGTCGACGCCGAGCTTCAGCTCGGAGCCCGCGACCGCGTCCAGGTCCAGAACGGCGCCGAGGTCGTCGATGTACGGTCCGGCCAGATCCAGCCGGTGCGTGCCGTCCGCCCGCAACGCCCGCCCGAACGGAATCCGCGGAATCGCGTCGACCCCCGACGCGAGCAGCTCGTTCGCACGCGCCTCGATCCGCTTCGTGAGCTCGGTCCCGGCCGGCCCGCCGTGGGGCGGGTTGTACTTCAGCCCGCCGTCGCGGGGCGGGTTGTGCGACGGGGTGATGACGATGCCGTCCGCCCGCGGCCCGCTGACCGCGGCGTTGCGCGTCAGGATCGCGTGCGACACGACGGGCGTGGGGACGTAGCCCAGATCGGCGTCGAGCACGACGGCGACGCCGGCGGCGGCGAGCACCTCGAGCGCGGTCCGCAGCGCGGGCTCGGAGAGCGCGTGGGTGTCCGCGCCCAGCACCAGCGGCCCGTCCGTTCCCGCCTCGCTGCGCACGTCGGCGACGGCGCGCGCGATGGCGGCCACGTGCCCGTCGTTGAACGACCGGTCCAGCGAGCTTCCGCGGTGGCCCGACGTGCCGAACGCGACCCGCTGACCGGGGTCGCTCGGATCGGGGCGATCGGTGTAGTACGCGGCGACGAGGCGGGGCACGTTCTCGAGACGGTCGTGCGGGACGGGCTGCCCGGCGAGGGGGTCGGACATGGCGCACCTCCTCTACGGAGCGTAGCAGCCGGCCGTGTAGCCGAGGCGCGCCAAGCACCCGCGAGTCCGTGCTATTCTCGCTCGGTCCCGGAGCGGGCGCGCCGCGATTCCGTCGCCGCCCCGAACAGGCTCCGATCACCCTACACGGTCCCCGCGCGCAGGCTCCGACGCCCGTCCTCCTGGGCGGTCCGCGTCGTTGCCGCACACGGTCGACGAAAGCGAGGCCAGACGTGACGACCGACATGATGCAAGACCGACCCGATTGGCTCGACCTGCCCGAGCTCGAGGCGCTGTTCGAGCAGGGTCAGGAGCAGGGCGTGCTGTCCGCCGACGCGGTGCGTCAGGCGCTGATCCATGCCCAGCACGAGATGCCCCATCTCAGCGACGACCTCCTCGACGAAGTGCTCGAGCAGCTCGACCTCCGTGGCGTCGAGGTCGTGGACGAGGACGCGGCCGAGGAGTCGTTCGTTCCGGCCCGCCCGGCCGCGGGGCGTCACGACGCCGAGGAGGACGGCGCCGCCGTCGCGGACGCCGGCGAGGCGAGCGACGACGACGAGTCCGACGTCGAGGCCGCCGGCGAGGACGACACCTTCGGCGGCGAGGACCAGGACGAAGAGGAGCCCGACGAAGAAGCGCTGGCCGCGGCGGAGCAGGAGGAGGCCGAGGCGCGGGCCCGTGCCGCCGCGGAGGACATCAAGGCGCTCGAGGCGCGTGCCGAGGCGATGTCGGGCTCGACCGTGCGAACGGACAACCCCGTCCGGCAGTACCTCCAGGAGATCGGTCAGGTCAAGCTGCTCGACGTGCGCGAGGAGATCGAGCTCGCGCGCCGCATGGAGGCCGGACTCGAGGCCGAGAAGCGTCTCGAGGAGGAGGGCGGCTCCCTGGACGCCCGGGAGGCCCGCCGGCTCGACCGGATCGGCCGCGACGGCCAGGCCGCCCGCGAGCACCTGATCCAGGCGAACCTGCGTCTCGTCGTCAGCATCGCCAAGAAGTACACCGGACGCGGCATCGGCCTGCTCGACCTGATCCAGGAAGGCAACCGCGGCCTGATCAAGGCGGTGGACCGGTTCGAGTACCGCCGCCGCTACAAGTTCAGCACCTACGCCACCTGGTGGATCCGCCAGGCGGTGACGCGCGCGATCGCGAACCAGTCGCGCACGATCCGCATCCCGGTGCACATGATCGAGCGGCTGAACAAGCTCAATCGAACCGCGAAGCGGCTGGAGCAGGAGCTGAACCGCGAGCCGACGCACGAGGAGGTGGCCCGCGCCCTCGGACCCGAGTGGGACGCCGAGCGGGTCGAAGAGGCGTTCAAGCTCACCCGCAAGCCGTTCAGCCTCGAGGCGCCGATCGGCGACGAGGAGGACTCGACGTACGGCGACTTCATCGCCGACGACTCGGTCGAGTCGCCCGAGGAGTCCGCCAGCGACGCGTTGCTGAACACCGCCCTGGGCGACGCCCTGGGCGCGCTGCGGGAGCGCGAGGCCGAGGTGCTCAAGATGCGCAAGGGTCTCGTCGACGGGCGCCAACACACCCTCGAGGAGGTCGGTCAGCACTTCGGCGTGACGCGCGAGCGGATCCGCCAGATCGAGAACAAGGCGCTACGCAAGCTCAAGTACCACGAAAGCCGCACGCGGCAGCTGCGCGACTTCCTGGAGTAAGCAGCCGTCTTGGCTTGTCGACCCCCGATCGTCTGCGGTCGGGGGTCGTTCCATGGCGTCCGCGCCGCTGGGCCTGCTGGACCGCCGCCGATCGATTCGGTTTCAGAACAGTTCACGTTTCTGAACGATTGTAGCCCATCATGCCGAGCGTGCGCCCCGACCCGCGGATGATGACCGGCGTGACCTGCCCCGATCCCTCCGAACCGAGCCCGCGAGACCACGCCGGCGACGCCGGTCCCGACGACCGCGACGCGCTGCTGCACGAGCTGAGCGCGCTGACGCTGCCGATGATGTGGACGCTGCGCCAAGCGGCGGTCCGCGCGCTTGAGCCCCTCGGCATCCGGCCGATCAAAGGCCTGGTGCTGGGACTCGTCGTCGACGGAACCTCCTCGCCCAAGGAGCTCACCGAGCTGCTGGACACCGCCCCGCCGATGATGTCGAGCCTGCTCGCGGACCTCGAGGCGCGAGGACTGATCGTGCGCGAGGCCGACCCGGGCGACCGGCGTCGCGTCCGGATACGCCCCACCGCCGACGGCATCGCGATGACCGAGCGGATCACCGACGTCTGGGTGGACGCCGGACGCGAGCAGCTGCACGGCCTCTCCGACGACGACCTGCGTCACCTCATCTCGGTGTACCGGACGATCGCGGGGACGCCGTGACCCGCTCCGCCGTCCGCGTTCGCCTCGCGAGGACGCTGGGCGTGCTGGCGCTCGCCCTGCCGGCCGCCGGCCCGACCTGGGCGCAGGCCGACGGAGCGTCCGTGCCGGCGACCGCCCCTGCGACCGCCCCCGCGACCGCCGAAGCGACACCCGACGCCGAGCTTCGCGCCGTCGCCCCTGCCGTGGCTCGGCTGCTGGCCGGGATCGACGATCATCCCGCGCTGAGGGCCGCGCGACGGTCGGTCGACGCGGCGCGGGCGGAGCTGACGGCCGTGCGGTTCCCCGTCGCGCTCGAAGGCGAGCTCTCCGCGCAACGTCCGTACGCCTCGGCGACGGCCGCCCCCGGCGTGCCCCAGGAGAAGGTCGACGAGCTGCTGGCCGACGTGGATTGGACGACCAGCGCGTCGGTACGGGCCAGGCTGCGACCGTTCCTGCTCGGCGATCTCGCCGACCTCGGCGCCCAGCGACGCATCGCGGTCGCCAGGGCCGAACGCCGTCTGCGTGACGCCCGCGCGGGTCTCGAAGCCGGGGCGCTCCAGGCCGCTGCCGGCCTGCAGGTGGCCGAGCACGGCGTCCGGTTGGCCGAAGCCGGCCTGTCGCTGGCCCGAGAGGCCGCCGACGCCACCGAGACGCGCATCCGACGCGGCGCGGCCCGGGAGCGCGAAGGGCAGCGCGCCGCGCTCGAGATCGCGCGCGCCGAGGAACGCCTCCTCGCCGCGCGAGCCGCACGCGAGCGGGCCGCCGCCCGCCTGGCCGACCTGGTCGGTGCCGACCGCGCCGACGTCCAGATCGACGTCGACGAGCTTCCCGACCTGCCGCCGGCGCAGGCGGAGGATCCCGCGGTGCTGGCCGCCGCCGACGACGCGACCCTGGCTGCGGTCGGCGTCGGCTCGGCCAGCCGGGGCCTGCTGCCCACGGCGAGCGCCAGCTACGCCTGGAGCACCGACGACGGCGCGCTCAGCCTGTCGCTCGAGACGCGCACCTTTCAACCCACGATCGCGTACGACACGCCGAATCCGTTGGACAGCGCGGCCCGCGCGATCGAGGTCCCGCCCCTCGTGGCCGAGGACGTTCGGGTCGACGCCAGCGTGACCGTGGCGCTGTCGTTCGAGCTGGGCGCGGAGGGCGTGACCGCCGTGGACGCCGCCCGCGCCCGCCTCGAGGCGGCCGAGGCGGCCCTCGAGCTGGCGCGGACCGACGCGGACCGCGCCGCGACCGACCGCACCGAAGCGGTCCGCGCCGCACGCGCCGACCTGGCGTTCGCCCGGACCGACCTGGAGCTCGCGCGGCAGGACGCGAACGACGTCCACCGCCGCGTCGAGCTCGGCCTCGCCACCCCTCTCGACGCCCTGCAGGCCGACCTGAGCACGCTCCAGGCCGACCTCGCGGCGCTCGAAGCCCGTCTCGATCTGCTCGAAGCCCAGGTCCGCGGCTACCGCGACCTCGCCGTTCCCCTCTCGGAGGTCCTGCCGTGATCCGCACCCTCGCCCTGCGCCCGCTCTTCGTGCCCCTCGCCGCCGTGCTCGCCCTGTTCGCGACGCTTCCCGCCCACGCCGCGACCCTGCCGGGCGCGCTCGCGACGGCCGACCAGCGGACCGGCGTCGTGACCGCTCGCTTGGATCTCGGCGACGCCGAGCGCGCCCTGGAGCGCACCCTGGCCGACCCGGCCGCGCTGCGCCTCGAGCGTCTGCAGGCGGAGCAGGGCGTCGAGCTGGCCACGGCGCAGCTCCGCGCCGAACGCTTCGGGGCGTACACCGACATCGCGTCGGCGTACGTCCAGGTGCTCGAGGCGCGATCCGGTCGCGAGCTGGCCGAGGACGCCGCCCTGCTGGCCGAGCGCGGACTCGAGATCGCGCGGATCCGCCTCGAGCGTGGCGCCGGTACCGAGCTGGACGTCCGCGACGCCGAGACCGACCTGGCCGGCGCGCGAGGCGACCTGGCGTCCGCCCAGCAGGGCGAGGCGCTGGCGCGGCGCTCGTTCACCAGCCTGACCGGCCTGGACGCCGACGATCTTCCCCCCGTTCCGGGCGAGCTCCTGGCCACCGAGCTGCCGGACGAGGACGTCCTCTACGAGCGGCTCGACCGGGCACCCACCCTGCTCCAGGCCGCCCACGGCGTCGCGCTGGCCCGTACCGCGCGCGACCTGCTGGACCCCGCCTATGCGCCCGCCCGCGACATCGAGTCGGCCGAGCTGAGCGTGGCGCAAGCGCGCGAGGGCCTGGCCGAGGCGCGCCGCGGCCTGGAGCTCCAGCTCCGCAGCCTGATCGACCGCGTCGCGGCGGCGCGCGACGCGCTCGCGGTCGCGCGCGACGCGCTGGACAACGCGCGCGATCGCGACGACGTCGACCGCTCGCGACTCGAGGCCGGCCTGATCGCCGAGATCGCGTACGACCAGACGCGCCTGGCGAC
>CAZHCI010000030.1:0-15121 GCA_964530905.1 uncultured bacterium
GCGCCGTGGCCGACGACGACGACGACCGGGTCGGCGCCCGCCTCGCGCGCGGTCCGGACCACGTGAACGATCATGGGGCGGCCCGCGACCTCGTGCACCACCTTGGGAAGGGACGAGCGCATGCGCGTCCCCTGACCGGCCGCCAGGATCACCGCAGCGGGCGACGCGCCGACGCCGGAGGCCGTCGCGCGCGCGTCGGTCCCGTGGCTCACCGTCGGTTGGCGGCGCGCCGCGTCAGCTCGCTGCGACGCCGATCGCGATCCGGATCCAGCGTCAGCAGCGCGTACAGCGCGATCAGAACGATCGGGAGCGACACCAGCTGCGTGAGGGTGAAGAACCCGATCCCGAGCGAGGCGTTCTCGTACACCGGCCAGAACAGCGGGTTGTCGCGGAACGGCTCCTCGATCAGGCTCCGCAGAAGCGAGTACCAGAGCGCGAAGTGCGCGAACACGAAGCCGGGCGTGCGGCTGCGCCGGAACGCCCACGCCAGGATCGGGATCAGCGCCAGGCCGACCAGCGCACCGTACATCGGGGTGAGGTGCACCACGCACGGCTCGCCCGCGGGCACCTGCGCGCAGACCGGTGGCGCGTACGCCCACAGGTCCGATCCGAAGATCCAGCGGCCCACCACGCCGAACGTCTCGGTGCCGCGCTCGGGCCACGCGACGCCGATCGGCAGGTCGGTCAGGCGGCCGCCCGTGTCGGTTCCGTTCATGAGGTTGCCGATGCGGCCCCCGATGATCCCGAACGCGCCGACCGGCGTGAGGACGTCCATCACGCTCCACCCGGACATCCCCTTGCGGCGGGCCAGAACGAACACCGCGACGAGGATTCCGAGGATTCCCCCGTGGATGCTGATCCCGCCCTGCCAGATCGCGAACGCGTCCAGGGGGCGCCCTCCGGGCCCGAAGAACGGTCCCGGACTGGTGAGCACGAACACCAGACGCGCCCCGACCAGGCCCGCGAGCACCAGCCACGGCGCCATGTCGAGGAGCGCGTCGGCGTCCATGTCACGGCGCCGCGCCTCGCGCAGCGACCAGACCGAGCCCGCGAGGACGCCGAGGGCGATGAGGAAGCCGTACCAGCGGATCGCCAGCGGGCCGATTTGAACGAGTACGGGATCCATGCAAACCTCGCTTCCAGAACGGAGAGGATAGCAGCCTCAGAGCAGCGCGGGCACCATCACGACGGCCATGGCGATCAGGATCAGTCCCTTCGCCACCATCCCGCCGATGCTTCCCGCGAACGCGCCCACCCCCGCGCGGAGCGCCTCGCCTGCCGGCCGCCCGGTGAGCAGCTCCGCGCCGACCGCGCCGATCAGCGCGCCCAGCAGGAAGCCGAACGGCGGGAACCAGATCAGGCCCGCGAGCGATCCCAGCACCCCTCCCCAGAAGCCGGCCCGCCGCGCTCCGTAGACGCGCGCGCCCACGGCGCCCGCCGCGAAATCCAGCGCCTGCGCGACGACCGCCAGGACGGCGACCCAGACGAGGGGCGCGACGCCCACCTCGTCGAAGCCCCGGATCCACGCCGCCGCCAGCGCGCCCAGCGCCGCCAACGGCACGCCCGGGAGCATCGGCGCCACCACGCCCACGATCCCGAACAGCAGGGACGCGGCGAACACGGTGAGCGCAAGCCAGGTCACGCGACGGTCCTCAGGCGTGCCAGGCGCCGGGGTCGCCGGACGCCTCGCCGGCCAGCACGTCCAGCGCGTGCGCCAGGACCGGCATCAACGCCTCGAGCGACTGCTTCGCGCCGGTCGGGCTGCCTGGCAGGTTCACGATGAGCGTGCCGCGCCGGATCCCCACGACGCCCCGCGACAGCACCGCGAGCGGCGTCGCGCGGGCGCCCTCGGAGCGCATGCGCTCGGCCATGCCGGGCACGTCGCGATCGATCACGTCCCGGGTCGCCTCGGGCGTGCGGTCGCGGGGGGCCAGGCCGGTGCCTCCGCAGGTCAGCACCAGGTCGGTGCCGTCCGCGTCGGACCAGAGGCGCAGCTTCGCCCGGATCCGCGCCTGCTCGTCGGGAATCAGGTCGTAGTCGACCTCGACGTACGGACCTTGCGCGAGAACCTCGCGGATCGACTGCACGGCGGTATCGTCCCGTGTGCCGGCCGCGCCACGGTCGCTGACGGTGAGGATGGCGGTGCGGTACATGCGCCAACCCTACCGCTCCAGGCGAGCCGGCACGCGCGCGATCGCACGCCGCCGCGCAGAGGCGTCGCGCAGGCGCGGCACCCGCGCCGGGGCGGCCCGGACCGCAGCCGCCCGCGCCGTGGGCGTCGTGCGGTACCCTGCGTCGGTCGACGAACCCCCCTGGAGGTAGTTGCGTTGAAGATCCACGAGTACCAGGCCAAACGACTGATGGCGCAGCGCGGCATCGCGGTTCCCGCGGGCCGGGTCGCCACCACGCCCGACGAGGCGGTCGCCGCCGTACGGCCGCTGATCGAAGCCGGCGGCACGCCGGTCGTCGTCGTGAAGTCGCAGATCCACGCGGGCGGCCGAGGCAAGGGCCGCTTCGTCGAGCACGACGACGTCGCGGGCGTGACCGTCGTGACCGACGGCCTCGCCGGCGGTCCGGCCGCCGCCGAGGCGACGGTGCGCGAGCTGGCCGAGAAGATGCTCGGCTCGACGCTCGTCACCGTGCAGACCGGCCCCGCCGGCAAGACCGTCCAGCGGCTCTACGTCGAGCAGGGCGTTCGGATCGCCCGCGAGCTGTACCTGTCGGTCGTGCTGGACCGGGCGACCGGGCGCAACCTGGTGATGGCCTCGACCGAGGGCGGCACCGAGATCGAGGAGGTCGCCGCCGAGACGCCCGAGAAGATCCTGCGCGAGACGATCGATCCCGCCGTCGGCCTGGCCGACTACCAGGCGCGCCGGCTGGCGCTGGGCCTGGGGCTGAGCGGCGACGCCGCGAAGAACGGCGTGGCGTTCATGAAGGCGCTCGCCGCCTTCGCCGCGGAGATGGACACCGACCTGATCGAGATCAACCCGCTCGTCGTGACCGAAGAGGGCGCGGTGATGGCGCTGGACGGCAAGATGGGCTTCGACGACAACGCCCTGTTCCGCCACCCGGACGTCGCCGAGCTGCGCGACGAGAGCGAGGAGGACCCCGCCGAGCTCGAAGCGGGCGCGTACGGGCTCAGCTTCATCAAGCTCGAGGGAAGCATCGGCTGCCTGGTGAACGGCGCGGGCCTCGCCATGGCCACGATGGACACCATCAAGCAGGTGGGCGGCGAGCCGGCGAACTTCCTGGACGTGGGCGGCGGCGCCACGACCGAGAACGTCACGGCGGCGTTCAAGATCATCACGCGCGATCCGAACGTCAAAGGGATCTTCGTCAACATCTTCGGCGGGATCATGAAGTGCGACACCATCGCAGGCGGCGTCGTCGAGGCCGTGAAGCAGGTCGGCCTCGAGGTGCCGCTGGTGGTGCGACTGGAGGGCACGAACGTGGAGCTCGGAAAACGGATCATCGACGCGTCCGGCCTCGACGTCGTGAACGCCAGCGACATGAAGGACGGCGCGGCCAAGATCGTCGAGGCGGCCCGGTGAGCGTCCTGGTCGGCAGCGACACGCGCCTGCTGGTCCAAGGCCTCGGAAGCGCCGGACGGTTCCACACCGACAAGGCGATCGCCTACGGCACGAACGTCGTCGCCGGCGTGCACCCCGGCAAGGGCGGCACCTCCCTCCGGTTCGAGGGCGAGACCGATCACAGCGGCGTGCCCGGCCGCGACGACCGCTACGACGTCGAGGTGCCGATGTTCGAGACGGTGCGCGAGGCCGTGGCGCGAACCGGCGCGAACGCGAGCGTCGTGTACGTGCCGCCGTTCGCGGCCGCCGACGCGATCCTCGAGGCGGCCGACGCGGGCCTGGAGCTCGTCGTCGCCATCACCGAGGGGATTCCGGTCCAGGACATGGTCATCGTGAAGCGGGCGCTGCAGGGCGGCGCCACGCGACTGATCGGGCCGAACTGCCCGGGGGTCATCACCCCGCACGAATGCAAGATCGGCATCATGCCCGGCTACATCCACCAGGGCGGCCGGATCGGCGTGGTGAGCCGCTCGGGGACGCTGACGTACGAGGCGGTCAAGCAGCTCAGCGACGTCGGGCTCGGCCAGACCACGGCGATCGGCATCGGTGGCGACCCGGTGAACGGAACGAACTTCGTCGACGTGCTCGAGCTGTTCGCCGCCGACGACGCGACCGAGGGCGTGATCATGATCGGCGAGATCGGCGGGACCGCCGAGGAGGACGCCGCCGCCTGGATCGCCGAGCACCTCGGCAAGCCGGTCGCCGGCTTCATCGCCGGCACGACGGCGCCTCCCGGCAAGCGCATGGGGCACGCCGGCGCGATCGTCTCGGGCGGCCTGGGCACGGCGGACGCGAAGATCGCCGCGCTCGAGGGCGCCGGCGTGGTCGTCGCGTCGACCCCCAGCGACATGGGCTCGGCGATGGTCGAGGCGATGCGGCGGGCGTCGGCCAGCTGACGTCCCGCGCGCGCCGTCTGGTAGCGTCGCGCATGTCGCACGTCGCTTCATGCTGGCCAGCGCGCCTCGGGACCGTACGGTTCGCGACCGCGCCGCTCGGGATCGTGCGGTTCGGGATCGTCTGGTGAGGCCGCTCGTCGAGCGGATCCGCGCCGAGGCGCGCGTGCTTCCCGGCGGCCTGCTCAAGGTCGACGCGTTCCTGAACCACCGCCTCGATCCCGAGCTGACGCTGGCCATGGGCCGCGCGTTCCGCGAACGGTTCGAGGCGGTCGGCGTGCGCGAGATCGACGTCGTCGTGACCGCCGAGTCGTCCGGGATCGCCCCGGCGCTCGCGACCGGGATCGCGTACGGCGCCGCGGTGGTCTACGCGCGCAAGAAGCATCCCGCCACCATGCCCGGCCCCGTCCTTCGCGCCGAGGCGCCCAGCCCCACGAAAGGCGGCGTCACGCCGTTGATCGTGTCGGCCGAGGCGTTCGCGCCGGGCGACCGCGTGCTGCTGATCGACGATTTCCTGGCCAGCGGCCTCACGATCGCCGCCCTGGCGCGGCTGATCACGGGCGCAGGCGGCGAGCTGCTGGGCATCGGCACGGTGATCGAGAAGACGTTCCAGGGCGGCCGTGCCCGCCTGGCGCCCCTGAACGTACCGGTCGTGTCGCTCGCGGCGGTGGACGCCTTGCACGAGGACACCGGCCGGGTGGACGTTCGGGAGGGCTGAGCCGACGTGCGACGCGGCCGCTACGCGCCCTCGCCGACAGGTGCGCAGCACCTGGGCAACGCCCGGACCGCGCTGGCGGCCTGGGCGCGCGCCCGGTCCGGCGCCGGCGCGTTCGTGCTGCGGGTCGAGGACCTCGACCGGCCCCGCACCGTGCCCGCCGCCGTGACTGGGAACCTGGACGAGCTGCGCTGGCTGGGGCTCGACTGGGACGAGGGGCCCGACGTCGGCGGTCGGTTCGGTCCGTACCGTCAGTCGCTGCGCGAGGAGCGGTACGCCCGGGCGCTGGCGCGGCTACGCGAGGAGGGACGCACGTTCGCGTGCTGGCTGTCGCGCAAGGACCTGCGCGAGCTGTCGTCCGCGCCGCACGGCGCGACCGCCGCCTACGGCGCTCGCGAGCGGGCCGCGAGCGCCCGGGCGGAGCCCGCCAAGCGCGCCGAGGGCAAGGAGCCGGCGATCCGGCTGCGCATGCCCGAGACGACGGAGCGATGGGACGACCTGGTCGCCGGCCGGTGCGAGGTGGACGTCGCGCGCGAGGTCGGCGACCTCGTGCTCCGGCGCGCCGACGGCGCCTGGGCGTACCAGCTGGCGGTCGTGGTGGACGACGCCGCGATGGCGATCGACGAGGTGGTCCGGGGCGACGACCTGCTGCCCTCCGCCGCAGCGCAACGCGTGCTGCACCGGCTGCTCGGCGGTCGGCCGCCGCGCTACGCTCACCTTCCGCTGCTGCACGGACCGAGCGGCGCGCGCCTGGCGAAGCGGCAGGGCGAGCACACCCTCGGTGCGCTCCGCGAGGCGGGGGTACCGCCGGAGCGGGTGGTGGGGCTGCTGGCCTGGTCGCTGGGCCAGCTCGAGCGCCCCGAGCCGGTGACCGCCAGGCGGCTCGCCGCGACGTTCGAGCTCGCGTCCGTGCCGCGGCATCCCGTGGTGCTGGACGGCGCCGCGCTCGGCTGGCTGCACGGCGGAGCGCGACCCGAGGGCCCGCCCCGAGCACCCGCACCGGCGCTGGACACGCCCGAGAGGGCTCGGTAGACTCGCGGGCATGCGAGCCAGGTCCCGCGTCCGGACGCCTCGCGCGTTCAAGCGCCGCCACCAGCGTTGGCGGCGTCGTCGCGGTCGATCCGGCCTGAGCGGCCCGTCCCGCTCGGGTTCACCGTGTCCAGCTAGACCGTTCCGCTAGACCCTGTCCACGTCGCTTTCGTCCACCCGTCCGCCGGCCTCGCGCCGGATCGGAGGAGGTCCGAATGTTTCCCCAGCCCGACGCCCGCGGCCGTTTCGGCATCTACGGCGGCCGGTACGTGCCCGAGACCCTGATCCCCGCCCTGGACGAGCTCGAGGCCGCCTACCGCTCCGCTTCGGCCGATCCGGCCTTCCAGGACCGCCTGAACGACGTGCTGCACGAGTACGTCGGTCGTCCCAGCCGCCTCAGCCTGGCCGCGAACCTGACCGAGCGGCTGGGCGGCGCACGCATCTGGCTCAAGCGCGAAGACCTGAACCATACCGGCGCCCACAAGATCAACAACACGGTCGGCCAGGTCCTGCTCGCGAAGCGCATGGGCAAGACCCGCATCATCGCCGAGACCGGAGCGGGCCAGCACGGCGTGGCGACGGCGACCGCCGCGGCGCTGTTCGGCCTGCCGTGCGTGGTGTACATGGGCGAGGAGGACGTCCGCCGGCAGGCGCTGAACGTGTTCCGCATGAAGCTCCTCGGCGCGGAGGTCCGGCCCGTCGCCAGCGGCACGCGCACGCTGAAGGACGCCACGAACGAGGCGATCCGGGACTGGGTCACGAACGTCCGCACCACCTTCTACGTCATCGGCTCCGTCGTCGGGCCCCATCCCTACCCGATGATGGTGCGCGACTTCCAGTCGGTGATCGGGCGCGAGACGATGGATCAGCTCGAGGAGCGGACCGGCCGGCGCGCGCCCGACGCGGTCGTCGCCTGCGTCGGCGGTGGCAGCAACGCGATCGGCATCTTCGCGCCGTACGCCTACCTGCCGGACGGCGAGCGACCCAGGCTGATCGGCGTCGAGGCGGCCGGCCACGGCATGGACAGCGGCGCGCACGCCGCGAGCATCTCGGCCGGCAAGCGCGGCGTGCTCCACGGGGCGCTGATGTACCTCCTGTCCGACGACGACGGTCAGATCTCGCCCGCGCATTCCGTGTCCGCCGGTCTGGACTACCCGGGCGTCGGTCCGGAGCACTCCTGGTACGCCGACGCCGGCCGCGCAGAGTACGTGGCCGTGGACGACGAGGCGGCGCTGCGCGCGTTCGGGATGCTGGCCGAGATCGAGGGGATCATTCCCGCGCTCGAGACCAGCCACGCCCTGGCGTACGTCGTCGATCTCGCGCCCGAGCTCGGCCCCGATGCCGACGTGGTCGTGAACCTGTCCGGCCGCGGCGACAAGGACGTGAACGAGGCGATGCGGGTGTTGGGCGCCCTCCGCGGGGAGGCCCCGTCGTGAGCCGCATCGAGCGCGCCTTCGCCCGTGCCCGCGCGGAGAACCGGGCCGCGTTCGTGGCGTACCTGACGGCCGGGTTCCCCGACCGCGAGGGCTACCTCCGCGCCGCCGAGGAGCTGCTGCGGACCGTGGACGTGCTCGAGGTCGGTCTGCCCTACTCCGACCCGCTCGGCGACGGGCCCACGATCCAGCGTTCCGGCGAGGCCGCGCTGCGCGCGGGCACGACCACGGCGGACGTGTTCGAGATGATCGCGGAGCTTCGCTCCCGAAGCGACGCTCCGTTGGTGCTCATGACGTACTACAACCCGATCTACTGCTACGCCCGCGGCGGCGAGGAGGGGTTCCTGAGCGATCTCGCCGCGGCGGGCGCGGACGGCGTGATCCTGCCCGACCTGCCGCCCGACGAGGCGGACACGCTGATCGCCACCGCCCGGGATCTGGACCTGGCCACGATCTTCCTGGCGGCGCCGACCTCCACCCCGGGCCGGATCGCGAAGGTGGTCGCGGCCTGTCGCGGCTTCGTCTACGCCGTCTCCGTCACCGGCGTCACCGGCGCGCGCGAGGCGCTCTCGGCCGACGTTCCCGACCTGGTGGCCCGGATCCGAGCGGCGTCCGATCTTCCCGTCGCCGTGGGCTTCGGCGTGTCGAACGCCGCCACGGCGCGGCCCGTCGCCGCCGTCGCGGACGGCGTGGTGGTCGGCAGCGCGCTGATCCGGGCGTTGGACGAGGCTCGCGACGTCCGGGAGCTGGCCGAGGAGATCGCCGCGGCGTGCCGCCGTTGACGACGCGGGCCGGCGCACCCACGCGCGAAGCGCGTCCCGCAGCCGCGTCAGTCGACCGTGACGGTCGCGACCGCGCCCAGTCGCTCGGCGAGCGCGGGCGAGGTCCACAGCTCGAATCCGTCCGAGCCGGGACGCGGCTCCGGCTCGACGTCCACGGCCCGCGCGAGCACCTCGGCGCCCGCAGCGCTGCGTAGCACCACCAGCGATCCCGGAGCCGCGCCGGGCAAGATCACGTCGTAGCCGGTCAGGCGCGCGTCCACCCGAAGGGTTCGGACGCCGTCCGGTCCTCCGGCGAGCTCGATCCGGACGTCGGCCACGCCCGTCGCGATCAAGCCGATCGCTTCCGCCGCGGCACGCGACAGGTCGATCACACGGCCGCGGGCGAACGGTCCGCGATCGTTGATGCGGACGACGACGCTGCGGCCGTTGTCGAGGTTCGTGACGCTGACGCGCGTGTCGAACGGCAGGCTCGGGTGGGCGGCCGTCAGCCGCGAGGGATCGAACGTCTCGCCGTTGGCGGTCGGTCGGCCGGCGAAGTTGGGGCCGTACCACGACGCCTCGCCCTGCTGCGCCCACCCGGCCGGAAGCTCCGGCTCGGGGGCTGCGACGGCCGCCGCGGCGACCGCCTCGCCCGGTAGGGAGGCGGCTGGAACGCCGGGACGCGCGCCTGGGCCGGCGGCGGGAGCGCAGGCGCCGATCGCGAGCAGGCACGCCGCCAACGCGACGCTCGCGGCGGAGATCGTTCGCCGCCGCGGCCGGTTCGGGGATGGGGGTGGGTCGTTCGCCGTGGACATCGCGGTCATCCTACGCGGACGACCGCAGGAGCGCCAACGCGAAGCCGGTTCGGCCGGTCAGGACCAGGTGCGGCGGGCGAGCTCCTTCTGGCAGAGCACGAACGCTTCGTAGTCCTCGATCTCGGCCGACCCGTCCGCGATCGCGTCCTCGCAACGGGCGATCGTGCGGGCGAGCTCTTCGGTGCTCGCACGACGGACGTGCTCGTGGTTGGGGATCGTACGCTGGGGTTGCATCGCCATCGCCATGGGCCTCGCCATCCGCGGAACGTCGTGCCCGGAGTTCCGCTGTTCCGAAGGTACGAAGTGGAGTCTTACACAACTCTCACATCGGCCGCGCGTTCTCGCGAGGCCGACGCCCGCGTCGTCCCGGGACGCCGTTCTCGGCTAGGGTACGACCGTGATCGACACCCACTGCCACCTCGACCGCTGCGACGACCTCGCGGCCGCGCTCGACGCCGATCTTCGTGCCATCGTCACCGTCGGAACCGATCCGGACCGGAGCCGCGAGGCGGTGCGCCTCGCGGAGGCCGATCCGCGCGTCTTCGCGGTGGTCGGCGTGCACCCCAACGAGGCGTCGCTGGCCGACGACCCCGCCGTCCGCGCCGCGACCGTCGCGCTCGCGAGCCATCCGCGCGTCGTCGCCATCGGGGAGACCGGGTTCGACGATCATTGGCGCGACGAGACGCTCGAGACGCAGCGGCGGGCGTTCGACTGGCACGCCGGCGTCGCGCGCGCCGCCGGCAAGCCGCTCGTGCTCCACGTCCGTGACCGGCAGGGCGGCGACGCGGCGTCGCGCGCCGCCGAGGAGGCGCTCCGCGCCACGCCCGACGTGCCCGGCGTGCTTCACTGCTTCGGCGGCGACCCGGGACTGTTGGCGGCGGGTCTGGAGCTGGGATGGATGGTGTCGTTCGCGGGCAACCTCACCTACAAGAGCGCGGCGAACCTGCGCGATGCGGCCACGGCCGTGCCCGAGGACCGGCTGCTGGTCGAGACCGACGCACCGTTCCTGGCGCCCGTTCCCCACCGCGGCCAGCGCAACCGGCCGGCCTGGGTGGCGTACACCGCCCGCGCGCTCGCGGACGCCCGCGGCGACGACCCGGACCGGCTCGAGCGGGTCCTGGACGCCAACGCCCAGCGGTTCTACCGCTTGCCGCCCGCGTCCTGACCGTGCAGCTCGGCCTGCGGCTCGTGGCCGTCCCAGCGCACCACCTCGGCGAGCCTGGAGCGCGACAGCGGCCGGTGCGGATCGCGCGGGATGAACGCGGTGACGACGTCGACGAAGCGGGGCCTGGCGAACTCCAGCACGACGTGGAGCGGAAGCTTCACCTCCGCGCTCACGGGGAGCCAGCCGAGCACCAGCAGGCGCTCGTCCTCGACGTAGCGCACCAGCTCGCGTCCGTGAAGCACCGTGGCGACGATGTCGCGCTCGGTGAATCCTTCCGCCGCGGCGTGCCTGACCGCGTGGCGCGCCAGCCGGTAGCGGCCGTCGCGGACCAGCGGCCGCAGATCGTCCAGCACGCGCCGTCGTGGCTTGGTCGAACGACCCCGTCGCGCCGCTGGCGGCGTGCCGGCGGTCGTCTCGGCGATTTCTCGGGACCGGGGGGCGTACGGGTCGCGACCGGACTCGTCCATCTCCGCCTCCTCGCTCGGCGCCGCGACGCCGGGCTCGGCCAGGCTACCATGAGCCCCCGCCAGGACGGCTAGGCTCACCGGCATGCATGCCCCCTCCGACGTGACGTTCGTCGAACGCGACGGCCCGGCCGCCGAGACGATCCTGAGGCGCCTCCAAGCGCGCCTTTCGAGCGCCGGCACGACGTCGCGGCTGCTCCGCTCGCACGATCGACACGACCTTCGGCTGCTCGTCGTCGACGGCGCCGCGCGCCTGAGCGACGACGACGTGCGCGGCGCCCGGGTCTGGCGCTTCGTCGACGCCGCACCCGGCGAGCCGGGCGTGGACGGCGGACCGGCCTCTTGACGCGCGTCGACGCTCCGATCACCATTCAGGCGCGGGACGCCGACCTGTACCTCGAGCAGGTCGGCCCCCAGGACGGCGCGGTCGTGTACTACCTCCACGGCGGGCCGGGCTACGGCGCGTTCAGCTTCCGCGACCTGATGGGCGACGACCTCGAGGACTACCGCATGGTGTACGCCGATCAGCGAGGCGGCGGCAGAAGCTACGCCGGCGGTCCGTTCGATCTCGACGATCTGGCCGACGACGTCGCGACCGCGCTGCGCGCGACCCGGCTGGAGCGCGCGACGCTGCTCGCGCACGGCTTCGGCGCGCTCGTCGCGGTCCGCGCGGCCCGGCGCCATCCGGACCGGGTCGAGCGTCTGGTGCTGGTCAACCCCTGGTTCTCGATGCCGCTCCTGGCACGCACCCTCCAGCGGCGCGCGGCGTACCTCGCCGGCGTCCCCGAGGAGGCGCTGCCGGCGGAGGGCGCGCTGGCCGACGCGGACGCGCTCGATCCCGAGCGGCTGTCCGAGCAGGCGTACGACCTGGTGCCGCCCAAGCAGCTGTTCGACGCGCTCGAGTTCCCCAACCCCGCGACGCGGATGCGCCTCGAGCACGCCGACGCCGTCGCGCAGTACGGACCGCAGAGCAACGAGGCGCCGAGCGACGTCTGGCGCGCGTCGGTGCTCGACGACCTGGCGGAGGTCGACGTTCCGGTCGTCGCACTGTTCGGCACGCGCGACGGTACGTCGTTCCCCGATCAGGCCGAAGCGGGCCTGCAGCGCCTCCCCGGGGCGACGACCGGCATGGTCGAAGGCGGCCACTACCCCTGGCTGGACGATCCGGCGACGTTCGTTCCGTTGCTGCTCGAGGCGCTCGGACCTGCCCGTCCGTCGTCGGACGATCCGTCCGACCGCTCGGAGCGGACGTGAGGCCTTCCGCATCACGGTCGCCGAGCCCCTGCTACGATCGCTCCGTGATCCTCCGTCCCGACCTCCGCCTGGACCGGGTCGAGCAGCTCAGCCTCGCGTACCTCGCCGATCACGGCGTGCGCGCGCTGTTGCTCGATCTCGACGAGACGCTCCTGCCCGCCGGCGCCGCCGAGCCCACCCCCCAGGTCGTCACGTGGGCCAGGTCGCTGACGGACGGCGGCGTACGCCTCGCGATCGTGTCGAACGGCCGTCCTGCACGCGTGCGCCGTACTGCGGCGAAGCTCGGCGTCCCGGGTCGGTCGCTGACCGGAAAGCCGTGGCCCGGCGCCTACCGTCGTGCCCTGCGCGATCTGGACGTTCCGGCCTCGGAGGCCGCCATGGTCGGCGACCAGCTGTTCACCGACGTGGTCGGGGCTCGCGCCGCCGGGCTCCGGACGATCCTCGTCCCGCCGCTGTCGAACGCCGGCCTGCCCCACACGAAGCTCCTGCGTCGGCTCGAAGCCGTTCTGCTGAGGGGGGGTGAACGTGGCCGTCCTGTCCATCGGTGACAAACGCCTCGGCGCCGTTCTGCTCGAGCGTGGCTACGTGACCGACGAGGCGCTGCAAGAAGCGATCCAGCGACACGGCTCCGTCGGGGGCCGCCTCGCGGACGTGCTCGTGGACATCGGCGTCATCAGCGAGCAGCGCATCGCGCGCGCCGTCGAGGAGTCGATCGGCATTCCGCTCGTGAACCTGCCCCGCGTCGACGTCCTCTCCGACGCGCTGGCGAAGGTTCCCGGCGACCTGGCCGAGGAGATCGGCGCGCTGCCGTTCGCGCTGGACGGGGACCGGCTCCGCGTCGCGTTCCGCGATCCGCTCGACGCCCTGGCGATCGAGGAGATCGAGGACGCGTCGGAGTGCCTGGTCGAGCCGTACCAGGCGCTTCGGAACGAGCTGGCCTGGGCGCTGGCCACCTACTACCCCGAGCTGGGGCTCGAGCCTCCGCCCGACATCGACGCCGACGTCGGCCAGCGGCTGGGCGCGCTCGCGCTGGAGCAGGGCCTGATCACCGAGGACCAGCTGGACGCGGCCGTGGCCGAGCAGAAACGGACCGGCGGCCTGCTGGGCCGGCAGCTGATCGAGCAGGGGGCGCTGGACGACGACACGCTGGCGCATCTGCTGGCCCAGCAGGCCGACCTCGACTTCGTCGCCCCGCTGGACGATCCGCACGACGACGGTCAGCTCGCCTCCAGCCTGCTCCGCCTCGACGCGGTCCAGTTCAGCGCCGTGCCGTACCAGCGCGACGACGAGACGCTGGTGATCGCCATCGCCGATCCCCGGCGCCGGGCGGACGTCGAGGCGATCGTCCCGGGACCGATCCGCTTCGTCGGCACGACCGAGGGCGAGGTCCAGCGTCGGATCGAAGCGCTCTACGCCGACGACAAGGGGCGGCTGGGCGAGACGCTGCTGATGAGCAAGAAGCTCAAGCGCGAGCAGCTCAGGAGGGCGCTGGCCGAGCAGGCCAAGCTGGGCAAGGTCAAGCCCCTGGGCGAGCTGCTCGTGGACATGGGCTACGTCACGCAGGCCGAGATCGACGAAGCGCTGAACAAGCAGCGATCGGGCGGCGGCCGGCTCGAGGACACGCTGGTGCAGTCGGGCAAGCTGAGCCCGACGATGCTCGCCAAGAGCCTCGCGATGCAGCTCGGCTACCAGTTCGTGGACGACGATCACGCCAAGGTCGACCCGTACGCCGTGAGCCTCGTGCCCGAGGCGACCGCCCGCCGCTACCAGGCGATGCCGATCCGGCTCGAGGACGAGCTGCTGGTCGTCGCGATGAAGGACCCGCGCCACGTGTTCGCGCTGGACGACATCCGCCTGATCACCGGCAAGGAGATCCAGCCCGCCGTGGCGACCGAGGAGACGCTCGCGCGCCTGTTGAACCGCTTCTATCGAAGCGACGCGAACATGGACGAGCTGGCCACCGCCCTCCTCGAGGAGGTCGGCAGCTCGTCGGCGGCGCAGCAGCCCGAGGAGGACACCAGCGCGATCGACGAGAACGCGCTGGTGAAGGTCGTGAACAACATCATCCGCGAGGCGATCCTCGGCGACTTCTCCGACATCCACATCGAGCCTCGCCCCGAGAACGTCGTCGTCCGCGTCCGCAAGGACGGCACGCTGCGCGAGTACATGACCATGCCGAAGGCCACCGCCGGCGCGCTGGCGGCGCGCATCAAGATCATGGGCGGGCTGAACATCGCCGAGCGCCGCATGCCGCAGGACGGTCGCGTACGGTTCAAGGACAAGAGCACCGAGGTCGACCTGCGCCTCTCGACCCTGCCGACCGTGTACGGCGAGAAGGCCGTGATGCGCCTGCTCAAGAAGGCGTCCTCGATCCCCGAGATCGAGCAGCTCGGCTTCGCCGACTACAACTTCCGCACCTTCGAGGACGTGATCCAGAAACCGTACGGCATGTTCCTGATCACCGGCCCGACCGGCTCGGGCAAGTCGTTCACGACGTTCAGCGTGCTCAAGCGCATCGCCGTCCCCGAGGTGAACGTCTCGACCGTCGAGGACCCCGTCGAGTACGAGATTCCCGGCATCAACCAGACGCAGGTGAACATGAAGGCCGGTCTGGACTTCGCGCGCGCGTTGCGGGCGTTCCTCCGGCAGGATCCCGACATCATCATGGTCGGCGAGATCCGCGATCACGAGACCGCCAAGATCTCGATGGAGGCGGCCCTGACCGGTCACCTGCTGATCGCCACGCTCCACACGAACGACGCCGCCGGAGCGATCACCCGCCTGACGGAGATGGGGATCGAGCCGTTCAACGTCTCGGCCTCGCTGATCGGGGTGCTGGCCCAGCGGCTCGTGCGCCGGGTGTGCACCGACTGCCGGGTCGAGTACACGCCGGAGCCCGACGTGCTGCGCCGACTGGGCATGGCCGAGGGCGAGATCAAAGGCAAGACGCTCTACCGCGGCGTCGGCTGCGAGACCTGCGGCGGATCGGGCTACAACGGCCG
>CAZHCI010000030.1:15221-16295 GCA_964530905.1 uncultured bacterium
CAGGTGGACATCGTCGACCTGCTTCGCATGGCGATGGAGCGCAACGCGTCCGACCTGTTGCTCACCGTCGGCCTTCCCCCGATGCTCAAGGTCGACGGCGACTGGAAGCCGACCGAGCACGACACGCTGACGCCGAACATGACGCGCCGGCTGATGTACTCGATCATGGACGAGAAGAAGCAGCGCAACTTCGAGGAGCGCAAGGACCTCGACTTCTCGTTCAGCCTCTCCGGGCAGGGCCGGTTCCGCGTGAACTGCTTCCAGCAGCGCGGCTCGGTCGGAGGGGTGATGCGCACGATCAGCGAGGACGTGCTCGGCTTCGAGCAGCTCGGCCTCCCCAAGGAGGTCGCCGACGTCGCACGTCTCCCCCGTGGGCTGGTGCTGGTCACGGGCCCGACCGGCTCGGGCAAGTCGACGACGCTCTCGACGATGATCGACCTGATCAACGAGGAGTACCCCAAGCACATCGTCACCGTCGAGGACCCGATCGAGTTCTTCCACCGCCACAAGACCTCGGTCGTGAACCAGCGCGAGATCGGCGAGGACACGCGCGACTTCCACGCCGCCCTCAGGAGCGTCCTGCGCCAGGCGCCCGACGTCATCCTGGTGGGCGAGATGCGCGATCACGAGACGATCGGCGCCGCCGTCACCGCCGCGGAGACCGGCCACCTGGTGATGGGCACGCTGCACACGAACACCGCGGCCGAGGCGATCGATCGCATCATCGACGTCTTCCCCGAGGCGCAGCAGGAGCAGGTCCGCGTGCAGCTCGCGAACAACCTTCAGGCGATCCTGACGCAGCAGCTGCTGCCGAAGGCGACCGGCGGCCGGACGCTCGCGTACGAGTTCCTGATCGCCACCCCCGCCGTCCGCAACATGATCCGTGAAGGCAAGAGCCACCAGATCCTCTCCTCGATCCAGACCGGCGGGCAGCTCGGCATGATCACGATGGACGCCAGCCTGGCCGACCTGCACCTGCGCAAGCAGATCACCTACGAGATGGGGATCTCCCGCTCGGTCGATCCGAAGGAGTTCGCTCGCCTCGTCGAGTCGGGCGGCCTCGCGGGCAGCGCG
>CAZHCI010000030.1:16395-21508 GCA_964530905.1 uncultured bacterium
CGCGACCTGGGGGACGCCCGCACGCAGCTGCTGATCGGCACGCACCTGATCCACGAGGTGACCAGCCCGCAGGCGTTCGGCATGCTGCGCGAGCGCGGCCTGCCGGTCCGCATGCCGGAGCGGACCTTCGCCACCGTCGACCACATCGTGCCGACGCATAGCCGGCTCGAGCCGTTCGAGGACCCTCTGGCCGACGAGATGATCCGAGAGCTCAGGAGCAACTGCGCAGAGCACGGGATCACGCTGTTCGACCTCGACACCGGCCGCCAGGGCATCGTGCACATGGTCGGCCCGGAGCAGGGCATCACCCAGCCCGGCTCCACCATCGCCTGCGGGGACAGCCACACCAGCACGCACGGGGCGTTCGGCGCGATCGCCTTCGGGATCGGCACCAGCCAGGTTCGCGACGTCCTCGCGACGCAGACGCTGATCATGGGCCGCTTGAAGGTCCGCCGCATCGAGGTGAACGGCGAGCTCCCGCCCGGCGTGTACGCCAAGGACGTGATCCTGCACATCATCCGGACGCTGGGCGTGAACGGCGGGATCGGCTACGCGTACGAGTACGGCGGCGAGGTGTTCGACCGCATGTCGATGGAAGAGCGCATGACGGTCTGCAACATGTCGATCGAGGGGGGCGCCCGCTGCGGCTACGTCAACCCCGACGAGACGACGTTCGCCTACCTCGAGGGTAGGCCGTACGTCCCGCACGGCGCCGACTGGGGCGCCGCCGTCGAGCGCTGGCGCGAGCTGGCCAGCGATCCCGGCTGCGCGTACGACGACGTGGTCGTGATCGACGCCGCCGACATCGCGCCGACCGTCACCTGGGGCATCAATCCCGGCCAAGCGATCTTCGTCGACCAGAACGTGCCCGATCCCGCGCGGGCGGCCGACGAGGCCGAGCGCGCGTCGATCCAGGAGGCGCTCGACCACATGAAGCTCCAGCCAGGAGCGCCGATCGCGGGAACGAAGGTCGACGTCGCCTTCTTCGGCAGCTGCACGAACGCCCGGCTGAGCGACTTCGTCGAGGCCGCGCGCGTGCTGGAGGGCCACACCGTCGCCCCCGGCGTCGAGGCGATCGCCGTGCCCGGCTCGCAGCTCGTCAAGGCCGAGTGCGAGCGGCTGGGCATCGACAAGGTGTTCCGCGACGCCGGGTTCGAGTGGCGCGGGGCGGGCTGCTCGATGTGTCTGGCGATGAACCCCGACAAGCTCGTCGGCGACCAGCTGTGCGCCAGCAGCTCGAACCGCAACTTCAAGGGCCGGCAAGGAAGCATCACCGGCCGCACCGTGCTGATGAGTCCCGTGATGGTGATGGCGGCGGCGGTGACCGGCCACGTCGCCGACGCCCGCGACGTGTTCGGAACGAGCCGGGAGGTGACGGCGTGAGCGCCCTCGAAAAGATCCGTGCCGTCCGCGGCACCGCGGTGGTGGTGCCCGGCGACGACATCGACACCGACCGGATCGTGCCGGCCCGCTTCCTGAAGTGCGTCACGTTCGACGCGCTCGGACCGCAGCTGTTCTACGACGAGCGCTACGCCGAGGACGGCACGCCCAAGACGCACCCGCTGAACGCGCCCGGCGCGAGCGACGCCGCGATCCTGGTGAGCGGACACAACTTCGGGAGCGGCAGCAGCCGTGAGCACGCGCCCCAGTCGATCCACAAGGCCGGCTTCCGGGCGCTGATCGCCGGCAGCTTCGCCGAGATCTTCTTCGGCAACGCCACCACGCTGGGCATGCCGTGCGTCACGCTCGATCCCGAAGACCTCGGCGTGCTCACGAAGCTGTTGCAGCGCGCGCCGGACACCGTCGTCGAGGTCGACGTCGCCGCGCGCGAGGTCCGGGCGGCAGGCCGGGTCTTCCCCGCCCACCTCCCGAGCGGCGCGCACGGCGCGCTGCTCGAAGGCCGCTGGGATCCGCTCAGCGACCTGCTCGAAGCGGCCGACGACGCGGTCGCGCTGGCGGGGCGGCTGGGCTACCGCACGGACGCCGGCCCGGCATGAGCGACCCCCGCAGCGACGCACGGACCGCGGCCCGGGCGGACGCCACGACGTCCGTCAAGCGGATCGCCGTCCTGCCCGGGGACTTCATCGGCCCCGAGGTCGTGGACGCCGCCCTGCGCGTCCTGGACGCGGTGGCGCCCCGTCACGGCCTGACGCTCGAGACGCGCTCGCTGCCGTTCGGCGGCGCCGCGATCGATGCGCACGGCGAGCCGCTGCCGCCGGCGACCCGCGAGGCGGTCGCCGACGCCGACGCGGTGCTGATGGGGTCGGTCGGAGGCCCGCAGGACCACGCCTGGAACCGCCTCCCGCGCGAGCTGCGCGTCGAGTCCGGGCTCCTGGCGCTCCGCAAGCACCTCGGCGTGTACGCGAACCTTCGGCCCGTCACGGTGTTCGAGGGGCTCGAGCGGCTGAGCCCGCTGCGCGCCGAGGTGGCCCGTGGCACCGACCTGCTGATCGTGCGGGAATTGACCGGCGGCATCTACTTCGGGCGTCCCAGCGAGGTCGGTCACGACGTCGGCCTGTCCACCATGATCTACACCCGTCCCGAGGTCGAGCGGATCGCCCGCGTGGCGTTCGACGCCGCGCGAGGCCGCGGTGGCGCGGTCGTCAGCGTCGACAAGGCCAACGTCCTCGACGTGTCGCAGTTCTGGCGCGACGTGGTCGTCGGCGTCCGCCAGGCGGAGTACCCGGACGTGACCCTGGAGCATCTGTACGTCGACAACGCGGCGATGCAGATCGCCAGCGATCCGGGGCAGTTCGACGTGATCGTCACCGGCAACCTGTTCGGCGACATCCTCTCCGACCTCGCGGCGGTGATCCCGGGCTCGCTCGGCGTGCTGCCTTCGGCCAGCCTGGGCGGCCGCGTCGGCCTGTTCGAGCCGGTCCACGGCAGCGCGCCGGACATCGCCGGCAAAGGCGTCGCCAACCCCGTGGGCACGATCCTCAGCGCCGCGATGATGCTGCGGCACGGGCTGGACGCGCCCGAGGCCGGAGGCGAGATCGAGACCGCGGTCCGTGCCGCGCTGGCCGACGATCCCACCGTCGACCTGGGAGGGACCCGCGGGACGGACGCGTTCACCAGCGCCGTCATCGACGCGCTCCCATGATCCGGCCAGCAGACCGCGTCGCCGGCTTCGGCGAGACGGTGTTCGCCACCTACGCCCGCCTGTCGGCCGAGCACGGCGCGTTGGACCTCGGTCAGGGCTTTCCGAGCGACGGCCCTCCGGCGTTCGTACGGGACGCGCTGCGCGCCGCGGCGGACGGTCCGCAGCAGTACGCTCCCCTCCCCGGGCTGCCCGAGCTGACCCGCGAGATCGCGTTCGATCACGGACGGTGGCTGGGCCGCGAGCTGGACGCCACGGCGAACGTCCAGGTCACCGACGGCGCCACGGAGGCGCTGTTCGCCGCGATGCAGGCGTTCGTGAACCCCGGCGACGAGGTCGTGGTGTTCGAGCCGTTCTACGACGCGTACCCGGCCGACGTGACGATGGCGGGCGGCGTCGTTCGGGCCGTGCCGCTGGAGCCCGCCGGCGACGGGCGCTGGACGTTCGATCCGGAGCGCCTTCGCGACGCGGTCGGACCCCGTACGGTCGCGATCGTCGTGAACACGCCGCACAACCCGACCGGCACCGTGTTCCGCGAGGCCGAGCTCGACGCGATCGTGCGCCAGGCCCAGCGCGCAGGCGCGATCCTGATCAGCGACGAGGTGTACGAGCATCTCGCGTTCGACGGTGCCGTCCGGCTGGCCACGAGGCCGGGGGCGTGGGAGCGGACGCTGAGCATCTCGAGCTTCGGCAAGAGCTTCTCCGCCACCGGCTGGAAGATCGGCTGGGCCGTCGGTCCCGAAGCGTTGATCGAGCCGCTGCGCAAGGCGCACCAGTGGATCCCGTTCGCCGTCGCCACGCCGCTGCAGGCCGCCGCCGCCGCGTCGCTCCGGGCCGCGCGCGAGAACGACGACGCCTACTGGATGGAGTTGCGCGACGAGTACCGGACGCGTGCCGACACGCTCGTGGCCGCGTTGGCGCCGACGCCGCTGAAGGCGGTCCGGCCCGAGGGCGGCTACTTCGTGATGGCCGACGCCAGCGCGCTGGGCTACCAGGACGACGTGGCGGCCTGCCGCGACCTGCCCGCCCGCGTCTCGGTCGGCGCCATCCCGCCCAGCGCGTTCTACACACCGCCGCACCGCCACCTGGCGCGCGGCTGGATCCGGCTGGCGTTCTGCAAGCCGCACGGCGAGCTGGCCGAAGCAGGACGCCGCCTGGCGGCGCTCGCGTCGACCGGCACGACCTCCGCCCCTTCGTCCCCCACGCACGAGGAGTCTCAAACGCCATGAGCGACACCCCCGCCGACACCCCCGCCAACCGCAACAGCCGCGTCGTCACCCAGGGCGATCACCGCGCCCCCAACCGCGCCATGCTGCGCGCCGTCGGCTTCGGCGACGAGGACTTCGGAAAACCGATCGTCGGCGTCGCGAACGGCCACAGCACGATCACCCCGTGCAACGCCGGGCTGGGCGACCTCGCCGACGCCGCCGACGCGGCGATCCGCGACGCGGACGGCATGCCGCAGATGTTCGGCACGATCACCATCAGCGACGGCATCAGCATGGGCACGGAAGGGATGAAGGCCAGCCTGGTGTCGCGCGAGGTGATCGCCGACTCGATCGAGACGGTCTGCCGCGGCCAGTCGCTCGACGGCATCCTCGCCGTCGGCGGCTGCGACAAGAACATGCCGGGCGCCATGATCGCGATGGCGCGGCTGGACCTTCCCTCGATCTTCGTGTACGGCGGGACGATCAAGCCGGGGCGGTTGGACGGCGAGGACCTGACGATCGTCAGCGTGTTCGAGGCGGTCGGGGAGCACGCCGCCGGACGCATCCCGCTCGAGACCCTGACCGAGGTCGAGAAGCACGCCTGCCCCGGCAACGGCAGCTGCGGCGGCATGTACACCGCCAACACCATGTCCAGCGCGTTCGAGGCGATGGGCCTGAGCCTGCCGTACTCGTCGACGATGGCGGCGGAGGACGACGAGAAGCGCGAGAGCGCCGCCCGAAGCGGCGAGACGCTGCTGCGGCTGGTGCGGGAGAACGTCACGGCGCGTACGATGATGACGAAGGA
>CAZHCI010000031.1:0-3632 GCA_964530905.1 uncultured bacterium
CCGGCAAGCCGGTCCGGACCAACCGCCGCGCGTTGCTGGACCTCGGTCTGGGCCTCGAGAACCTGCTGCTCCAAGCCGCCGCGGAGGGGCTGATCGGTCACCCCATGGCCGGCTTCGACGCCGACGCCGCGGGCCGGACGGTCGGCATCGAAGGCGACCATCAGGTCGCGGTGATGGTGGCGCTGGGGCATCCCGGCGATCCGGCGACGTTGGACGACACGACGCGCGCGAAGGACCAGCGCGACCGGCGACGGGAGCGGCAGGACGCCTTCGTGTTCCTGGACGCCTGGGGAGCGCCGGCACCGTGGACGACCGCGAGGACCGCACCGTCGGCGCTTGGAGACGACGCGCGCCAGCACGGCGCGCGTCAGGACGGCGAGCCGGAATCGTCGTGAGCGGCGTCGAGCTCGAGGCCGCCGTCGCGGCGATGGCGCGCGTCGCGCCGCTGCCGGCGACCGTCCGGCTTCCCCTCGCCCAGGCGCTGGGTCGGACGCTGGCCGAGGACCTCGTCGCCCGCGCCGACCATCCGGGCGTGGACGTCGCGGCGATGGACGGCTACGCCTGCCGGCTGACGGACGCCCAGGCGGAGGACGGTCGCACGCTCGCACGATTGCGCGTGGTGGGCGGGTCGTACGCCGGCTCCCCCTACGCCGGCGAGGTCGGTCCGGGGGAGGCGGTCGCGATCGCGACCGGCGCCGCGATTCCGTCGGGCGCGGACGCGATCGTGGTGCTCGAGGCGACCGAGCGCGACGGCGGCGAGGTCGTGCTGCACGAGCCGGCCACGCCGAGGCACGTCCGCCGGCGGGGCGAGGACCTGCAGCGGGGCGTGACCGCCCTGCCGGCCGGAGGCGTGCTGGACGCCCCGCGGATCGGCCTGGCCGCCGCGCTGGGGCACGACCGGGTCGCCGTCGTCCGCGAGCCCGAGGTCGGCGTGCTCGTGACCGGCGGCGAGGTGGCCTCCGCCAGCGGCGAGCTTCGTCCCGGCGACGTGTTCGACTCGAACGGACCGCTGATCGACGCGCTGCTTCGCACGCTGGGCGCGGAGCCGATCGGCCTGGGCCGGGTGGAGGACGACGCGGAGGCGTTGCGGGACGTGCTGGACCGGGCCTCGAGCGCCGCGCTGATCGTCACGACGGGCGGCGCGTCGGTCGGGCGCTACGACCTGGTGCGCAAGGGGATGGGGAACGCTGCGGCCGAGCGGTTCGACTCCATCCGCGTCCGACCGGGCGGGCCCGCCCTGCTGGGCGAGTACGCCGGCACGCCGTGGCTGGGCCTGCCGGGGACGCCCGTCGCGGTCGCGGTGGTCGGGTCGGTGCTGCTGGGCGCGTGGGCGCACGCCGCGCTGGGACGAGCCGGCCCGTCGCCGTTCGCCCGCCGCGAGGTGGCGATCTGCGACGGTCCCGTCCGCGGCGTCCCGTCGAAAGCCGCGCTGTGGCTGGCGAGGACGTGGACCGACGTGGACGGCCGGCGCCGCGTGGCGATGCTCCCGCGTCAGGGATCGTCGCGGATCGAGGCGCTGGCGAGGGCCGACGCCCTGGTCGTGGTGCCGCCCGGACCCACGCTGGAGTCCGGATCGCGCGCGGAGGTGCTGCCGTTCGCGGCGCCGTGGCCGACGCCGGCGTCGGTTCTGGACGCGTCCGAACGAGCGTAGCCCTCCAGCCCCACGAGCCGCTCCTCGCCCGCGTACACGTTGCACCGCCCGGGCCGGACGAAGCCGGCCAGGGTGACGCCGAAGCGCCTGGCGACGTCGATCGCCAAGCTGGACGGCGCCGAGACGGCGACGAACACCGTCATCCCGGCGGCCGCCGTCTTCTGCAGCAGCTCGTACGACGCGCGTCCGCTGACGCACACCACCAGCTCCTCGCGCGGAACGCCCTCCAGCACGGCCCAGCCGATCGCCTTGTCCAGCGCGTTGTGGCGCCCGACGTCCTCGCGGATCGCGACCGGCTCGCCGTCCGCCGTGAACAGGCCCGCGGCGTGCAGGCCGCCCGTCGCGTCGAACAGCGTCTGCGCGGCGCGGAGCGTTCCGGGCAGCGACGCCACCGTCTCGATCGACAGCCGCGGACCCGGCGGGAGCGGGCGGTCGCAGCGCGCCTCCAGCGCGTCGAGGTGCGCCTTTCCGCATACGCCGCAGGCCGAGCTGATCACGAAATGACGCTCCAGACGGTCGATGTCGGGCAGCGCCGCGGCGCGCAGGTGCACGTTCACGACGTTGTAGCGCTGCCGCTCGGGAGCGTCGGTGCAGTAGCGGACCTGCGCGATCTCGTCGCGGCTGCTCACGACGCCCTCGGCGAACAGGAAGCCTGCGGCCAGCTCGAAATCGTGACCCGGCGTTCGCATCGTCACGGCGACCGACGCCCGTCGCTCGCCGGCGACGACGCGGATCTCCATCGGCTCTTCGCCCGCGACGACGTCGCGGGCCGAGCTGACGCGGCCGTCCTGCACGCGGACGACCCGCACGCGCGTCTTGGGCTTGGCGCGGCCCCCGACGCCGCTCCTGGGCGGGGTCATGGGCGGGGTGCCGACGCGTCGCGCGGCCTCGCGGCGTCGGCCTCGTCCGCTTTCCGCACCCGTGCCGACGCCTCCTTGTACGCCGGGATGTCGGCCGCCGGGGAGCGGGCGTCGGCGCTCAACAGCACGTTCGCCTCGGGCCAGTGCACCTGCACCGCGCCGGGCGAGGCGTCGACCAGCGCCAGCCGTCCGCGCAGCACGCCGTGATCCGACTCGACGACGACCGGATCGCCGTCGCGCAGCCCCAGCCGGCGGGCGTCGGAGCCGGCCATCATCACCGCGTCGCGCCCCAGCCGGTTCAGCGAGTCGGTGTCGGCGTGCACGATGCTGTTGAACTGCTTTCCCCGGCGCGTGACGACGGCCAGCCGGTCCGGATCGCGGTGGACGGGCTGGACGGCGACCGGGTGGAACCGGGCGCGGCCGTCGGCCGTCGGAAAGACCCCGCCGGCGCACAGGTGCGGGCCGCCGTACTGGACCTGGTCGCCCTTGGCGCTGAGCGTGTCGATCCCGGCGTACATCGGCACGACGCGCGCGATCTCGTCCCGGATCGCCGCGGTGCCTGGAAAGCGCACGGCCCCCGCGATCTCGGGACGGACCCGAGCGGCCAGCTCGCTCAGGATCTCCCACTCGGGGCGGGCCGCCTCGACGCGCGGCCCGGGGATCTCGGGGCTGAACACGATGCGCCGCTCGGTGGTCGTCTCGGTCACGCCGCCCGGGATCTCGTAGCGCGTGGTGGCGGGCAGCAGCAGCACGGTGTCGGCGGGATCGACCCACATCTGGCTGCTGGGGACGATGTCGATGTGCACGCGCAACGGGACCCGCGCGAAGCCTGCGTCGACGCCTGCGGGGTCGGGCATCACCTCGCGGAAGGTCCCGCCGACGGCCAGCAGCACGTCGATCTCGCCCCGCTTCGCGGCGTCCAGCATGGCGGGGGTGGTCAGGCCGGGCGCGTCCGGGACGGTGAAGCCGTACGTCTCGGACAGCCTCGCGGCGCTGTCCGGCGTCAGCGGCACGCCGCCCGGCAGCGCGGTGGCGTAGGCGCCCATCTCGGCCCCGCCCTGCACGCCCGAGTGGCCGCGGATCGGCATCAGGCCGCAGCCGTCGCGCCCCACGAACCCGCG
>CAZHCI010000031.1:3732-8827 GCA_964530905.1 uncultured bacterium
TCGCCGCCCGGCCCGACCTGGACGAAGCGGTCGGTGATCTTCGTGCCGAACAGGGCGCTCTCGAGGTCCGACGGCACCCAGTACGCGTCCATGCCGGGCTCCCGGTACGGGTTGACGGTGACGACCTTCGTGCCCGCCTTCTTGGCGTGGTAGAGGTACTTCATCACGACCGGCTGGTTCTTCGCGACGTTGGAGCCGAAGAAGGTCACGAGGTCGGTCCCGATCAGGTCGGTGTACGAGCAGGTGGTCGCGCCCACCCCCAGCGCGGCTTTGAGCGCGACGGTGCTGGGCGAGTGGCACACCCTGGCGGCGTTGTCGACGTTGTTCGTGCCGATCGCCCGCATCGCCTTCTGCGCGACGTAGTACGTCTCGTTCGGGATGCCGCGGCTGGTGAGGTAGAGGAACGTCCGGTCCGGATCGGTGGCGGCCATGCGCTCTGCGATCACCGCCAGGGCGTCGTCCCACGCGATCGGTCGGAACCCCGCGTCGCCGCGACGCCGGATCATGGGGCGGGGGAGCCGCCCCAGCGCGCGCAGGTCGCGCGACCGCATCTCCCGCAGCGGCGCGACGTCCCCGAACCGGGCGGGGTCCGCGGCCGGCACGGTGTTGAGCCGCAGCAGGCGGAGGCGCACGTTGCACAGGTGCACGCCGTCCACCGTCCAGTCCTCCATCCCGCTGCACCCAAGCGCGCAGCCGTCGCACACGCCATCGTTCAAGATCCGCCAGGCGTAGCCGGGGCGGTCGCGATTCTCCCAGCCGGCGCGGAACACCTCGCCGAAGTTGTCCAGGTGCGTGAGGGGAACGCGGGTCGCCCAGGTGCCTGGGTCCCAGCCTTCCTTCGGAGGGACGACGGCGCGTTTCGGGCGGCTCTTGAAGATCCCCACGATGCGGCTCCTTTCGGGCGGTGGCTGTCAGCGTACCGGGATTGGCGGCCCCTACGCGTGCGAACTCGTGCGGAGGCCGCCCAGCGCAAGGAGGGCGTGGCCATCCCCGACGATCACGCTCGTGAACGGGCGGACCGAGCGTCGTCGAAACGGATCGTCCACGGCTGGCGCTCGTCGCCGGCGGACGGCTCGAACCGGTCTTGGTAGTCTGGCACGGTGATTCTTCGCTGCTTGGGGGGCCTGCGCGTGGAGGGAGCGGCGTTCGCCCGTCGCAAGCCGATGCTGCTCCTCGCCTACCTGGCGCTCGAGGGGCCGCAGCCGCGGCCGCGGCTTGCTCGACTGTTCTGGCCCGACGCGTCGGACCCCCGCAACCGGCTTTCGGTGGCGCTTCACCGGATCGAGCGCGACCTCCCGGCCGTCGTCCACGCCGACGCCGAGGTGGTCGAGGCGCGCATCCCGACCGACGTCGCGAAGGTCCGGCACGCGCTCTCCCGCGACGACGTCGAGCGTGCGCGCGACCTGTACGGCGGAACGTTCCTGGCAGGCGTCGTCGTTCCGAACGTGAGTCCGGAGCTCGAGGCGTGGACGGTGGAGGTCGCCGAGGAGCTTGCCGACCTGCTGCGGGACCGGCTGCTGCGTGCCGGGTCGACGGCGGCCCTGCAGCGACGCTACGAGCGGGCCGCGAGGCACGCGGAGATGGCCATGCAGGTGAGCGGCGCCCGCGCGCCGGAGCCGGAGCTGCTGGCGCAGTGGCACGCCCTGGCGCTGGCCGGCGGCTCCGACGTCGCCGTCCGGCTTCGGCGCGAGGCCGACGAGCTGGGGCTGCCCGTCGCCACCACGCCGGCCGAGGCGCGGGCGCAGCTGATGGCCGCCATGCCGAAGACCAACCTGCCGCGCGAGACCACGACCTTCGTAGGCCGGGCGCGCGAGCGGGTCGAGCTCGGACGCCTGCTGGGCGACCCCGGCCGGCCGATCGTGACGATCCTGGGGCCGGGCGGGATGGGGAAGACCCGCCTCGGCCTGGGACTGGCGCGCGACCAGCTGGCGACGCCCACGTTCGCCGGCGGCGTGTTCTTCGTTCCGCTCGAGACCGTCGAGCGACCGGACGAGATCCCGAACGCCGTGGCGAGCGCCGTCGGCGCGGACGTCGGCCCCGGCGAGTCCGCCACGCAGGCGATCGTCCGAACGCTGGGGCGTCGCCCGACCCTGTTGCTGCTCGACAACGTCGATCACCTGGTGTCCGGCGCCGCGGTGATCGCCGACCTGGTCCGCGCCTGCCACGACCTGTTCGTGCTCGCGACGTCTCGGACGAGGCTCGAGCTCGAAGAGGAGTCGGTCTTTCCGCTGAGCGGCCTGACGACGCCGAGCCAGACCGCGACGCTCCGGGAGGCGGCCGCCACCGAGTCGGTCCGGCTGTTCATCGAGCGCGCGCGCCGCTCACGCCTGGACTTCGATCCCAGCGACGACGATCTGATCGCGATCGCGGACCTGTGCCGCAGGCTGCACGGCGCGCCGCTGCCGATCGAGCTGGCGGCGGTGTGGATCCGCGACAGGTCCCCCGCGCGGATCGCGCGGGAGCTCGAGGCCACCCTCGCCGGACTGGCGTCGCCGTCCCGGTCGATCCCGGAGCGGCACCGCACCCTGAGGGCCAGCTTCGATGACTCCTGGCACCGGCTTCGTGCCGACGAGCGACGAGCCCTGGCGTCCCTCTCCGTGTTCCGCGGTGGCTTCGCGCCGGGCGACGTCCAGGCGGTGTGCGGCGTGACGCCCGAGCTGCTCGGACGGCTACGGGACCGTTCGCTGGTGGCGGGCGACGGTCGGCAGGACACGGAGGGGGCGCGCCACGACCTGCACCCGATGATCGCCGTCTTCGCGCGCGAGAAGCTGGACCAGGCCCCGGAGGCGGCGCACGACCTTCGTCGGCGCCACGCCGGCCACTACGCGGCCCTGGCCGCCCGGTCCCGGGGCGAGTACTACGGGCCGAACCAGGGGGAGGCGATGGCGACGTTCGAGCGGGAGCGCGCGAACCTGATCGAGGCGGCGTCGTGGTCGCTCCGGCACGATCCCGATCAGGCGCTCCGGCTGGCGGGAGACCGCCTGGAGGCGTGGCGCTACGCGACCCGTTTCGCCGAGGGGCGGCAAGAGGCCGAGCGGGCGCTCGAGGGCGCAGCGTCCGCCTCGCCTGCGGCACGCCTCTCCGCGCGGGTGGCGGCGGCGTCGATGGCCTACCGCACGGGCGACTACCGAGGCGCGCGCGCCCACCTCGCAGCGGCGTTCGCCGACGCGGAGCGCTGCGGCGAGCCTGGAGCCGATGGGACCGCGTGGCAGGTGCTCGGCGACGTGGCGCACGCGGAGCTGGCTCTGGACGAGGCGGCGCGCTGCTTCGCCGCGGCCGAGCGCTCGGCCCGGGTCCGGAACGACGCCATCGGCGAGATCGCGGCGCTCACCGGCGCCGGTCGGACCGCGGCGCTGCAGCGACGGTTCGATACGGCCAAGGCCGCGTTCGAGCGCTCGCTGGCGTTGGGCCGAGGCCGTGGCGCGCTCGCCAGCATGGCGACGGGCCAGTTCAACCTGGGCGCCCTGGCGCGCGACCAGGGCGATCTGGACGAGGCTCGTCGTCGCTTCGAGGCGGCGCTGTCCCACGACGCCGAGATCGGGGATCGCTGGGGGATCGCCGAGTGCCTGAACGAGCTGGCCGGGATCGACTACGGCCGAGGCGCCTACGACGAGGCCGAGCGACGCTACCGCGAGGCGCACGGGATGTACCGGGCCATGGGTCATGCCCCCGGCGTGGCCGAGGCGGAGCACGCGCTGGGCCTCGTGGCCGAAGCGCGCGGCGAGCCCGAGACCGCGCTCGCTCGGCAGTTGGCCGCCCTTCAGGCGTACCTCGATCTCCGGCACGAGGTGCACCTGCCCCCGGTGCTCCGTGCTCTGGCCCGGATCGCGGCGGCCTTGGGCCGGAGCGAGGCCGCCGCGCGCCTATGGGGCGCGGAGCGGGCCCTGTCCGAGCGGGCCCCGTCCGAGCAGGTCGGCCGCGCGCCGGAGGCCGACGATCGGGCTCGACGCGAGCGCGAGCTGGCCCGGCTGCGTACGCGGCTGGGCGAGGCGGCGTTCGAGCGGGCGTACCTCGAGGGGGCGCGGCGAGCGCCGTCCGAGCTGGTCGCGACGACGCTCAGCGGCGTCCCCGACCGTTCTCCTCGTCGCCCTTGACGACCATCACCGGGCACGGCGCGAACTCCAGCACCCGCTCCGCGACGGAGCCCAGCATCACCTTCTTGCGGGGGCGCCGGCCGACGTGACCCATCACGATCAGGTCCGCGCCACGCTCGCGCGCCTGGTCGACGATCTCCTCGAACGGATCGCCGCGCACGACCTTCGACTCGACGTCGAGCCCCATGCGCTGGCCCTCCTCGCGCAGCACGTTCAAGATGCGCTCGCCCTGTTCGAGCAGCTCGGCACGGATCTCGTCGAGCTCGCGCTGATCGAACCGGCGCAGCTCCTCGCACAGCAGCAGGTCGATCACGTACAGCAGGTCGACCCGCGCGCCGAACGCCCGAGCCGTGCGGAACGCCAGCCGGGCCGCCGCGACCGAGGCGTCCGAGCCGTCGGCGGGCACCAGCACGTGACGGAAGATTCGTTCAGGCATTCCCGTCCTCCGATCGCTCCTGCTCCAGGCGGGCCTTGACCCGCTTCGTGCGCACGAACTCCTCGCGCTCGGCCTCCTCGAGGGTCCCCTCGATCGCCCGGATGGTCTCCTCCTGCTCGGGGATCAGCACCTGCTCCAGCGCGCTGACCCGGCGCTGCGTCCGCGCCAGCTCCGCCGCGACCCGCCATACCGAGCCGTAGGTCTCGGCCCAGTCGTCCAGCGCCTCGGCGACCTCCAGCCAACGCAGGCGCGCCGCGTCGAGGGCGGCGGGCGTGCCGCCGGCGCTGGTGGTGAGGCGCTCGGGCCGTACCTGCAGCGCCACCTTGGGAAGCGACACGCCCATCAGGTTGCGAACGTCGACGCTGCACGTCGTCCGGGCCGACGGTGCCAGCAGCGCCGAGCGGACCGCGTCGCTGCCGGCGTCGAGCCGAGCGGTCCGGAGCGCGGCGTGGGCGGCGTCGAACAGGTCGCGGATGCGGCCCTCGTGCTGACGCACGGCGCGCATCAGGTCCCACACCTCGCGCAGCAGCACCTCGCGCTTGCGTTCGAGCAGGGCGTGCCCGTC
>CAZHCI010000031.1:8927-20021 GCA_964530905.1 uncultured bacterium
GGCACGTCCACCGGCGGGTAGACGCCCGACCGGTTCAGCGCGCGCGACAGCACGATCTGCCCCTCGGTGATGTAGCCGGTCAGGTCGGGAATCGGGTGGGTGATGTCGTCGCCCGGCATGCCCAGCACGGGGATCTGCGTCAGCGAGCCGCTACGGCCGCGGGCGCGGCCGCAGCGCTCGTACAGGCTCGCCAGGTCGGTGTACAGGTAGCCGGGGTAGCCCTTGCGGCCGGGCACCTCGTTCTTGCGGGCGGACAGCTCGCGCAGCGCCTCGGCGTAGTTCGTCATGTCCGTCATCAGGGCCAGCACGTGCATGCCCTTCTCGAACGCCAGGAACTCGGCCAGCGTGAGCGCCGCGCGCGGCGTCACGATGCGCTCCATCGGCGGGTCGTCCGCCAGGTTCAGGAACAGCGCGGTGCGGCCCAGCAGGCCCGATTTCGAGAAGCGCTCGCGGAAGTACGCGGCGGTGTCGTGCGACACGCCCAGGGCGACGAACACGACGGCGAACGCCTCGCTCTCGTCCGACAGCCGCGCTTGGAGCGCGATCTGGGAGGCGAGCTGGTCGTGCGGCAGGCCGGCGCCGGAGAAGATCGGCAGCTTCTGGCCGCGAACCAGGGTGTTCAGTCCGTCCACCGCCGAGATCCCCGTCACGATCACGTCCTGCGGGTAGTCGCGCGCGGCGGGGTTGAGCGGCGCGCCGTGGACGTCCAGCGTCGCCTCGGCCACCGGCGCGGGAAGCCCGTCGCGGGGCTGGCCCAGGCCGTCGAACACGCGCCCGAGCATCTCGCGCGAGACGCCCAGCCGAAGCGTCTCGCCCCGGAAGCGGACGGTCAGGTCCTCCGCGCGCAGTCCGGTCGTGTCGCCCCACAGCTCGACGATCGCGGCGTCGACGCCGGCGGAGAGCACCTCGCCCAGGTGCGTTCCGGTGGGCGACGTCACCTCGACCAGCTCGCCGTAGCCGGCTCCGGAGAAGCCTTCGATCACCAGCAGCGGCCCGTTGATGCGATCGGCCCGTGCGACGTCGATCATGCGGGGGCCCCCTCGTCCTGCTCGACCTCTTTGCGGAGCTTGGCCAGCGTCCGGAGGGTGTCGCTCCAGACCTCGTCGATCCGTTCGGTCTCGTCGTTCGGGACCGTCTCCTTCAGGCGGGTGAGGGTGGCGCGATCCAGGCTCTCACGAAGACGCAGCAGCGGAACGCCCGCCCCGATCGCCTCGAGGCCGGCGTCGTGAAGCTCGACGAAGAGCGCCAGCAGGCGCACCTGCTTGAGTGGCTCGCAGAACGCGTCGATCTCGTGCAGGGCGTTCTGGCGAAGCACGCCTTCTTTGAGCAGCCCGGCGACCTCGATCACCCAGCGCTGGCGATCGGGAAGGGCGTCGACGCCCACGAGCCGCACCATCTGCTCCAGCCGTGCGTCCTCCTCGAGCACGTCGCCCGCGCGGCGCCGCAGATCCTGCCAGTCGTGCTCGGTGCTGTCGCGCCACCAGTCGGCGACCGCCTCCTCGTAGAAGCTGTAGCTGCCCTTCCAGCTGACCGCCGGGTAGTGCCGCGCGCTGGCCAGGTCGCGGTCCAACGCCCAGAACGCGCGGGTGAACCGCTGCGTGTGTTGCGTGACGGGCTCGGTGAAGTCGCCTCCGGGCGGGCTGACGGCGCCGATCACCGTGACCGAGCCCTGCTCGCCGGCGAGGGTCTCGACGTTCCCGGCGCGCTCGTAGAATGCGGCCAGGCGCGAGGGCAGGTAGGCGGGGTAGCCCTCCTCGGCGGGCATCTCCTCGAGACGTCCCGCGATCTCGCGCAGCGCCTCGGCCCAGCGCGAGGTCGAGTCCGCCATCAACGCCACGTGGTAGCCCTGGTCGCGGTAGTACTCGGCCAGCGTGATGCCGGTGTAGACGCTGGCCTCGCGCGCCGCCACCGGCATGTTCGACGTGTTCGCGACGAGGATCGTGCGGTCCATCAGCGGTCGCCCGCTGCGCGGGTCGACCAGCTCGGGGAACTCCTGGAGGACCTGCGCCATCTCGTTGCCGCGCTCTCCGCAGCCCACGTACACGATCACCTGGGCGTCCGACCACTTCGCGAGCGAGTGCTGCAGCACCGTCTTGCCCGCCCCGAACGGCCCCGGCAGCGCCGCGCTGCCGCCCCGCGCGACGGGGAAGAAGGTGTCGAGCACGCGCTGACCGGTGATCATCGGCCTGTCCGGATCGAGGCGCTCCGTGAACGGCCGCGGCTGGCGGACGGGCCACCGTTGCGTGAGGCCGATCTCGTGCACCTCGTCCTCGTCGTCGCGCAGCCGCGCGACGGTGTCCTCGTAGCCCAGCTCGCCCTCGCCCGCGATCTCCTCGATCTCGCCCGAGCGTCCGGGAGGCACCAGCACGCGGTGCGTCACCAGCGGCGTCTCGGGCACCGTGCCCAGCACCGCTCCGGCCTCCACGCGGTCGCCCACCTCCACGGCGGGGGTGAACGCCCAGCGCCGGTCGGGCAGGCCCTCCGCGGCGCCTCGTTTCAGGTAGATGCCCTGGGCGTCGCGGACGACCTCGAGGGGGCGCTGGATGCCGTCGAACGTCTGACCGATCAGCCCGGGCGCCAGCAGCACCGACAGCGGTCGGCCGGTGGCCTCGACCGGCTCGCCCGGCCGCAATCCGGTCGTCTCCTCGTAGATCTGGACGGTGGCGCGATCGTGATCGATCGAGATCACCTCGGCCGCCAGGCGGTCGTGCCCGACCCAGACGTGCTCGAGGACGCCGACGGTTCCGGTGAGGCGCATGCGGGCGATCGGCCCGGTGATCTGTTCAAGCGTCCCGACCACGCTCATGATCCGTCGTCTCCGTCCCGTGTCGGCTGCGCGGCGGTCAGCAGCGCGTCGATCTCGGCGCGCAGCCGCTCGCGGGCTTGCTCGAGCCGCCCCTCGAAGGTGGCGTCGATGCTGGCCCGTCCGGCGTGCGCGACCACGCCGTGACGGCGGAGCAGCGGCTCGGGATCGCGCTTGAGCGCGGGACCGTCCTCCTCGGCCCAGCCGGCGACGTCGTCGTCGCCGACGTTCTCCAAGCTGGCTTCGTCCAGCCGGACGGCGACTTCGCCTGCGCCCAGCTCGCTGGCGGCGTGGCGCGCCAGTCGCGCCAGCGTGCCCGCATCGATCCCGCCGTCGGCCAGCTCCAGGAGCCGCTCGCGGGCCGCCTCCCAGACGCGGCTCAGCCGCGCCTCGCGGGCTTCGAGCCGACGACGCCGTCGCTCCAGGTCCGCGACCGCCAGGCACTGCCGGCACGCCTCCTCGGCGGCGCGACGTCCCTCCGCCCGAATCGTGGCCCGGATCGCCTCGGCGCGCTCGGCGGCCTCCTCGAGGATCTCCTCGGCGTTCGCTTCGGTGGACGCCTCGAGGCCCAACGCGCGCTGTTCGGCGCGCCGCCGGACCTGGGCGACGAGCTCGTCGAGATTGCCGCGAAGCCCGGTCACCGCGTCACCTCGCCAGCCGTACGCCCAGCACGTCTTCGACCCGTTCGCTGAGCGGCGTGTGCGTGTCCTCGCCGTCGGGATCGGGAATCTCGACCACCAGCGGTCCCGTGTCGTCCAGCGCGGCACGCTCGAGGCGATCGTGCAGGGGGCCGCTCCACGCCTCGCTCAGCAGCACCATGCACACGCCGGGCGTGCGCAGCGCCCGGTCCAGAGCGGCGGCGGCCTCCCTGGCGGTCGCGACCTCGGTCCCTTCGATCCCGAGCAGGCCGAGCCCCAGCACCGTGTCGGGAGGACCGACGGCGACGATCCTTCCGCGACTCATCAGCCGCCCAGGATGATGAACGAGATGATCAGCCCGTAGATGACGATCCCCTCCGCCAGGCCGACGAAGATCAGGGTGCGGCCCAGCAGCTCCGGCTTCTCGGCGATCGCACCGATCGCGGCCGCGCCCGCGATGCCGACCGCGATGCCGGCGCCGATGGCGGCCAGCCCGGTCGAGATCGCGGCGGCCAACGGAGCGCCCGAGGCGGCCTCCGTCACCTCCTGCGCCACGGCGAGGCCCCCGGCGAACACGAGCCACGACGTCAGGGCGAGCGCCAGGCGTTTGGCGCGGGCGGGGCGAACGGGGAGCCTAAGCATCGGTACCTCCTGCGAACGAGAGCGGTCGGAAGGGGGTGCCCCTCCCCTGGAAGAAGCGGCCGAAGAACTCGTAGTAGGAAAGGCGCAACGCCTGGATCCCGACGATCAGGCCTTCGAACCCGACGATCAGGGTGGTGCCCAGCAGGAACACCAGCCAGCCCGTCGGCCCGCCCGAGTACTGCAGCACCATCTGCGACAGGCCTTCGTGCGCGACGGCGAACGCCCCGAGGCGGACGAACGACAGGGTGTTCGACAGGTAGGCGATCACGGCCTCGAACAGCTCGAAGAAGCCGGTGACCGCGTGGCCGCCCACGTCCGGCTTCGCGCCCTTCAGGCGCTCGGCCAGCGGCTCTCGGAACCACATCGCGGCGGCCAGGGGCGCGACCGCCAGCAGCCACACCCCGCTGGGGACCAGCCCGGCGAACACCGCCAGCCCGCCGCCCAGCAGCGCCCAGTAGAGCGCCACGCCCAGCACGCCGCTCTTGTCCAGCCAGAACCGCGCCGTGTCGCGCGTGCGCCAGGCCGAGACGAGGTTCAGCGCGAAGCCGACGTTCAAGATCACGACCCCCGCCACGACGGCGGCGATCAGGAGCGGGAAGATGTCGTGGAGCGGCTGGAGCCAGAGGGCGTGGAACGCCTCGGCACCGAACGCGACGCCGTAGAGGGCGCCGAACGCCATCGAGGTGACGCCCGCGGCCGCGACCACCGTTCCGAACGACGTCACGCGGCGTAGCGCCAGTCCGACCAGCGCCAGCAGCAGTCCGTGTCCGAGATCGCCGAACATCATGCCGTACATGAACAGGAACGCGATCGCGGCGACCAGCGTCGGGTTCAGCTCGTCGTAGCCCGCCACGCCGAACGTGGTCACGAGCGGCTCGAACGGCTTCAGCCAGCGTGGATTGCGCACCAGGCTGGGGACCGACGGTCGACCGGACGCGGGTGGCAGCGCCTCGACCACGAGCTGGTTCTCGGCGACGTCGCGAAGGCGGCTCTCGAGCTCGTCGACGCGGCGGGCCGGCATCCAGCCGCCGATCACGTAGACCTCGTCGCGGTACGGGAAGTGGCGCATCGCCTCGCACAGCTCGAGGTTCAGCCGGACCCGTGCCAGCGTCGTTCGCAGGCCGGGGCCGACCTCCGCGGCCAGCTCCCGTCCGCTGGCCGCGAGCTCGCCGACGCGCTCGCGGACCTCGCGCAGCTCGCCGCGGACCGTGTCCAGCGCTTCGTCGGGCGGCCCGCGCACCTGGTGCGGCAGGCCGACGGGCTCGAAGAACGCGCTCGACAGGGCGCGATCGAGCACGTGTCCGTCCTCGCGCGCCGTCGCGACGGCCACCAGCGCCCGGTCGCCGCTCCGGTCCAACGGGATCAGCACGAACGCGACCTGGAACAGCGCGGCCGCGACGCGGTCGACGTTCTCGGCGGGCAGCGAGCCGATCGTGAGGTGGTGATGCCGGAGGCTGCGGAGCTTCTCGACGGGGGCGTCGAGCGCCTCGAGCAGCTCCAGCTGGCGCTCGGCCGCCTCGAGATCGCGCAGCTCGGCCAGGGCGGTGTCGCGCTCGTCCTGCCAGCCGCCGACGCGGGTCTCGAGCCGCAGCACGTCGCTCTCGACGTCCGGCCGGTCGCCTTCGGGGCGCGGCTGCAGCTCGGTTGTCGGCAGGTCGGCGTCGTCCACGTCGAGCGCGTCACGGACGCGCTCCAGCCGGGCGCCCAGCGCCCGGTACGTCTCCGCCAGTTCCGCCCACTTCGGCGCGGGCGACCAGCGCTCGGTCTCCTGCGTGCCGACGTGGAGCACGCGCTCGCGCATGATCGTCGCCGTGACCGGCTCGAGGTCGCGCTCGCTGACGAACAGGCTCAGCTCGACGAGTCGTTCGGGTACGAACATGTCACGTGACCTCCCGGGGGATGTGCGACCTGAGATCGTCGTCGTCCAGCTCCTGCGCCTTCGCCTCGAGCAGGCGGATCAGGTCGTTCACCTCGGCCTCGAGCAGGATCAGGTAGGCCAGCACCAGGCCGAGGCCGAACGGCATACGGGCGAAACGGCGACGGGCGGCGTCGCGGCGCAGCATCTCGGTACGGCGCTCGAGCTCCAGCACCGCGTCGCGCTCGCTGCCCTCGCTGGACAGCTCGACGCCCAGGGCGGCGGCCTCGTCGCGCACGGACGCGCCGGCGGCGACGCGCTGGACCATCGCCAGGCCGCCGCCGAAGTCGCGGTGCAGGCAGAAGTTCACCACCTCTTCGGGCCGGATCCCGGCCAGCGCGCGGTAGCGGACGGCGGCCAGCAGGTTCGTGCGCGCCAGCCAGCGACCGAGCAGCTCCTCGGCGTCGCGCGCGTCGCCGCCGCTCAGCGCCTCGATCCGCTTCACCAGGCCACGGCCGAACGCCAAGTCCAGCGCGACCTCCAGGTAGAACGGTCGATTCTCGGCCTGGTAGCGCTCCCAGGCGTTCGCGAGCGCCCGGCCGTACGGCGTGCCCTCGAGCGCCTCGAGCAGGGCGCGCAGCGATCGGGCCTGCGTCCAGGCGGCCGGCTCGCGACCGTCCAGCGCGTGCACGGTCATGCCCTCTCGGGCCTGGTCGAGCGGCCGGCCGTAGTGCAGCGCCCGCACCAGCAGCTTGACGTCCTGCACGTCGTAGCGGCTGGCGTACCAGCGGAGCGTCTCGGCCGCGCCCGTCGGCACGCGCTCGGCCAGCGACACGGTCTCGCGGTGGACGCGGCGCCGGAGCGTGCGCTCGGCGCGGCCCACGTCGCTCGTGAGCTGCGGGTAGCGCGTGCCCGCCAGCACCTCGCGGGCGCGGTCCAGTCCGTGCGCGTCGAACAGCCGGTGCCAGTCGTCGTCGGAGAGCAGTCTGGAGCGGCGTGCCCGTACCTGGGCCTGGACGGAGGCGTAGCCGACCGCGGCGAGCACGTCAGGCGTCCGGATCCCTGACGACCCAGGCGACGACCCGCTCCACCGCGGCGTCGATGCGCGCGTCGGCGGCTTCGTCGGCCGCGTCGAGCTCGGCTCGCAGCTCGCGCTCGGCCTCCTCGACCTGCCGCTCGGACTCGGCGACGGCGTCGGCACGGAGCTGCTCGGCCTCCGCCTCGGCTTCCGCGCGTGCGGCGTCGACCTTGTCGCGGGCCTGCCGGCGCGCCTCGTCGAGGGTCGCCTGGGCCTGTTCCTCGGCCTCCTCGACGCGTCGTCGCGCCTGACGCTCGCTCTCGAGGATGCGCTCCAGCGCTCCTTGTGCCGAATTGTGCATGGAGCGAGGGTAGGGGCGTTCCCCGCGACCGGCAAGGTGAGATGTCCCGAATCCCGAGCGCCGGTTCGGAGTTCCGAGTACGGATGCCCCTCGCACGCGACCGCTCCGTATGCTGTACTCGATCCGAAGGGACCGGCGCCGCTCGCGGTGTCGCCTTCGACGCTGCCCGCCTGACGCCGGTCCAGCCTCTCGCAGGACCAGGAGGTCCGATATGGCGACGGAGTTCGTACGTTGGTTCGAGGATCTGGACAAGGGCGACGTTCCCTCGGTCGGAGGCAAGAACGCCTCGCTGGGCGAGATGATCCAAGCCCTCGCCGAGGAAGGCGTCCGGGTGCCGGGCGGCTTCGCGACCACCGCCGAGGCCTACTGGCGCTTCGTCGACGCCAACGACCTGCGTGGCGAGCTCACCGAGCGGGTCGAGGCGCTGCGGTCGGGTGACGCGACGCTCGAGGAGGTCGGCGGCCAGATCCGCAAGGCGTTCCTCCACGCCGAGTTTCCAGACGACCTCAGAGAGGCGATCCGGGCCGCCTACCAGCAGCTCTCCGAGCGGCACGAGACGGACCACGTCGACGTCGCCGTCAGGAGCAGCGCGACGGCCGAGGACCTGCCGACCGCCAGCTTCGCGGGGCAGCAGGAGACGTTCCTGAACATCCACGGCGAGAAGCAGCTCTTCGACGCCTGCCGCCGCTGCTACGCTTCGCTGTTCACCGATCGCGCGATCAGCTACCGCGAGAACCAAGGCTTCGAGCACATGGAGGTCGCCCTCTCGATCGGCGTGCAGAAGATGGTGCGCAGCGACCTCGCCTCCTCGGGCGTGATGTTCACGATCGATACCGAGACCGGCTTCAAGGACATGATCCTGATCAACGCCGCCTGGGGCCTGGGCGAGACGGTCGTGCAAGGCACCGTCGACCCCGACGAGTACTCGGTGTTCAAGCCGCTTCTCGGCCGGGACGACTTCGTGCCGATCGTCGGCAAGCACGTCGGCTCGAAAGAGCAGAAGATGGTCTACACCAGCGGCGGCACCGCGGCGACGAAGACCCAGGACACGACCCGCCAGGAGCGCCAGTCGATCGTCCTGGGCGACGACGAGATCGTGCAGCTGGCCCGCTGGGCCAAACGCATCGAGGACCACTACGACATGCCGATGGACCTCGAGTGGGCCAAGGACGGCCAGACCGGCGAGCTGTTCATCGTCCAGGCGCGCCCCGAGACGGTCCAGTCGCAGCGCGAGGCCGCCGCGATGAAGCGCTACAAGCTGCTCGAGAGCGGCGGCGAGCCGCTGGTCGAAGGCCTCGCGATCGGCGAGGCGATCGTGACCGGCCCGGTCCAGGTGATCAAGGGGGCGGACGAGATCGGGCGGTTCGAGGACGGCTCGATCCTCGTCACCGGCATGACCGACCCCGACTGGGTGCCGATCATGAAGCGCGCCGCGGCGATCGTCACCGACCACGGCGGACGCACCTGCCACGCGGCGATCGTCAGCCGCGAGCTGGGCATCCCCGCGCTGGCCGGCACCGGCAACGCGACGCAGGTGCTGAAGGACGGCCAGCAGGTCACCGTCTCCTGCGCCGAGGGCGAGCACGGCTACGTGTACGAGGGCGAGCTCGAGTACGAGGAGACGGAGATCGACCTGTCGGGGCTGAAGGAGCCCTCGACGCGGGTCATGATGAACATCGCCGATCCGACCGCCGCCATGCGCTGGTGGCGCCTGCCGTGCAAGGGGATCGGCCTGGCGCGCATGGAGTTCATCATCAACAACGCCATCAAGGTGCACCCCATGGCGCTCGTCGGGTTCGACGACCTGGAGGACCGGAAGGCGAAGAGGCGTATCGCCGAGCTCACCCGCGGCTACGACGACAAGCCGCAGTACTTCGTCGACAACCTCGCGCTGGGCATCGGCAAGATCGCCGCGTCGCAGTGGCCCGAGCCGGTGATCGTCCGCATGAGCGACTTCAAGACGAACGAGTACGCCGACCTGATCGGCGGTAAAGCGTTCGAGCCGGACGAGGCCAACCCGATGCTGGGGTTCCGTGGCGCCTCGCGCTACTACAGCGAGCGCTACGCGGCCGGCTTCGCGCTGGAGTGCCGCGCGATCAAGCACGTCCGCGACGTGATGGGCCTGGACAACGTCGTCGTGATGATCCCGTTCTGCCGCACGCTCGACGAGGCCGACCGCGTGCTCGAGGTGATGGCCGAGAACGGGCTGCGCCGCGGCGAGAACGACCTGGCGGTCTACGTGATGGCCGAGATCCCCTCGAACGTGGTGCTGGCGCGCGAGTTCGCGCAGCGGTTCGACGGCTTCTCGATCGGGACGAACGACCTGACGCAGCTGGTCCTGGGCGTGGACCGCGACTCGGAGCTGCTCTCGGGCCTGTTCGACGAGCGCGACGAGGCGGTCAAGCGCTCGATCGCCTCGCTGATCGAGGACGCCCACGCGGAAGGCACGTCGGTCGGCATCTGCGGTCAGGCGCCCTCCGATCACCCCGACTTCGCGGAGTTCCTGGTCGGGTGCGGGATCGACTCGATCTCGCTCAACCCCGACAGCGTGATCGACGTGGTCCGGCGCCTGGGCGAGCTCGAGGAGGCGGGCGAGAGCTGAGGCCCACGCTGCACGAGGCACGCTCCAGGACGAACGATCCGAGGCTGGACGAACGGCCGGTCGCGACCCCGCGTCGCGACCGGCCACGGTTCGCTCCGCTCGGGCGCTAGGGTGAGGCCATGAGCCACCAAGCTGCAGATACCCGCTACGACGCCATGACCTACCGCCGCACCGGCCGCAGCGGCCTGAAGCTGCCGGCCGTCTCGCTGGGGCTGTGGCAGACGTTCGGCGACGACACGCCCTTCGACAGCGTGCGCGAGCGCGTCCTGACCGCGTTCGACCTGGGCGTCACCCACATCGACCTCGCGAACAACTACGGGCCGCCGCCCGGATCGGCCGAGGCGAACTTCGGCGAGATCGTCCGCCGCGACCTGGCGCCCTACCGCGACGAGCTGATCATCAGCAGCAAGGCCGGCTACCGCATGTGGGACGGGCCGTACGGCGAGTGGGGCTCGCGCAAGTACCTCCTCTCGAGCCTGGACCAGAGCCTGGAGCGGATGGGCCTGGAGTACGTCGACATCTTCTACTCGCACCGGTTCGACCCCGAGACGCCGCTCGAGGAGACGATGGGCGCGCTGGCCAGCGCGGTGCACGCAGGCAAGGCGCTCTACGTCGGCGTGTCGTCCTACTCCGCCGCCAAGACCCGCGAGGCGGAGGCGCTGCTGCGCGAGATGGGCGTGCCGCTCCTGATCCACCAGCCGTCGTACTCGATGCTGAACCGTTGGATCGAGGTCGACCTGCTCGACGCGCTGGGCGAGCTGGGGGTGGGATCGATCGTGTTCTCGCCGCTGGCGCAGGGCCTGCTGACCTCGAAGTACCTGGGCGGCGTGCCGGAAGACGCGCGCGTGAACTACTCCGAGAGCTTCAAGCGCGACTTCCTGAACGAGGAGACGCTGAGCAAGGTCCGCGCCCTGAACGAGATGGCGCAGGATCGCGGTCAGACGCTGGCCCAGATGGCGATCGCCTGGGTCCTGCGCGACCCGCGCGTCACGTCGGCCCTGATCGGAGCGAGCAGCGTGCGTCAGCTGCGGGAGAACGTCGCCGCGCTGGATCGCCTGGAGTTCACGGACGACGAGCTCGCGACCATCGACCGCTACGCGACCGACAGCGGCATCAACATCTGGGCGCAGTCCAGCGAGGCGGGCTGAGCGACGATCGCGACCTGCGCCGCCGCG
>CAZHCI010000031.1:20121-21379 GCA_964530905.1 uncultured bacterium
GGAGGCCACCATGAACGCACCCGAACGCGCGGACGGTCCCGTCGGCGCCTTCATGCGCCATCACTTCCGGCACTTCAACGCCGCCACGATGATCGACGCCGCCGACGCCTACCGGCGGCACATGGACGAGGGCGGCGCGATGATGATCACGCTGGCGGGCGCGATGAGCACCGCCGAGCTGGGCCTGTCGCTGGCCGAGATGATCCGCCGCGACCAGGTGCAGATCATCGCCTGCACCGGCGCGAACCTCGAGGAGGACGTGTTCAACCTGATCGCGCACGACTTCTACGAGCGCGTCCCGAACTACCGCGACCTCACCGCCGAGGACGAGCAGGCGCTGCTGGAGCGGCACATGAACCGCGTGACCGACACCTGCATCCCCGAGGAGGAGGCGATGCGCCGGCTGGAGCGCGCGCTGGTCGCCGAGTGGACCAGCGCCGACACCGCCGGCGAGCGCTACTTCCCGCACGAGTTCCTCTACCGCCTGATCCGCAGCGGCGCCCTCGAGGAGCACTACCAGATCGATCCTGCCGACTCCTGGCTGGTGGCGGCGGCCGAGAAGGACCTGCCGATCGTCGTGCCGGGCTGGGAGGACTCGACCACGGGGAACATGTTCGCCGCGCACGTGATCGACGGCCGGATCACCAACGTGCACACCGTGCGGACGGGGATCGAGTCCATGACGTTCCTGGCCGACTGGTACGCCCGCACCGCCGCCGAGCGCAGCGTCGGCTTCTTCCAGATCGGCGGCGGCATCGCCGGCGACTTCCCGATCTGCGTGGTTCCCATGCTGCATCAGGACCTGAAGCGTCCGGACGTCCCGATGTGGGGCTACTTCTGCCAGATCAGCGACTCGACCACGAGCTACGGCTCGTACTCGGGCGCGGTGCCCAACGAGAAGATCACCTGGGGCAAGCTGGCGGTCGAGACGCCCAAGTTCGTGATCGAGTCGGACGCCTCGATCGTCGCGCCGCTGATGTTCGGGCTGGTCCTGGGCGCCTAGCACGCCTGCTCGGCGGCGCCCGTCCGGCGGCGTCCTACCGAGCGGACCGCGCGCGAGGGCTCTCCCAGAGGGGACGCCGACGGAAGGTACACTCGCGTCCATGCCCGCTACGAAGCCCGTCGGCACCGCCCGAAGGCGCGTCCTCTCCGGACGCGCCGGGTTCGTGTCGCTGGCGGGCATCACGGTCTCCGGTCTGATGCAGGTGGTGCGCATCGCGTCGCTGGCCGCGCTGGGGGACGCCGTCGGCGGTCCGGA
>CAZHCI010000032.1:0-4668 GCA_964530905.1 uncultured bacterium
GGCGATCTGGACCCCGATCTCGGCACCGCCGATGACGACGACGTTCATACGCGCGCCATCTTAGCCGACGCGGTCTCGCGCCGCCGCGGCCGCGACGGTCGCGAGCACCGTCGCTCCCGCCAGCGCCCACGGCGTCAGGTGCCCGTAGCGCACGTACGGCGTGAGGACGTCCGAGCGGGCGTACTCGGCCAGCATCGTTCCGCGTACGCCGCGATCGAGCTCGGCGCGGGTCCGACCGGTCGGATCCACGACCGCGGTGATTCCGTCGTTCCCGGCCCTGAGCAGCCAGCGACGCGTCTCGATCGCTCGCAGGCGTCCCATGTCGTAGTGCTGCCGCGCCCCCGTCCCCCGCGCGAACCAGGCGTCGTTCGTGACGTTGATCAGCACGTCCGCTCCGCGCTGGACCATCTCGCGCGGGATCGCGGGGAACACCGACTCGTAGCAGACGTAGGCGGCCACCGGGCCGCCGGCGGTCTGCAGCGGCGCGGGTCCCGGGCCGGGAACGGTGTTCTGCAGCAGGGGCAGGCCGAACAGGCCGAACACCTGACGGTAGAACGGCGCCGCCGCGCTCAGCAGCGGCCAGCGCTCGCCGAACGGCACCAGCACGTGCTTGTCGTACCGCCCGGTCAGCTGGGCGCCGGCCATCGCGTACACGGCGTTCGCGCCGCCCCCCTCGACGCGGGCGCGGCCCCCGACGATGAAGCTCGACGTGGGCGACGCCGCCTGGATCGCGTCGCGCGCCGGCTCGCCGCGGAACCCCTCGAGCGGGAATCCCAGCACGGCGCCCTCGGGCCAGATCACCAGGTCGGGCGGCGCGCCGGCAGACCGTACGCCCGACGCCGTCAGGTCGACGTGCACGTCGAGCTCCTGCGAGGCGCTCGCAGCACGGCCGAACGGGTCGACGTCGCCCTGGATCAGCAGGGCGGTCCGGTCGGGCACGGGCAGCGCGGCGGCGATCCCCTGGGCTCGCTGCGCCCCGCCCCACCAGGCGCTCGCGATCACCAGCACGGCCAGCGCCGGCGTCACGACGCGGCCCGCGCCCGAGGGTCGCGTCCTGGCGCCGTAGCCCCGAGCCGGCGAGGCCGCGGCGGGCACGAACGGCGCGGCCAGGGCGGCGGCGGAGGCGGCGAGCAGCAGGCCCAGACCGTGCACGCCGATCAGGTCGGCCCACTGCGCGACGGGCGTGTCCAGCCAGCCGTAGCCCAGGCTTCCCCACGGGAAGCCGAGAAAGCCGAGGCCACGCAGCCACTCGACCAAGATCCACAGCGGCGGCAGGACAAGCAGTGTGCCGCCGCTCCCTCGGCCCAGCCAGCGCGCCGCGGCGGCCGTGCCGCCCCAGATCAGGGCCAGCGCGGCCAGCAGGAGCGGGAACAGGACCCAGAACACCGGGCCGAGCAGCACCGAGAAGCTCGCGGGAAGCCACAGGATGTGAAGCGAGAAGAGGCCGACCGCGGCCGACGCGCCGATCACGAACGCGTCGCGAGGCCCGGCCGACGCCGCGACCAGGCCGAAGATCACGGCGACCGCGAGGGGAAGGATCGGGAGGGCGGAGGGGGGCAGGGCTGCCGACGCCACGACACCGGCGGCAGCGGCCGCCAGGGCGCGCACGGTCACGGCGTCACGCTATCACGCGCCCCCAGCGCCGCTCGTCACGGCGTTCGCCTCACGGCTCCGTCGTGACCGACGCGTCGCTGGCGGCCGGTCCCCGCAGGAGCGACGCGAGCAGCGCGGTCCGTCGGAGCGTCTCGCCCACGCGAACGTGCTCGCTCCGCGCGTGCGGGCCGCCGCCGACCGCCCCGAGCCCGTCGAGCGTCGGGACGCCCAGCGCGGAGGTGAAGTTGCCGTCCGATCCGCCACCGACGACCGCCTCGTCGAAGGTCAGTCCCAGCGCGTCCGCGTGCGCGCGCGCTTCGGCCAGCAGCGCCACGTTGCCGGGGGTCGGCTCCATCGGCGGTCGGTTCGATCCGCCGGCCATCTCGACCCCGACCCGGTCGTCGTACGGCCGGTAGGCGCGAAGCGCGTCCACCACCCGGCGACCCTCGTCCGCGGTCGCGAACCTCAGGTCCAGGCGGGCCGTCGCGGTCTCGGCGATCACGTTGCCGGCGCTCCCGCCCGAGGCGACGGTGACGTTCACGGTCGTGCCTTTCGCGGGGTCGGCCAGCGCCTCGGCCGCGAGCAGGAAGCGGGCGAGCTCGCGCAACGCGCTGGCGCCGTGCTCGGGGTTCAGGCCGGCGTGCGCGCTGCGCCCGACGAACCGGACGGTCATGGTGCCCACGCCCTTGCGGCCGACCTTGATCGCACCGTCGTCGCGGCCCGGCTCGACCACGAGCACGCGCGCGTGGCGCAGCGCCTCGGCTTCGATCAGCGCGCGCGAGTGCAGGCTGCCGGTCTCCTCGTCGGAGCTGACGAGGAGCGTGACCGGTCCCCGGAGCGGGCCCACGGCGCGGGCCGCGCGGACGGCGTGGACGGCGGCGGCGATCCCGGCCTTCATGTCGAGGACCCCGGGGCCCCGCGCGACGTCGTCCACGACGGACCACGGCATCTCCGCCAGCGTGCCCACCGGCCAGACGGTGTCGTAGTGCGCCAGGATCAGCGTGCCGTCGCTCGGATCGTCGCCCTCCAGGCGGCCGATCACGACGTCGCCCACCTCGTCCGACGTCAGGCGCTCCACGCGCCAGCCGTCGCGCTCCAGCAGCGCGACCAGCAGATCGGCGACGCGGTTCGCCGCCTGCCGGTCGTGCGTGGGGGACTCGAGCTCGACGAGCGAGCGAACGGTGTGGACGAAGGTCGCCTCGTCGGCGACAACGGACGCGAGAAGCTCGGAGCTGGACATGTCCGGCATGGTATCCGGAGGCGCCTCAGTCCGTCGCGGCGTCCCGACCGAGTACCGACACGGCTCGGCGCTCGCGGCGCATGCGTTCGGCGAGGTCGCGCACGTGCGGCTCCTGGGTGGTTCGGGCGTAGCTGTAGCCCAGGCGGAAGTCGGCCTCGGCCCGCTCGGGGTCCACGTCCGCCTCGATCCGGGCGCGCGACAGGTACACCTGCGCCAGCAGCACGTCGCGCATGCGCTGCGGCTTCACGGCGTGCAGGTCCAGGAGGGCCTCGTGGTACGCCACGGCCGCGCCGCGCACGTCGCCGCGGTCGGCCAACGAGGTGCCCCGCTTGAAATGCCTGGCAGCGCTGAACAGGAGTTCACGCACGACGGGAGTCTACCGCGACGCGGGCCGGTCGTCGCCGTCGGCGCGGGCGACCGCCGCAGGGCGTCGCGTCGCAGCCGTGTCCCGCGCCGCGCCGTCCGTCGCCAGCAGCCGCGCCACCGCGCTCCGGTGACGCGCCCGGTCGTCGCCCAGCCGCAGCGCCAGCAACGCCGCGACCGCGAACGCGGCGCCCGCCGCCGGCCCGATCGCCCAGCGGAGCCCCGCCACCGTCGTCGCGGCCTGCTCGACCGAGCCGGGTCGGTAGCCGAGCAGGGCGGCCGCCGCGCCGGTCGCGAACACGCCCGCCGAGCCGGCCGCCTTCTGCGCGAAGGTGAACAGCGCGTACAGCAGCCCTTCCCGCCGCTCGGCGCCGCTCCGGGCCGCCTCGATCTCGACCAGATCGGGAAGCAGCGACCAGGGGAGGAGCAGGGCGCCGGCCAGCGCCACGCCGGCGATGCCCGCCGGGACCAGCAGGCCGGGTCCCAGACGACCGACCGGAGCGAGCGCCGCCATCGCGGGCAGCGACGTCGCCAGCAGTCCGCACGCCGCCGCCAGGGCGCGGGCCTTGCCGATCCGTCCCGCCAGCGCGGTCCACGCCGGAAACGCTGCGATCCCGACGCCGAAGAACCCGCCGAGCAGCGGCGTCTGCCAGGCGGCCGGCAGGCGCAGGACCGACTCGAGCACGAACGGCAGCAGCGACGAGAGGAGCATCAGGCCGACGGTGACCGCCACGAACGAGGCGATCAACGTTCTAAGCCCCGGAGTCGTCCAGGTGCGAGCCAGCACGCGCAGCGCCGGAGTGCGCACGGCTGGCGTGCGCAGGCGATCCGCGCGCTTCGGCTCGGGAACGAGCGTCGCCGTCGTCAGGTAGGCGGCCGTCGTCACGGTGCCCAGCGCCAGCCCGGCGAGGCTCCACCCCTCCGGACCGGCCGCCGCCAGGGGGCCGCCGCCCGCGCCCCACAGCACCAGGGTCGGCGGCAGGGCGGTGGCCAGCAGCGAGGCCGCCGTACCGAACGCCACCCGCCACGAGGTCAGCTCCGTCCGGGCGCGATAGCTCGCGGCCAGCTCGGGGGTGAGCGCCATCACCGGAACCTGCACCACGGTGTAGAGCACGGACACGGCGACGAACGCGGCGAGGGCGACCCAGGCGGAGGCGTCGCCGGCGCGCGCGGGCAGCGCGAACAGCGCCCATAGCGCCAGCCCCAGCGGGACCGCCCCGGCGCGGACGAACGGCAGCCTGCCCCAGCGCGGCGCCCAGCGGTCGGAGGCCAGCCCCATCCACGGATCGAGGATCGCGTCCACGCCCCGCCCGACGACGAAGACCGTCGCGGCGACGGCGGGCGCCACCCCGGCGGCGTTCACGAGGCTGTAGAGAAGCCAGGTGTTGACGGCGACGAACGCGGTCGAGGCGCCCACGTCGGAGACGCCGTAGGCGATCCGGACGCGACGCGTCGGCCCGGTCGCGTGCGAG
>CAZHCI010000032.1:4768-7208 GCA_964530905.1 uncultured bacterium
CCGTCGAGATCGTACAGCTGGCCCAGACGGGCCAGCAGCCAGCCGGGCAGGTAGGCCGGCTCGGAGAAGTCGCCGCGCACGGCTTCGCGCAGCACGCCCAGCGCCTCGGCGGCGTGGCCGTGCCCGAGCAGGGTGTCGGCTTCCGCCAAGCGCGCCTCGGGCGCGTCGATCTCGCGCAGGGCGGCGATCAGGCCGGCGGGGTCGTCCGCCTCGCCCGCGAACGCGGTGTCCAGCAGCGCGCGCTGGCGCGCCGCGGCGCTGGGGGGAACGTCGGCCGCGTCCGCAGCGGCCTCGCCCAGGCGGCGCCGGACGGCGGGAAGGTGATCGACCGGCGCCAGCACGACCGAGCGTCGGTCCGCCCACGGCGTCAGCAGCTCGGCCATGCGGTCCGCCCGCCGCTCGAGCCAGTCGGTGCCGGGACCGTCGTCGAACAGCTCGACGCGCGCGTCGTGGAACGCGGCGACGGCGGGAAGCAGCTCGCGCTGGATCCGAGGCAGGTCCAGGGCACGCCCGAGCAGCTCCTCGAGCGGGGCCCTGGCGTCCGCCAGGCGCCGAAGAGCCGGATGTTCCTCCGAGGATTGCGCCAGGTAACGCACGAAATCCGCGGGCGCGCCCGGGTCGGGCGACGGCTCGCCGACCTCGGCGAGGGGAACGTCGGACTCGCGCGCCCAGCGGACGACGGGTGCGAGTCCGGGCTCGTCCACGTCTTGCCAGGCGGGGTCGTCCAGCGCTCCGGGCGGCAGGGCGGTGGTCAGGACCGCGTCGGGCTCCGCCGCGGCGACCACCTCGCGGACCGTGACCGCGTTGTAGCGCGGAAAGCGGCGGTGGAACGGTCCGACGAGCGGCACGAGGAGGAACGACATGACGTCATGGTACCGTCCCTGCGCGGGACTCTCGTGTCCACGAGGCCTTGGGAGGAGGCGGCATGTACGCAGATCCGAAGACCCCCGGATGGCAGCGCGACGCGATCTGGACGGCGGGCACGATTCTCGTCGTCGCCGCGCTGCTGCTGGCCGCCGCCCTGGCGTGGAGCCGGGCTTCCGACGCGACGTCCGGGACGGAGGCCCTCGAGACCGGCCTGCGCCTCACCTTGCTGCCCGGGGAGGCCGGCCGCAACGGCGGAGCCGACACGGCGACGACGCTGGCGGTCCGTACCGAGTCGGAGATCGTTCCCGGCGAGCCGTTCGAGGCGCTGCCGGGATCGGGCGTCGTCATCGATCCGACCGAGCTGTCCGGGTTCGACGTCCAAGCGGCGCTCGACCGAATCGCCGGCGTGTGGTCGCTGCTGCTGCTCGACGAGGGCCGCGAGGCGCTGCTGCGCCGAATCGACGACGCCGGGCTGCGGTCGCAGCTGACGCGCACGATCGACGGCCCGGGCACCGATCTGGTCGACGCGGAGCTGGCCGACGAGATGATGCCTTCGGGACTGGACAACGGCTCGCGCATGGCGAACTGGCCGCTCCAGGCGCAACGCGAGCCGGGCGAGCCCGTCCAGCCGATCGTCGGCGTGTTCGTGTTCTTCGACGCCGACGAGCTCCGGCCGCTGAGCGAACGGCAGATCGGCGCCCGCGTGGTGCGGCGCCTCGCCGAGATCGCCGTCACCGAGGGCGCCGAGGTCGGTCGGGTCGCGATCACGAACGACAACCTCGCGGTCCGGTACGAGCAGGGCCTGAGCGGAGCGCGCGAGGCGCTGCACGAGCTGATGGTCGCGATGCTGGCGGGCGGGAGCGAGGAGATCGAGACGCGGCTGGACGAGGCGCGTGCGGTGCAGGCGGGCGAGACGGCCGAGGTTCCCGGTCTGTCCGGCCTGGCGGCCAGCGCCGAGCTGGCGGGCTTGCCGGTCGACGCGGCCAACGAGCGGATCGTCGAGGAGCTCGCCCGCCGGACGTGGCAGAGCGGCACGACCGTTCTGGACGAGCTGCTGGCCGGCGACCCGCGGAGCGAGCGCCTGGCGGCGGCCCGCCCGGTTCTGGCGCCGTTCACGCGCGTCGGACACGATCGTGCGCGACGGCTGGCCTGGTCGTCGGGGGCGGTGGCGCTGATCGCCGCGGCGCTGCTGGCGGTGCTGGCACGCGGCGCGGGACGGTTGGCCCGCCCCGGCATCGCGCTGTTGCTCGCGGCCGCTCCCGGAGCCGCCGTCGCCTGGGGGGCGACCCGCGCGGCCGACGCGGGCGAGCCGCCGCCGCTTCCGTCCGGCGCACGGGTCGAGGGCGTGTTCGCCGAGCTGGCCGGCCTGCTCCGGCATCTGGTCGCCTCGCTGCCGCCCGGCATGGCGGAGGACGCGCTGCGCGTGCACCTGGTGCTCGGCGGGGTCGGGGCGGTGGCGCTGGTCGTCGCGGCGCTGGTGTCGTTGGGCGGCGCGGTGCGTCCGCGCCGGCGCGGCTACCTCTGAGCGGGGCGCCCTTCGGCCGCACCGTCGCCAGGGGCACCGTCGCCAGGG
>CAZHCI010000032.1:7308-17461 GCA_964530905.1 uncultured bacterium
CACCGTCGCCAGGGTCGGCGTCGCGCGCGGGCGTAGCGGCTAGGCTCGAGGCATGGATCCCGTCTCGGACCCCGGCTCGGACCCCGTCTCGGACACGTCGCTGGCACCGGTTCGTCACGCGCCGTACGGCCTTCCCGTCGCGGTACGGCCCGGACACGTGCCCGACGGCGCGCCGTTGGATCATCCGGCGCTCTACCTGAACCGTGAGGCGGGCGACCTGGACTTCGACGCGCGCGTGCTGGCGCAGGCGATGGATCATCGCGTGCCGCTGCTCGAGCGGGTCCGCTACCTCGCGATCGCCGCCTCGAACCTCGACGAGTTCGTGATGAAGCGCGTCGGGGGTCTGCTCCGTCAGCAGGCGGCGGGCGTGGTGGCGGTCAGTCCCGACGGGCGCACCCCCAGCGAGCAGATCGCGCTGGTCCGCTCGGCGATGCGGCCGCTCTACGCGCGCATGGAGTCGCTGTGGCGCGACGAGCTGCGGCCCGCGCTCCGCGCGAACGCCGACCTCGACGTCGTCGACGAGGACGACCTGGACGAGCACGAGATCGCCGCCGCCGCGGAGCTGTTCATGCGCGACTTCTACGGCATCGTCACCCCGCTCGCGGTCGACTCCGGCCGGCCGTTTCCGCTGATCAGCAACCTGAGCCTGTCGATCGCGGTGATGCTCAGGCGGCCGGGAGGCGCGGAGGAGCTGTTCGTCCGGATCAAGGTGCCGACCTCGCACGGCCGCTTCGTCCGGACCTCGCGCGGGCGGCTGCTGCCGGTCGAGCAGCTCATCGAGCGGCACGTCGGCCGCTTCTTCCCCGGCATGGAGGTCGTCGGGGCGTGGCGCTTCCGCGTGACGCGCAACGCCGACATGCGGCTCGACGAGGAGGAGGCCGACGATCTGATCGCGGCCATCGGCGAGGAGCTGCGCGAGCGGCGCTTCGCCCCCGTCGTCCGTCTCGAGGTCGAGGCCGCCATGCCGCCCCGGGTGCGGCGCTACCTCAGTGATCAGCTCCAGGTCGCCGAGGAGGACGTCATCGAAGCGGCGCGCGTGTTGGCGCTGGCCGACCTCGCGGAGCTCGCGGACAGCGACGATCCCGAGCACCTGTTCGCGCCGTGGCACGGCATCACGGCGCGCCGCATCGCGACGCACTACGCCACCGACGAGCACGCCTCGCTGTTCGACCTGATTCGCGCCTCGGACGTGCTGGTGCACCATCCGTACGACCTGTTCCGGACCAGCGTGCAGCGCTTCATCGAGGAGGCGGCCGACGATCCCGACGTCCTGGCGATCAAGCAGACGCTCTACCGCACCAGTCGCCAGAGTCCGATCGTCGCGGCGCTGGTGCGCGCGGCCGAGCGCGGCAAGCAGGTCGCGGCCCTGGTCGAGGTGAAGGCGCGGTTCGACGAGGCGAACAACATCGAGTGGGGCGAGCGGCTCGAGGCGGCCGGCGTGCACGTCAGCTACGGCTTCGTGGACCTGAAGATCCACACCAAGGTCGCGCTGGTCGTCCGCCGGGAGCGGGACGGGATTCGCACCTACGCCCACGTGGGGACGGGGAACTACAACGCCAAGACCGCTCGCCTCTACACCGACGTGGGCCTGCTCACCTGCGACCCCGACATCGGCTCCGACCTCGTGAACCTGTTCCACCACATCACCGGCTTCGCGCCCGAGCAGCGCTACCACGACCTGCTCATCGCGCCCTGGGACATGCGCGACCGGTTCCTGGCGCTCATCGAGCGCGAGATCGGGCATCAGCGCGCAGGTCGCCAAGGACGCATCGTGGCGAAGATGAACGGCCTCGACGACGTGCCGATCATCCAGGCGCTCTACCGCGCCTCCCAGGCCGGGGTGCGCATCGAGCTGATCGTGCGTGGCCACTGCCGCCTGCGACCGGGCGTGGAGGGCGTGAGCGACAACATCCGCGTGATGAGCGTCATCGGACGCTTCCTGGAGCACGACCGGATCTTCCAGTTCGACAACGGCGGCGAGACCGAGGTGTTCCTCGGAAGCGCCGACTGGAAACGCCGGAACCTGAGCGACCGGATCGAGGCGATCGTGCCGGTCCGAGACGCCGAGCTGAGGGGCCGGCTCGTCGGCGTGCTCGACGCCGCGCTTCACGACAACCGGAGCGCGTGGGACCTGCTGCCCGACGGCCGCTACGTGCAGCGCTGGCCCGCGCCGAACGAGCCGGAGCGGGCGCTCCAGGAGGAGCTGATGCAGCGCGCGCTACGCGCCGAGCTCTGAGCCGACGTCCAGCCGGGCCGGGACCGGCGCCGCGGCGCCGGCCGGGCCCGCCTCCGCGGCGCCTGCCGGGGCCGCCTCCTCGGCGCGCCAGACGTCCGGCGCGAGGCCCGCCTCCGCCACCATCGCGTCCAGATCGTCCGGGGCCAGCGGGTGCCGCCCCGCGACCGCGACGAACGCCGCCTCGAGCAGGTTCGTCGGGAGGCTGCGTCCCGCGATGCGGGGCGTGGTCGTCGCCACGCGCCGCACCCCGCGCGCGGCGAGATCGCCGAGATCGGCGGCCGTCGTCGTGTTCGTCAGCACCGTCTTGCCGGACAGGTCGGCCGGAGCGTAGCGCGCGATCAGGTGCCAGTCGCCCGCCACCACCTCGGCCCGGTCGAACCAGCGGGCGCGCCAGCCGGTCACGGCCCGCTCCTGCTTCGCGCCGGTGGGGTAGATCCACGCCATCGGAGCGCGAGCCACGATCGGCGCGATCACGCGAACGCGGCGCTCGAACGCGGCCAGATCGTGCTGCGGCAGCCGGAGGCCGAGCAGGAACGCGAAGTCGCCGATCGTGAGCCGGGCGCCGGCCCGGTCCAGCGCTTCGGCCATTCCCCAGCGATCCACGGCCGAGGGGAGCAGGACGTGGCGCCCGCGCCAGCCGATCTCGGCGTCCAGCGTCTCGACCGCCCGACGCTCCAAGGTGGTCTTGAGCCCCGCGCCGCACACCACCGGCGTGGCGCCGGCGTGCCGGGCCAAGGCGGCGCTCTCCCGAATCCGGTAGGCGCGCCCGGCCACGCGCAGCTCGAGGTCCGCGCCACCGAGCCCGAACGCGTCCACCTCGTCGCGCAGCCGTTCGTACGCGCGCGCCGCCTTCGCCAGGCTCCCGTCCGTGCCGATCCGCTCCATCACGACGCGTCGGCCCAGCAAGGTCATCTCCATCCGGGCGTCGCGACGCGACGAGCCTCGCGACACGCTCACGACGCGCAGCGGCCGCTCCGGATCGCGGACCGAGCGGGCGCTCACCTCACTCTTCCTTCGTCACGACGGCCAGCGGATCCACCGCGCGCTGCGAGACCTTGCCGCGGACCTGCGTGCCGAACTGGCGCAGCATCCACAGCTCGGGCACGATCTCGGTGACCAGCTCGCCCCGGTCGAAGATGCGCACCATCGAGCTCTCCGACACCACGACGGCCACCGTGCGGGTGTGGCCGCTGATCGAGGCGGCCGCCATGTGGCGACTCCCCAGGCCGAGGGGGAGCTCGACCCCTTCCGCGCTGGCCGAGAGGTAGCGGCACGCCGCGACCGCGATCCCGTCGCCCGACACGACGAACGCTCCGTCGAGCTGCGCGAGCTCCTTGAGCGTCTCGCGCACGTTCGGATCCACGATCTTCTTCGTCTCGTCGGGATGACCCTTGAGCGGGTCCAGGATCAGCGGCCGCGAGCGGGCCAGCACCGCCGCGTGGTCGTCCACCGTGAACAGCGCCCCGATCTTGCGTCCCTCGCGCCCCTCGCGCGCCAGCTCCAGGGCGATCAGCGTCACCTGCACCAGCGCCTCGGGCCGGGCGCTGCGCTTGGCGAGGTACGCCTCGTCGAACAGCTCGACGTCGCGGAACATTCAGGACGCCGCCTGGGGAGCGAGGCGCGCGGGAGCGGACATGGCTCCAGGGTAGCCCGCCGGCGCGGTGCGAGGCGACGTGGACGTGCCCAGGCGCGTTGCTACACTTCCCGGGTGAACCAGACGCTACCCCGCATCACCGTCGTCGGCGCCGGCATGGCCGGCTCGGACGCCGCCCTGGCCGCCGCCCGCCTGGGCGTGCACGTCGACCTCTACGAGATGCGTCCCGTACGGACCACGCCCGCCCACGCCACCGACCGCTTCGCCGAGATGGTGTGCAGCAACAGCCTCGGCGGCGAGTCCGAGACGAACGCGAAAGGCTTGCTGCAGGCCGAGATGCGCGCCGCCGGCGGCGCGGTGCTGTCCGCTGCCGACGCCTCGCGCGTGCCGGCCGGCGGCGCGCTCGCGGTGGACCGCGGCGAGCTGGCCCAGCGCGTGACCGCCCGCGTCGAGGCCGAGCCCCTGATCACCGTCTACCGGGAGGAGCTGACCGCGGTGCCCGACGGCGTCTGCGTGCTGGCCACCGGCCCGCTGACGAGCGACGCCTTCGCCGAGGCGGTCGCGTCGCGGCTGGGAGCGACGTTCCTGGGCTTCTACGACGCCGCGGCGCCGATCGTCGACGCGGACTCGATCGACATGGAGATCGCGTTCCGCAAGGGGCGCTACGACCAGGCGGCGGACTACATCAACCTGCCGCTCCGCAAGGACGACTACGACCGGTTCTACGAGGCGTTGTCCGAGGCGCGCAGCCACACGCCGCACGACTGGGAGAAGCTCGAGTTCTTCGAGGGCTGCATGCCGATCGAGGAGATCGCGCGCCGCGGCTACGACACGCCCCGCTTCGGGCCGATGAAGCCCGTCGGCCTGGAGCATCCCGAGTCGGGTGAGCGCTTCTTCGCCGTGGTGCAGCTGCGTCAAGAGGACGCGGCCGGCCGGATGTGGTCGCTGGTCGGCTTCCAGACGGGCCTGAAGTGGGGCGACCAGGCGACGGTCGTCCGCACGATCCCCGGCCTGCAGGACGCCGAGATCGTGCGCTACGGCGTGATGCACCGCAACACCTACCTGAACGCGCCGCGGCTGCTGACGCCCGAGCTGGCGGTCCGCAATGAGCCGGACCTGTTCGTCGCCGGCGTGCTCGCCGGCACCGAGGGCTACCTCGAGTCGTCCGCCACCGGCTGGCTGGCCGGCACGAACGCGGCGCGGCGGGCGCTGGGCCTGGCGCCGGTGCTGCCTCCCGAGGCGTCGATGCTGGGCGGGCTGACGCGGTTCCTGTCGGGCGCGAACCCCGACGGGTTCCAGCCGATGAACGCGAACTGGGGGCTCGTGCCGAACGCGCCGAAGAAGGACGCGACCGGACGGCGGATGGGGAAGAAGGATCGCCGGGCGCACATGTACCGCGCCGGCCTGGCCGCGTTCGAGGCGTGGCGAGCCGACCTCTTCGTCGCGCCTTCCACGGTGGCCCGGCCGGAGGACGACGCGGTCCCGGCTTCTGGGCCGGACGCGGAGCCGGCCGCGGAGCCGGCGCGTTGACGCCGGCCGGGTACGATGCCGCCATGCGCGTCATCGACTTGCGAAGCGACACCGTCACCGTTCCCGACGCCGCCATGCGGCGGGCCATGGCCGAGGCCGAGGTGGGGGACGACGTCTACGGCGAGGATCCGACCGTGCGACGCCTGCAGGACGAGCTGGCCGAGATGGCCGGCTTCGAGGCGGGTCTGTTCTTCCCGTCCGGCACGATGAGCAACCAGGCGGCGCTCGCGGCGCACACCGGCCGCGGCGTCGAGGTGATCGTTCCCGAGGGCGCGCACGTGTACGAGTACGAGCTCGGCGCGATGTCGCTGCTGTCCGGCCTCACGCCCAGGCCGATCCCGGCCCCCGCCGGAATTCCTGGCCCGGACGACCTGCGCGCCGCCGTGCACCGCAGCGTGCACCAGGCGCCGACCGGCCTGGTCGTGCTCGAGAACACCCACAACAAGGCGGGCGGCACGGTCCTTCCCCTGGACGTCCAGGCCGAGCTGCTGGCCGCGGCGCGGGACGAACGGCTGCCCGTGCATCTCGACGGGGCTCGCGCGTTCAACGCGGCCGTCGCGCTGGGCGTCGGCATCGACGCCGTCACGCGCGGCTTCGACAGCGTCTCGATCTGCCTCAGCAAGGGGCTCGGCGCGCCGGCCGGGACGGTGCTCCTGGGACACCGGGAGCTGCTCGGCGTGGCGCATCGCTACCGCAAGGCGTTCGGCGGCGGCATGCGTCAGGTGGGCGTGCTGGCCGCGGCGGGGCTGGACGCGATCCGCCGGGGACCGGCGTGGCTGGCGCACGATCACGCTCGTGCGCGGCGGCTGGCGGAGGCGCTGGCGGAGGCGCCGGGCGTCGCGATCGACTTGGGCCGCGTCCAGACGAACATGGTCTACCTCGCCGTCGACGACGCCGCATCGGTCGTCGCCGACTGGGCACGGCACGGCGTGCTGGCGAACGCGCTGGGCCCGCGCTCGATCCGACTGGTCACGCACCATCAGATCGACGACGACGCGATCGACGCCGCGGCGACGACGATGATCGAGCGGCTCGCGCGGCGTCACGCGGCCTAGATGGACGGCGCCGGGATGACGGGCCGTGCCGTGCTGTTGGCGCACCCCGCAGGGCACAGCCTCAGTCCGGCGATGCAGAACGCGGCGTTCGACGCGCTGGGCATCGACGCGCGCTACGAGGCGTGGGACGTTCCCCCGGACCGGCTCGCGAGCGCCGTCGATCGGCTGCGGCACCCCGACGTGCTGGGCGCGAACGTGACGGTGCCGCACAAGGCGGCGGTCGTGGCGCACCTGGACGCGGTCGCGCCGGTGGCGGAGGCGATCGGGGCGGTGAACGTGATCCGCCGCGACGGGGACCGACTGCTGGGCGAGAACAGCGACGCCGAGGGTTTCGTGCGCTCGCTGCGCGAGTCCGGCGTCGTGCTGACCGACCGGCGCGTCGCGCTCCTGGGGGCGGGGGGCGCGGCGCACGCGGTCGCGTGGGCCGCCGTGAACGCCGGAGCGGAACGCCTGTGGATCGTGAACCGCACGGAGGAGCGCGCTCAGCGACTGGCGGCGCGACTGGCCGAGCGCCTCGCGGACGCCGCGAGGCGGTGCGAGGTGCGCGTGGCGAGTCACGCCGAGGAGGCCGTCGCCGCCGACGTCTGGGTCAACGCGACGTCGCTCGGGATGCGCCGCGGGGGCGCGGATCCGGACGAGCGGCCGGTGGCTGCGAGCGTGCTGCGAACGGTGGGCGATCGCGGCGGCGACGGCGTCGCCGTCGACTTGGTCTACCGTCCCCGAACGACGCCGTTTCTGGCGGACGCGGCGTCGGCCGGACTGCGCACGGTGGACGGCACCGGCATGCTGCTGCATCAGGGCGCGGTGGCGTTCGAGGCCTGGACCGGCCGGCCCGCCCCGCTGAGCGCGATGCGGAGCGCGCTGGACGCGGCGCTGGCGGCGGAGGCGCGGAGGGTCGCGGAGGCGCCACGATGACCGTGCCGGAGCGTCGCCCGCCGGACCTGCGCAGCGTCGCGGTGCTCGCCGACGTGCACGGCAACCTGCCCGCGCTGGAGGCGGTGATCGCCGATGTGGAGTCGCTTGCGCCCGAGCTCGTGATCGTGAACGGCGACATGGTGAACCGGGGCCCGCAGGGCGCCGAGGTGCTCCAGCGGATCGACGCCCTCGGCTGGACGATGGTGCTCGGCAATCACGACGATCTTCTGCGGATGTGGGTCGCGCGCGACGCGTCGCTGCCCGCGAGCTGGTTCACCGACCCGTTCTGGCGGTCGACGGCCTGGTGCGCGCAACGGCTCGAGCGGTCGGGCTGGCTCCCGCGGATCGCGGCGCTGCCGCTGACGGTCGCGATCGAGCCGGCGGGCGCGCCGCGCGTGCTGGTGTCGCACGGCAGCCCGCGTCACTACCGGGAGGGCTACGGCGAGCACCTGGCCGACGAAGCGATCAGCGAGATCGTCGAGATGCACCCCTACGACGTGCTCGTCGGGTCGCACACGCACCGGCCGATGGAGCGGCGTTGGGGCCGGCACCTGGTGCTGAACAGCGGAGCGGTGGGAACGCCGTTCAACGGCGACCCGCGAGCGCAGTACCTCGTGCTGCGACGGGACGCGGGCGGTTGGGCGCCGGAGTTCAGGCAGGTCGCGTACGACCGCGCCGCGGCGCTGGCCGCGTTCGAGGAGAGCGGCTACCTTCGCGACGGGGGGCTCAGCGCCCGGCTCTACTGGCTGGAGGTCGCCACGGCGCGCAGCTGGCTGGTGCCGTTCCTGATGTGGAGCGAGAAGAACGGCATCGCGCGTGACGCCGCGTCGTGGCGGCGCTTCCTGCTGGAGCGTGGAGCGCGCCTCGAGGCGCCGGACGAGATCGGGTCCGAGGTCGTCGCCCGCAGCGGACTGGCGGGGTAGGGGGCGCGGCCGGCATGGATCGTTCGAACGCTTCACGGGACGCCCGCGTCGACTACGCCGGCTTTCGCGACGTGCGCGGCATGCTGACGACGACCCTCACGGGGCGCTGCCCGGCCTGCCGGAGCGCGTCCGCGTTCCGATCGCTCTACGTGCTGCACGACACCTGCCCGGCGTGCGGGGTCCGTTTCGAGCGCGACGCGGGCAGCTTCCTCGGCGCGTTGGCGGTGGCCTACGGGCTGGCGATCGTGGTCCTGGTGGCGTTCTCGCTGCTCACCGTGCCGCGCTACGGTCTGTTCGACGGCTTCGCCTTCGCGCTGGTCGCAGTCGCCGTCGTCGCCGTGCTGGCGGTCTACCGGCCGGCCAAGGCGTGGTGGCTGTGGTGGATGTGGGCGGCGGGCTTCGTCCACCGGGACGACGTGCCGGCCGCACGCCGCAAAGGTTGAGGGCGCGGCTCGAGGACCGAGACGGCCGCGTCGGATCGCTAGGCGCTCCGGCGCTCGATCCGCCAGGCGCCCTCGCGAACCACCGTCAGCCGCAGGCCGTCGGGCGGATCGTCGGCGATGTCCTCGAGCATCTCCTGCGCCGTCGCGGGCTCCAAGTCGAAGCGCTTCGCGATCAGATCGGTCTTCGCGATGAGCGGCATCTCGGGGCTCGTCAGGAACCGTAGCAGGCGGGTGCGCAGGTCGCCCCCCAGGAACCGCTCCGCGCGGATCGGGACGCCGGACGGCAGGGTCGCCCCGCGCTCTGGCGGCGTGTCCACGGGCGGCGTGTCCATGGGCGGCGTGTCCACGGGCGGCGTGTCCACGGGCGGCGTCTCCACGGGCGGCGTCTTCGCCGAGCTCACCTGCTCGGCCGCAGCCTCGGCCGGCGCGGGGTCGCTGTCCGCGGGGGTCGCTGGCGCGTCGCCCGCGGCCTGCCCACGCTGGTCCGTCGGAGCCCGATCGGTCGGGTCCTGATCCGTCGAGGCGGGGAAGAGCGGCGTCCTGGAGGCGGCGCTACGCGCTGCCGGGGTCGCCGGCTGGTCCGTCGTCTCGCGAGGCGCGTCGGCCAGGCCGTCGGGCCGCTCAGCGGGGAGGCTCGGCTCGGAAGCCGCCGATCGCGCCGCACGCGCATCCGAATCGTCGTCCTCGACCCCGCCGGCCAGCTCGTGCGTCGAGCCGTTCGTCGTTTCGTGCGTCGCTTCGTCCGTCGCTTCGTCCGTCGACCCGTCCTCGTCCCCGCCGGTTGCGGCGTCCGGGCGACGCCGCGCGGCTTCCAGCGGCGCGCCCGGCGCCTCCACGTACCGCTGGCCGACGGCGTTTCCGGGCGTCACGGCCCTGCCGAGCGCGGGCCCCGTGTCGAACGCGTCGGGGTCCGCATCGGACGCTTCGTCGTCGACGTCCCAGCCTTGGAGCCAGTCTCGAGCCTCTCGCTCGTCGTCGTCGGACGGGCGTCGGTCGTCGCCGCGCGGTCCGGCCTCGCCACCGAACCATCCCCGCGCCCTACGCATGAGGCCTGCGAACGGGCCCCCTCCCGATCGCCGCGCCGGACCATGGTCGGACGAGCGGTCGGACGAGCGGTCGGACGAGCGGTCGGACGCCGCGCCGGCGGGACCCCCGGCACCCTCGCGGGACGCCGAACGCGCATCCGACGCCGGCCGGACGGTCACCCGAGGCGCGCGAGGGGCGTCGTCGTCGGGCTCGTCCCGAGGCACGCCGTCGATCGGCCGGGCGGCCCACGCGGCTCTCCCCCCGGGCGTCGCGGTCGCGTCGTCCGGAGGCCGGACCTGCGCCGGGCCCGTTCGGCGACCGTGTCGCGCGGCCTCGAGCTCCTCGCCCGCGGCCTCGTCGGCGCGCTCCGCGTGCTCGTGGCGCTCGTCGCGGTCGGGCTCCCCGCGGCGCCCCGGCGCGTACTCCGGCGC
>CAZHCI010000032.1:17561-19999 GCA_964530905.1 uncultured bacterium
CGTGGCGCTCGTCGCGGTCGGGCTCCCCGCGGCGCCCCGGCGCGTACTCCGGCGCATGCTCCGGCGCGTATGCCGGCGCATCCGCTGCCGCGTCCGCCCGCGGCTCCGACCCGGCTGCGTCCGCGCTCCCCTCCGCGCTCGCGCCGCGCGGAGCGTCCTCGTGATGATCGAGCTGCGTCGGTGCCGCTCGGCGAGGCTCGTCGCGGTGGCTTGCCCACGTGCTGGGGGTGACCTTCGGACGCGAGCGCCGGGGCCGCTTGGCGACGGCGATGCGCACGTCGTCGCCACGGACCTCGAGCACCAGCTGATCGTTGACCTGGACTTCGTGACGCTCGAACAGGGGCGCGAGGCCCGCGAGCCGCCTGGGCGGCTCGGACCAGAGCACGATCGGCTCGTCGGCCTCCAGGTCGTGAACGAGCAGCTCGCCCTCGGGAAGCGAGCCCGACATGGCGAACGGTAGCTGGACGCTGCCGCTGCGGAGGCACATGCGCGTGATGCCGATCGCGTGACGCTCGCTCGGAACGCCGCGCCCTGTGGCGCGCTTCGCATCTTGATTCACGTGCGCTCCTTTCCCGGTACGGACCCCGAGTCTAGCAGGCGATCCGGCGTCGGGCGGTGCGCTCAGCGGCGCGCGCGAGCCACCACGACCAGCGCCAGGCCGATGAGGACGAACGCCGTGAGGGACAGGACCGGAATCGTGACGAACCCGAGCCAGTTGATGTACGCGAGGTCGCAGGGGACCCCGCTACGACAGGCAGCCGCCACGCCGAAGCCGGGAATCTTCTGGTCCAGCACGTGGTAGCCGGCGACGACCGTGCCGAGCACGGTGAGGGGCAGCGTGTACCGCACGATGCCCGCGTCCCGGTTCCACGCGGCCACGCCCAAGAGGAGGACCAGGGGGTACATCAGGATGCGTTGGTACCAGCAGAGCGTGCACGGGACGAACGAGCGGACCTCGCTGAACCAGAGGCTGCCGAGCGTCGCGACCAGCGCCACGACCCAGGCCAGGTACAGCCCGGTCTCGATCGTGCTCGAGCGGGCCTCCTCGCTCACTCGGCGGTGGCGAGGGCCGCCTCGATCGCCGCGGCGATGTCGTCGTAGCCGGCCCGGACCTGCTCGCCGTTCACGAACACGGTGGGGGTGCCCTGGACGCCGAGCGCCTGCGCGTCGGCCATGTCGGCGCGAACCGCCTCGAGACCGCGATCCGCGGCGATGCACGACCGCAGCTCCTCAGCGTCGAGATCCGACACGTACTCCTCGGCCAAGGCGATCGCCCGGGCCTCGTTCAGCCCCGTCTGGCTCCTGAACGCGACCTCTTCGAACGTCCAGAACGCGTCGTTCCCCTGCTCGAACACGCACTCGGCCACCTGCGCGATCCGCTCCGACTCGGGGCCGATCACGACGAAGTTCTTCGAGTAGTACGCCGCGGAGCCGTCGTCGACGTAGGCGCGCTCGATCCGGGGAGCGACGTTCTCGGAGAACGTTCCGCAGTGCGGGCAGAGATAGTCCTCGAACACGACGACGTCCACCGGCGCGTCCGCCGGACCCTTCCGCGGCTGAACGTCCAGTGCGAACTCGGTCCCTTGCGCGCTGACGCCGGTGCTGCCGAGCCTCGGAACGATGGCGATCGCGGCCACCACGGCGACCGCGGCGACGAGCGTGACGATCATGATCAGACGTCGGTTCATGCGCGCATGCTACCGGAGCGATCGTCCGGTCGTAGGTCGCCGGGCGCCCAATCGGATCGTGGCGGCTGCCGGGGAGAAGACCTACCGGGCATGATGGTCGATTCCCTCGAACGCCCCCAAGAAGGCGGTCATGGCCTCCTCGTCGATCGTCTCGAAGCGCTGGAGCCGCTGCCACGCCGTCATCGCGTAGTCGGTCGGCATGTCCGGGCGCGGCGCGATCACGACGCGGCGGTAGCTCGCGGCGATCCGCTCGAGCTCGTCGAGGCGGTCGAGGGTCTCCTCGGGATCGTCGGCGGGTCGGTACCAGACGATCACCCCTCCGTCCTCCATGTTGTGGAGGAGGAGCTGGTCCTCGACGGCGTCGTCCGGGGCGTACGTGCCCCACGAGGCCAGCTGGGCGGTGTGCGGCCCCGAGGTGGGAGGATCGCTGTTGTAGGGGGGAACGTTCGCTCCCAGTGCGACGTGCCGGTTTCCTTGGCTGGCGAACCGTTCGCCGGGGAGGTTCGAGGCACGGACGGACTCGATGACGATCGGAACGGCGATGAGCATCGCGATGCCGATGGCTCCGAGGATCCAGGGGACGCGACTCGCGGTAGCAGGGCTGCGGCGTCGTTTGCTTCGCTGCTTCTTGGACATGGAGCGTCACGTTAGCAGGCGGGCGCCCGTCCGAGCGTCGCATTTCCGACGGAGCGCGTCGGGGCGCCCGAGAACCGTGTAACCGGGGGCGCACGGGACCTTCGTCCCGCTTTG
>CAZHCI010000033.1:0-19856 GCA_964530905.1 uncultured bacterium
CGGGCGTCGTCGCGGAGGTAGCCCAGCGCGTACACCAGCGCCAGCAGCCACAGCGACGAGACCGTCAGGGCGTACGAGGCGCCGGCGGGGTCCACCCGGAGCTGCAGCCACGCCCGCGTGGTCATCTGCAGGACCAGCGTGTCGTAGCTCGTCCCCTGCGTGGTCCCGCGAGCCAGCAGGCCGGCCACCGCGGTCGTCCCGGCCACGATCGTCAGCAGGCTCGCGTCGCGCAGCCGTGCGGGCAGCCGGGACCCCAGCGCGGCCAACAGCGCGCCCGCCAGCGGAGCGACGACCGCGACCAGCGGCCAGAGCGACGCGGTGGGCTGGGTCACGGCGTCACCGGCGGCAGGCCGAACGCGTGCTCGACGGCGACCCGCGCGACCGAGAACGGCATGCCGGGGACCTCGCCCGACAGGCCCAGCAGGATCACGTACGTCGCGCAGATCAGGATGGGGATCAGAAGCATCGGCGGCGCCTCCTGCACGCCCTCGAGCTCCTCGGCGAGCGGGCGGAAGTACGCGCGGTGCACGATCGGGAGCCAGTACGCCGCGTTCATCAGCGAGCTGACGATCATCACCGCGACCGCCCACCACGCCCCGGCGTCCAGCGCCCCCAGCGACAGGTACCACTTCGTGATGAAGCCCGCGAACAGCGGCACGCCGATGAACGACAGCGAGGCGACGGTGAACCCCGCCATGCTCCACGGCATGACCGAGCCGACGCCGGCCAGCTGACTCACGTGCGTCGCGCCGCTCCGTCGCTGGATCGCGCCGGCGACGAAGAACATCGTGATCTTCGCGAACGCCTGGTGCGCGATGTGCACCACCGCCGCCGTCGCGGCGAACGGCGCCAGCAGCGCGGCGCCCAGCACGATGTAGGAGAGCTGGCTGATCGTCGAGTACGCCAGGCGCCGCTTCAGGTGGTCCTGCGTCAACGCGATCAGCGAGGCGGCCACGATCGTGAACCCGGCCAGCCACGCCAGCGGCGTGGCGTACCCCAGCTCGCGTAGCAGCTCCACCCCGAAGACGTTGTGGATCACGCGCGTGACGCCGAACGCCCCCACCTTCACGACCGCGACGGCGTGCAGCAGCGCGCTGACCGGGGTGGGCGCCACCATGGCGGTGGGCAGCCAGCCGTGCAGCGGCATGATCGCGGCCTTGACGCCGAACCCGGCCACCAGCGCCACGAAGATCGCGGCCAGCGTGCCGTCGCCCACCTCGCGCGAGAGCACCCCGGCCTCCGAGAGCGTCAGCGTCCCCGCCGCGTTCAGCGTCATGACCGAGCCGATCAGCGCCAGCCCACCGCCGATCAGGGTGTAGACCAGGTAGATCCGGCCCGCGCGGAGCGCCTCGGGCGTCTCGGCATGCACCACCAGCGGGTAGGTGCAGATCGTGAGCGCCTCGTAGAACAGGAAGAAGGTCAGCAGGTTCTCGGCGAACGCGACGCCGACCGTGGTCGAGACGCACAGCGCGAAGAAGCCGAAGAAGCGGACCAGGTCGCGATCGCCGCGCATGTAGCCGATCGCGTACACCGTCGTCAGCACCCAGAGGGTGGAGGAGACCAGCGCGAAGAACATCCCGAACGCGTCGGCTCGGAAGGCGATGCCGATGCCGGGCGTGAACTCGACGAGCTCGTAGACGTACACCGTGCCGCGCAGGGTGCCGGGAAGCATCGACACCACCAGGCCCAGCTTGATCGCCGCCGCCGCGAAGCTCCAGAAGCGCCGCCAGGCCGCACGCTGACCCGCGGAGAACACCAGGGCCGCGCACACGAACGACACCAGCGGCGCCAGGATCGGACGGGGATCGACGACGTCCACGTCACGGCCCCCACGCCGGCAACATGTCCAGCACGGCCGGCTCGACGAACGACAGCGGCACGCCGCCCAGCACGCCCATCACCAGGCAGGCCAGCGCCGCGAGCAGCATCGGCGCTCGCATCGACCACGGCACCTCCGAGGCGTTCCGGACCGCCTCGTGCACCGCCGGCTTGAAGTACATCGCGTTCAGCATCCGCACGTAGTACACGAAGATCAGCAGCGCGCCGAACACCAGCGCCAGCCCGAAGCCGGCCTGCTCGGCCTCGAACGCGCCGAGCGCGATGTACCACTTGCACACGAACCCCGCCGTCGGGGGCAGCCCCACGATCGAGATCGCGCCGATCGCCATCGCCGCGGAGGTGTACGGCATGGCCCTCGCCACCCCACGAAGGTCGGAGAGCGTCCGGAAGCCGGTGTGGTGGATCAGCGCGCCGGCCGCCAGGAACAGCGTCACCTTGATCAGCGCGTGGTTGAACACGTGCGCCACGCCGCCGATCGCCGCGTACGGCGACGCCAGGGCGAGACCCATCACGATGTAGCCGACGTTCGAGATCGTCGAGTACGCCAGCATCAGCTTGATGTCGTTCTGCACCATGGCCAGGAACGCGCCCATCACGATCGCGATCGCGCCCGCCCAGACCAGCAGAGTGTTGAGCCCGGCCATCTCGAACGCCGCCGAGCCGTACGCGACCTGGTACATGCGGATCAGCCCGACGATGCCGATCTTGACGACCATGCCCGACAGCACCGCGCTGACCGGGCTGGGCGCGATGGCGTGCGCGTCGGGAAGCCAGACGTGCAGCGGGAACAGCGCCGCCTTGACCAGGAACGAGGTGGCCAGCAGGGCGATCGCGGTCGCGGCCGGCACCCCGTCCACGCCCGCCGCGAAGCGGACGGTCACGTCCGCCAGGTTCAGGCTGCCGGTGAGCACGAACACGAACGTCACGCCGAGGAGCATCAGCAGCGACGCCACGCCGCCGATCAGCAGGTACTTCAGCGCCGCCCAGGCCGCCAGGCCGCGCCCCGCGATGGCGACCAGGGCGTAGCTCGAGAGCGACACGACCTCCATGAACACGAACAGGTTGAACAGGTCCGCGCTGATCGTGAAGCCGATCATCGCGCCGGCGTTCAGCAGCAGCAGGGCGTAGAACGGCGGACGGCGCTCCAGGGGCAGCGTCCCCTCCAGGTACCGGAACGAGAACGGCACGATCAGCACGAACAGCAACGCCAGCGGCAGGACCCAGGCGCTGAAATGGTCGAAGCGGAGCTCCACGCCGTACGGCGCCGCCCAGCCGCCCACCGCGTACGAGAACGTGCCGTGGCGCGCGACCTCGATCACCGGGCCCACCGCGAGCGCGGCGGTCGCGATCAGCACGGTCCAGGCCAGCCCACCCGCCAGCCGAGGTCCGCGCGCTCCGAGCGCCTGGGTCGCCACGGCGCCGATCCACGGCAGCGCCACCAGCCAGGGGAGCGCGTCGCCCCAGGTCACGGCGCCTCCTTGAGCTCGTCCACCTCGATCGTGCCGTAGTCGGCGTGGATCTGCACGATCAGCGCCAACGCCACCGCCGTCAGGGCGACCGCCACGACGATTCCCGTCAGCACCATCGCCTGCGGCAGCGGGTTCGCGAACGGCGCGCTCGTCGCCTCCGTCCGAACGGGCGGATCGGCGCCGTCGATCATGCCGGACGTCACCAGCAGCGCGAACACCGAGGTCTGCATCACGTTCAGCCCCAGGACCTTCTTGATCAGGTTGCTCTTCGCGATGATCATGTACAGCCCGACGCAGAACAGCACGCCGAACGCCAGGTAGTCGATGTCGATGCCGAAGACCAGCACGCTAGCGCTCCACCGTCAGGAACAGGCGGGCCAGGATCGCCGCGCCGCCGACCGCGATCCCGACCTCCAGCGCGAACCCCATCGTCTCCTGCACCAGGTGGACGTTCACCGTGCCCGGTCGGCTCAGGAACGCGCCGCCCAGCAGCATGCCCGCCCCGCCCACCAGCGCGAACGCCAGCGGCGCGGCGCCCTCGAGCCACGGTCGCGCACGGCCCCGCAGGAGACGCTCGGTCCGGGCGCGGCCCAGGATCAGCGTCAACACCACGAACAGCGCCGCCAGCACCGCGGCGCTCTGGAAGCCGCCGCCCGGCGACGCGTGCCCGCGGTAGAGCATCGCGAGGGCGAACAGGGCGATGAACGGCGCCAAGGTGCGTACGACGTAGAACACGATTCCGCTGACCTCGACCTCGGACCCGTCCGCGCTCAGCGCGTCGCCGCCCGTCTCCGGCGTGCCGTCCTGGTCCAGGTCGCCACGCGGCAACGCCAGCACCGCCATCAACGCCGCGAACACGACGACGACCTCGACGAAGGTGTCGAACCCGCGGTAGTCCAGGAGCACGGCGGTGACCAGGTTCGCCATGCCGGTCTCCTCTTCGCCGCGCTCGACGTAGCGATGGGCCACCGCGGCGTGGGCGGGAGCGTCCGCCGTGCCGTGGGCGGGCAGGGTGGCGACGGTGACGACCAGCGGCACGCCGATCAGCACGACGACGACGATCAGCGCGACGGACCGGATCGAGAAGGACCTCATCGCCGCTCCGTCCGCTCCGTGCGGGTCACGGCGACGAGGAACAGCACGGTCGTGACGCCCGAGCCGATCGCGGCCTCGGTGATCGCCACGTCGGGAGCCCCGCGGTGCTGCCAGACGACGGAGAGCAGCAGGCCGTACAGCCCGAACACCACCACCGCCGTCACCAGGTCGCGTGCCCGCGCGATCGTGACCGCCGTCGTGATCAGCAACGCCAGCAGGACCGCGTCGAACAGCGCGCTCACGGCGTGCTCCTCGGCCCCGTGCCTACGGGGTCCGGCGCGGATCCCGCGTCGTCGCGCCGCCACGGAACGCGGCCGGTGCGGTAGGCGGCGCGCGCCAGCGCGTGCGCGGTGGTCGGTCCCGAGACGACGACCAGCAGGGCCAGCAGCGCCAGCTTCAGGTCGCCTGCGGTCGCGCCGTTCTGCAGCGCCAAGGCGAACAGGATCGAGCCCGCACCGACGGTGTCGCACTTGCTGGTCGCGTGCGCCCGCGCGAACAGGTCGGGCAGCCGAACCAGGCCGACGGTGCCGCCCAGCAGGAAGATCACCCCGACGACCAGCGCGGCGGCGCTGAGAACGTTCGCCGCCACCGTCACGGTGGCGTCTCGCTACGCAGGCGACCGGTCTCGACGAACCGGCTCGCGGCGATGGTGACGACGAAGTTCAGGAGGCCGTACACCAGCGCGACGTCCAGAAGGAAGTCGTGACCCGCGATCCTGGCCAGCAGCGCCAGCACGATCAGGGCCTTCGTCCCCACCACGTTCACGGCCAGGATGCGGTCCTGCAGCGTGGGGCCACGGTCGGCGCGCCACAGGCAGGCGAACGCCATGACCAGCAGCGCCGTCGCCGCGGCCCACAGCGCGGTCGTCACGACGTCTCTCCGAACAGCCTCTTCACGTCGCGCGCCAAGTCGCCCTGCGTCACGTCGCGCGCCAGCGCCGGGGCCAGGCAGTGGACGACGAAGGTGTCGCCTCGGACGTCCACGGTGAGCGTGCCGGGGGTGGCCGTGATGGCGTTGGCGTACGTCACGCGGGCCGCCTCGGTGTCGAACGCGACGGTCTCCTCGATCAGCTCGGGGGCGATCGGCAGCCGCGGGCTCAGCACGATCGCGAGCACCTGGACCGCGGCGGTCACGATGCGGACCGCCATCACCGCTGCGAAGCGCGGCAGCCTGGCGACGGGAACGGTCGAGAAGTACGGCTCGGCGTGGCGCCACAGGAACCGCCGCGACCAGGCGACGACCAAGGCGGCGGCGGCGACCCCGACCGCGACGTCGACCCACGACGCTGGAGGCACCACGACGAGCCAGAACAGGAGGAGCGCGAGCGTCGTCTTCGCGGTGCGCATGATGCGGCGACCTCCACGACGGGGCGCGTTGCGAACGAGCACGGAGCCGGCGACGGGCGCCATGTCGTCGCCGTGGCCTCGATGCGATGCTTCACGCTGGCACGCGCCAGCATGCGAAGACAAGGGACGGACGTAACGCCGTCCGTCCCTCGTCCCGTTGGCCGCAGCGGTTCGCTAGCCGTCCTTCTCAGCGGCCTCCTCGTGTGCGCCGAGCTCCTCCAGGATCTCGCTCACGCGGCTCCCGTCGAGCTCCTCGTCCTCGCGCAGCTCGCCTGCGATCCGGTCCAGCGCCTCGCGGCGAGGCTCCAGCGTGTCGCGCGCCCGGTCCATCGCCTCGGCGAGGATGCGGTGGACCTCCTCGTCGATCTCGCGCTCGGTCTGCTCGCTGGCCTCGCTGCGCTCGGCGAGCTGCTCGCCCAGGAACACCTGGCCCTCGTGGCGCTTGAACGACACCGGGCCCAGCCGCTCGCTCATGCCGAACTCGCGCACCATCCGGCGCGCCAGCTTCGTCGCCTCCAAGAAGTCCCCGGCGGCGCCGGAGGTCTGCGTGCCCAGAGCCAGCGTCTCGGCCGCGCGGCCTCCCATCACCACCGCCAGCCGGTCCAGCAGGTACTCGCGCTCGTAGACGTACTTCTCGCGCTCGGGCAGCTGATGCGTCACGCCCATCGACTGTCCGCGCGGGACGATCGACACCTTCTCGAGCGGATCGGCGTGCTTCAGCGTCGCGGCCAGCACGGCGTGCCCCGCCTCGTGGTACGCGATCGTCCGGCGGTCGTCCTCGGTCAGCGTCACGCCTTCGCGCTCCCGTCCCAACAGCACCTTGTCGCGTGCCGCTGCCACGTCCTCGGCCTCGATCTCGTCCTTGTCCTTGCGGGCGGCGTACAGCGCGGCCTCGTTCAGGAGGTTCTCGAGGTCCGCTCCCGACATGCCGGGCGTGCTGCGCGCCAACGACTCGAGGTCCACGTCGTCGGCCAGCGGCTTGTCGCGCGCGTGGATCTTCAGGATCTCCAGCCGGGCTTCCTTGCGCGGCAGGTCGATCGTGACCCGACGGTCGAAGCGGCCGGGGCGCAACAGCGCCGGATCGAGCACGTCGGGGCGGTTCGTCGCCGCCATCACGACGACCTTCTCGGTCGACTCGAACCCGTCCATCTCCTTGAGCAGCTGGTTCAGCGTCTGCTCGCGCTCGTCGTGGCCGCCGCCCAGACCGGCGCCTCGCTGCCGGCCGATCGAGTCGAGCTCGTCGATGAAGATGATCGCGGGCGCGGTCTTCTTGGCGTCCTCGAACATGTCGCGGACCCGCGACGCTCCCACGCCGACGAACATCTCCATGAAGTCCGAGCCGGAGGTCGAGAGGAACGGCACCCCGGCCTCCCCGGCCACGGCGCGCGCCAAGAGGGTCTTGCCGGTTCCGGGCGGCCCCAGCAGCAGCAGCCCCGCCGGCGTGCGTCCGCCCAGCGCCAGGAACCGGTCGGGATCCTTCAGGAACGAGATCGTCTCGCGCAGCTCCTGTTTCGCCCCCTCGGTGCCGGCGACGTCGTCGAACGTCACGTCGACGTCCTCGGTGTCGTACAGCTTGGCCTTGCTCTGCCCGACCTGGAACATGCCCGATCCCGGCCCGCCCTGCGCCTGCATGCGCCGCACGAACCAGAAGCCGAGCAGCAGCAGCACGACGATCGGCAGGGCGCTCAGCAGCACGGCGGTCCACGCGCCGTCCGACTCGGGGCGGGTGTCGATCAGCACGTCCTGCTCGCGCATGGCGTCCAGCAGGGCGTCGTCGCCGCCGGCCGGCACGTAGGTCGTGAACTGCTCGACGGCGACCCCGGCCGGGCCGTCCGTCGTGCCGTCTCCGTCCTGCGCAGCGCCGTCCTGGGCAGCGCCGTCCTGCTCTGCGTCGCCGTTTGCCGCGTCGCCGTCCCGGCCGCCCTCGCCGTCGGCGGGAAGCGGTCGTCCCGTCCGGGCCGAGAGCGTCACCGGCTCGTCGAACGAGCCGCGGATCTCCTGACCCTGCCAGGTGACCTCGTCGACGTTCCCGGCGCGCAGCTGCTGCTCGAACACGCTGTACGGGACGGTCGGGCGCCGGTCGCCGAACGGGTCGAGCAGGACGTACAGCAACGCCGCGAGCAGCAGGTAGATCCACCAGCGGCCGCGTCTTGGCGCGCCGGCGGGTCCGAGCTCGGGCCTGCGTTCCCGGCCGCGCTTCTGTCGGTCGCGCTTCTGCCGGTCGCGCCGGCTGGCATCGTCGGCGGGCGGAGGATCGCGGCGGGCCTCCTCCTTGGCGCGGTCGGGCGCGCGGGCGTCGTCGGAACGGGCGTCGTCGGAACGGGCGTCGTCGCGAGTCATGAGCGCTCCTTCGGGTCGCGGGCGTGGGTCCGAGGGCGTGTCGGGCGATTCGTCGGGGCGGCATGCCTCGTGCACCGACGAGCGACGTCGGGCGCACGCGCGCAGCTCCGGCTCGACCCCGTCGGACACGGTCCGATCGGCCCTTTCTCTATACTGAACCATACCGCCGACGCGCCGACCTCCCCGATCGGAAGGGAGAACGACCCGCATGCACCCGCCCCGACCCGCAGCCGACCGGTAGGGGAGGGCGCGTGCGCGGTGGCGCGACGCGCCGGAACGAACAGGCGTCTTGGGACGAGGAGGCCCGCCATGCGCACCGATGAAGCGATCAAGGCCGACGTGATCAACCAGATGCTCTGGGACGACCGGATCGACGCTTCGAAGATCAGCGTCACCGTCGACGACGGCGAGGTGATCCTCGAGGGCACGGTCCCCACGAATCTGGCGCGCTGGGCCGCGACCGACGCGGCCGAGGTCGTGGAGGGCGTCCGCTTCGTGCAGAATCGGCTGGACCTCGAGCAGCCGACGCCCTCCGACGCCACGCTCCCCGCAGACGCCGAGATCCAGGCGGACGTCGTGCGGACGCTGGGCATGACCCCGGCGCTGGACGGCCAGCGCGTCGTTCCGACCGTCGACTCCGGCTGGGTGACGCTCGACGGCAGCGTCGACGCGTACTGGAAGATGGTCTACGCGGAGGACAAGGTGTTCGACGTCCGCGGCGTGATCGGGGTCACGAACAAGCTGACCGTCGTGACGACGCACCGTCCCGACGACCGGGCGATCGCCCGCGACATCGTCGAGGCGCTGGACCGGAACGAGAACGTGCGCGTCGACGACATCGACGTGACCGTCGTGGACGGCCGCGTCATGCTGGACGGCGTCGTTCCCGACACGCTGACCCGGTCCACCGCGCACGGCATCGCCGTACGCACGCGGGGCGTGACGGAGGTCGACGACCGGCTCGTGGTGACGTTCCCCGGCTAGCAGGCCGCCACGCAGCAGCGAGGAGGATCACGAAGGAGAACCATGGAGAACGCCCAAGTGGCGGACGTGTTCGAGGAGATCGCCGACCTGATCGAGCTCAGGGACGGCAACGAGTTCCGCATTCGCTCCTACCGCGCGGCCGCCGGCACGATCCGGCGGCTGCCGGACCGGCTCGAGGACCTGGTTCAGCGGGGCGAGGACCTGTCCGAGATTCCCGACATCGGCGAGGGCTCGGCCGAGAAGATCCACGAGATCCTCGAGACGGGCACCACGCAGCGGCTCGAGGACCTGCGCGACGAGGTGCCCGCGGGCCTCACCGAGCTGCTGCGCGTGCCGCAGCTGGGGCCGAAGACCGCGATGCAGATCCACGAGGAGCTGGGCGTCACCAGCCTGGACGAGCTGAAGCAGGCGTGCGAGGACCAGCGCGTCCGCGAGCTCGACGGCCTGGGCGAGAAGACCGAGCGGACGATCCTGGAGGGGATCGCGTCGCTGGGCTCCGGCGAGGAGCGCATGCTGCTGAACGAGGCCGAGGACCACGTCACCAGCATCGGGCGCCAGCTGGACGAGATCGACGCGATCGACCGCTGGGAGGTCGCCGGCAGCTACCGCCGTCGCAAGGAGACGATCGGCGACCTGGACATCCTGGTGCTCACCTCGGATCGCGAGGGGACGTCCGACGCCATCGAGGCGTTCCGCGAGGTCGACCAGGTGCTGGGCCGCGGCGAGGAGGGACTCTCGATCCGCCTGGCAGGCGGCCTCCAGATCGACGTGCGGTACTTCGGCGAGGCCGAGTTCGGCTCGGCGCTGGTCTACTTCACCGGCTCCAAGGAGCACAACATCGAGATTCGGCGGCTGGCGGTGGACCGCGACTGGAAGCTGAACGAGTACGGCCTGTTCAAGGACGACCACAGACTCGCGGGGCACAGCGAGGAGGCGATCTACCACCGTCTGAACCTCGCCTGGATCCCGCCCGAGATGCGCGAGAACCGCGGCGAGGTGGACGCCGCCGGCCGCGGCGAGCTGCCCGACCTGATCCGTGCCGATCAGCTGCGGGGCGACCTGCACACCCACACCGACGCCACCGACGGCGCCGGCACCCTGGAGGAGATGGTCCGGGCCGCGGCCGATCGCGGCTACGCGTACTACGCGGTGACCGACCACTCCAAGCGGGTCACGATGGCGAACGGGCTGGACGACGACGCCGCGCTGAGGCACGCCGACGCCATCCGCGAAGCGGGCGAGGACGTGGACGACCTGTGGGTTCTGGCCGGCATCGAGGTGGACATCCTGAAGGACGGCTCGCTGGACCTGAAGGAAGCGACCTTGGCCGAGCTGGACTGGGTCGTCGCCAGCATTCACTACGACCTGGGCCTGGACGAGGAGGCGATGACGAACCGGCTGCTGTCCGCGGTTCGCAGCGGCGTGGTGCACTGCCTGGGCCACCCCACCGCGCGGCGCCTGAACGAGCGGGAGCCGATCCCGTTCGACGCCGACCGGGTGTTCGAGGCGTGCGCCCAGCACGACGTGGCCCTGGAGATCAACGCGCAGCCGCAGCGCCTGGACCTGCCGGACGTCTACTGCAAGCGCGCGAAGGAGGCGGGGGTGCGCTTCACGATCTCGACCGACGCGCACAAGCGCAGCGACCTGGACTTCCTCCGCTTCGGGGTCGACGTCGCGCGCCGCGGCTGGCTGGAGCGGAACGACGTGCTCAACACGAGCACGGCCGCGCAGCTCCGAAAACGGCTCGGGAAGGACTAGCCATGGCCGGCGACCGGACCGATCCGGAGGAGATGACGAAGCGCGAGGCGCGACGCCGCGCCGAGGAGCTCCGCGACGCCATCGAGCACCACAACCATCGCTACTACGTCCTGAACGACCCGGAGATCTCCGACGCCGAGTACGACGAGCTGATGGAGGAGCTGCAGGCGATCGAGGAGGCGTACCCCTCGCTGGTCACGCCGGACAGCCCCACCCAGAAGGTCGGGGCCGAGCCGCGCGAGGAGCTGGGCACCATCGAGCACGAGACGCCGATGCTGAGCCTGCGCGCCGTGCAGGAGGAGGAGGCGTTCCGCGATTTCTGGTCGCGCACCCGGGACCGTCTGGACGCGGACGAGCTCACGATGGTCGGAGAGCCCAAGTACGACGGGCTCAGCGTCGAGGTCGTGTACGACGACGGCACGCTGGTCGCCGCCGCGACCCGCGGCGACGGCCGCACCGGCGAGGACGTGACCGACAACGTCCGGACGATGAACGAGGTGCTGCTGCGCCTCCAGCCCAGCGGCGACGTCTCGGTGCCCCGCCACCTGGTCGCGCGCGGCGAGGTGTACATGACCAAGGACGAGTTCGAGGAGATGAACCGCCGCCGCGAGGAGGAGGGTCGGGACACGTTCGCGAATCCCCGGAACGCGGCGGCCGGCAGCCTGCGGCAGCTGGACGCCGACGTGACGGCCCGCCGTCCGCTGCGGATCTTCTTCTACGAGATCGCTTCGTCGTCCAGCGCCAGGCCGGGCACCCAGTGGGAGGCGCTCCAGAAGATGCGCGCGCTGGGGCTCAAGACGAACGAGGACGCCACGCTGCTGGACGACGTCGACGACGCGGTCTCGTGGTTCGGCCGGATGGCCGAGCGCCGCGAGGACCTGCCGTACGAGATCGACGGCTGCGTGTTCAAGGTGAACGAGCTGTCCGAGCACGACGAGCTGGGGACGCGCGCCTCGAATCCGCGCTGGGCGCTGGCCTGGAAGTTCGAGCCGCGCCGCGCCACGACGACGGTCGAGGCGATCGAGGCGCAGGTCGGCCGGACCGGCGCGCTCACGCCGGTCGCCACCCTGACGCCGGTGCAGATCGGTGGCGTCGAGGTCGCCCACGCCAGCCTCCACAACCAGGACGAGATCGACCGGCTGGACGTCCGCATCGGCGACAAGGTCGTCGTCGAGCGGGCCGGGGACGTCATCCCGCACGTCGTGCACGTCGTCAAGGACGCGCGCGACGGCAGCGAGGAGCGCTACGAGCTGCCCGACACCTGCCCCGTCTGCGGCGGCGAGGTCCGCAAGCCCGAGGGCGAGGCGATCGCCCGCTGCACGAACGCGTCCTGCCCCGCGCAGCTGGAGCAGGGGGTGCAGCACTTCGGCTCGACCGAGGCGCTGGACGTAGGCGGCCTGGGCGAGAAGGTCGTCGCGCAGCTCGTCGACCGTGAGTTGGTCCAGGACGTCGCCGACCTGTTCGACCTCACCGCGGACGACCTCGAGTCGCTGGACCGGATGGCGAGCAAGAGCGCCGAGAACCTGGTGAACGCGATCCAGCAGGCGAAGGAGGACGTCACCCTGACGCGCCTGATCTACGGCCTGGGCATCCCGCACGTGGGTCGCTCGGTGGCGGGCGAGCTGGCGCAGGCGTTCGGGTCGCTGGACGCGCTGGCGGACGCCGGCGAGGACGAGATCGAGGCGCTTCCCGGCTTCGGCCGCACGATGGCGTCCGCGATCCGGCAGTGGTTCGAGAACGACCGCAACCGGACCCTCGTGCGGCGACTCCAGGAGCGGGGCCTGGATCCTCGCGAGGAGGGCGGCTCGGACCGGCTGAACGGCGTGACGATCGTGCTGACCGGCTCGCTGGAGTCGTTCACCCGCGACGAGGCGCACGACGCCATCCGGCGCCAAGGCGGCGATCCCAGCGGCAGCGTCTCGTCCGAGACGGACTACCTGGTCGTCGGATCCGACCCCGGCCGGACGAAGCTGAGCGACGCCGAGGAGAACGACGTCGAGCGCATCGACGAGGAGGCGTTCCTGGAGCTGCTCGGACGCCGCGGCGAGGGGGGGAACGGCGCATGATGGTGGACGTCGACAGGTTCGGAACGTTCGAGCTGGACGACGCGTTCCTCGCTCCCTACCGTGAGCGGGAGGTGCCGTGGGGCTTCGGCGCGCTCAGCTGGATCACGTTCAAGCGCAGCTACGCCCGAGGCGGCGAGGAATGGTGGCAGACCTGCCGCCGCGTGATCGAAGGCATGATGACCGTCGAGCGCGTCCACTGCCTGGAGCGGGGCGTGCGCTGGGACGAGGCCGAAGGCCGGGCGTTCGCGCACGACGCGTACGAGCGGATGTTCTCGTTCAAGTGGACGCCGCCCGGACGCGGCCTGTGGATCATGGGGACGCGCTTCATGTACGAGCGGGGCGGCGCCGCGCTGAACAACTGCGGCTTCGTCTCGACCCGCGACATCGCGCGCGACTACGCGGACCCGTTCGCCTGGATGATGCGCATGACGATGCTGGGCGTCGGCGTCGGGTTCGACACCCGCGGCGCGGGCACGGCGTCCATCTCGAAGCCCGCCGTCGGCGACCATCCGCACCTGGTGGGCGACAGCCGCGAGGGCTGGGCCGCCGCGCTGCGCAGGCTGCTGCAGGCGTACGTCGGCCAGGCCACCCTGCCCAGCCGCTGGGACGTGTCCGAGATCCGTCCGCGCGGCACGCCGCTCGAAGGGTTCGGCGGCGTGGCCAGCGGCCCGGCTCCGCTGAAGCGGCTGTTCTCCGACCTGAGCTCGCTGTACGCCGGCTACGTCGGCAAGCCGGTCGACGCGCGCCTGATCGTCGACACGATGAACCTGGTCGGTCGCTGCGTCGTCGCCGGCGGGATCCGGCGCTCCGCCCAGATCGCGTTCGGACGACCCGACGACGAGGCGTTCCTGGACCTGAAGCGCGACCCGGACGCCGTCGAGTCGCACCGCTGGGTCTCGAACAACTCGGTGCTGGCCGAGGTCGGGATGGACTACCGCGAGGTGGCCAGGCGCACCGTCACGAACGGCGAGCCGGGCTACCTGTGGCTGGACCAGGCCCGCTCGCGCGGCCGCTTCGCCGATCCGCCCGACGACGCGGACGACGAGGCGCTGGGCACGAACCCGTGCGCGGAGCAGACGCTCTGGGACCGCGAGCTGTGCACGCTGGTCGAGACCTACCCCGCGCATCACGACACGCTGGACGACTACCTCCGCAGCGTGCACGCCGCGTATCGCTACGCGAAGGCCGTGACGCTGGTCCCGGCCGAGGATCCCGCCAGCCGGGCCGTCATGCTGCGCAACCGCCGCATCGGCTGTTCGATGACCGGCATCGTGCAAGCGATCCACAAGGTCGGCTACCGCCGCTTCATGCACTGGTGCGACCGGGCGTACGGCACGCTGCGCGAGCGCGATCGGCTGCACGCCGACCGGCTGCGGGTGCCGCGGTCGATCAAGCTCACCACCGTCAAGCCGTCGGGCACGGTCAGCCTGCTGGCCGGCGCGACGCCCGGCGTGCACTGGGACCACGCGCCGACCTACCTGCGCCGGCTCCGGATCGCGTCCGACCACCCGCTGGTGCAGATGTGCCGAGACGCCGGCTACCCCGTCGAGCCGGACCGCTACGCGGACGACACGCACGTCGTGTCGTTCCCCGTCCGCGTCGCGAACATGGAGCGCCGCAAGGCCGACGTCCCCGTGCGGGAGAAGGTCGACCTGGCCGCCCAGATGCAGCGCTGGTGGTCGGACAACCAGGTGTCGTGCACGGCCGAGTTCGACCCCGACACCGAGGCCGACCAGATCGTCCCGATCCTGCAGGCGTACGAGGATCGCCTCAAGGCGCTGACGTTCCTGCCCGCCTCCGGCCACGGCTACGAGCAGCCGCCGTACGAGGCGATCGACGCCGACACGTACGAGCGGATGACGGCCGACCTGAAGCCGCTCGAGGGCGACATCGAGCACGAGCACGAGGCCGAAGCGAAGTTCTGCGAGGGCGGCGCGTGCGACCTCGCCTGAGACCCAGCGTCGCCGCGGTCGTCAGTAGCGGTACCCCTTCGCCTCGTCGCCCTCGACCTCGACGCCGAGGCCCATCACGATGCGGTTCACGAAGTTGAAGTACGCCGTGATCAGCGTCAGGTCGAGGATCTCTTCGTCCGAGACGCCGTGCTCCCGTAGCCGCTCCACGTCGTGCGGGCCCGCCGCGGCGGGGTCGCGCGTGAGCAGGGCGGCATGATCCAGGATCGCCACCGTCCGGGCGCCCAGGTCGGCCTCGCGAGGGTCGCGGCGCAGCGCCTCGAGACGCGCCTCGTCCTTCCAGTACGCCAGCAGCGCCTGCGCGTGATGCTCGTCGCAGTACGCGCAGCCGTTCGCGCGCGACACGACCACGGCGATCGCTTCGCGTAGCTCGCCTTCGGCGTTTTCGGGCTCGATCACGCGGATGTAGGGCATGGGGACTCCTGATTCGTGAGACGCGACGGTGGGGACCGGTGCGCCCCATCGTGTGCACGGGTCGGGCCGCGCCCGCGTCAAGGCGCCGACCGACGGAGCGGGGCTCCGTGGCGGACCCTGCCGGCATGGAGTCCCCTCGTCCTCAGCACCTGTCCGCCGATCACGTGCTGGAGGAGATGGCCCGCTTCGGCGACCGCCGTCTCCGTCACCTGACGCTGCTGCAGCTGTTCGTGCTGGCGCTGGTCGCCGGAGCGTTCATCGGCGCGGGCGCGCTGTTCTCGGTGCTGCTCACCACCGGCGTCGACGCAGGCGGGCCGCACGACCTGCTGATGGGGCTGGGCTTCTCGACCGGATTCTTCTTCGTCGTCCTATCCGAGGCGGCGCTGTTCACCGAGGCGAACGTCGTCATGCCGGCCGTCCTGCTTCGGGGCGCAAGGAGGCGACTGCTGCGGCGCGTGGTCGTGTTCTGGCTGCTGGTCGGCCTGGGCAACCTCGTCGGCGCCTGGGCGTTCGGGCAGCTCGTCGCCATCGCGCAGTCGTATCGGCCCGAGGTGCACGAGGCGCTGGCCGCCGTGGTCGCGAAGAAGATGGCGTACGCCCAGACCGGCACGGCCGCCGCCTGGTTCCAGGCGGTCGCCTCGGGCGTGCTGGCGAACACCTTCGTCGGCATGGCGGCGTTCTTCGCGACGATGGGCCGCACGATCATCGGCAAGTACGTTCCGGTGTTCCTGGCCGTCACGCTGTTCGTCACCGCCGGCTTCCAGCACGCGCCGGCCAACATGGGCTACTTCGGGCTGGCCGCACCGATCGGCCTGGGTCCCAGCTGGGGCGAGGCGCTCGCGTGGAACCTGCTGCCGGCCGGCCTGGGCAACATGATCGGCGGCGCGCTGCTCGTCGCCGTTCCGTTCTGGTACGCGCTGAAGCCGCAGCACCGCGACCTGGTGCGCGACCGGCTGGAGCAGGCGTCCGCCGGGACCGAGCCTGCGGACGGCTCGCCGCGGTAGCGTCCGACCATGACCGCGTTCGATCTGCTGGACTACCGCCGCGAGGTCGCCGCCCTGTACGCGCTGGCGCGCGACCCGGCGCTGCCGGGCGCCGAGCGCTGCCGGCGCTTCCGCGACGGCAAGGACCGCCTGTTCCGCGAGCACCCCGCCTCCCCGCTGGACGACGCGGCGCGGGCCACGTTCAGCGGCCTGAGCTACGCGCCGTACGATCCGCGCTGGCGCGTCGTCGCGGAGGTGGACCTGGACGTGCCGGACGGCACGATCGAGGTGGACGCCGGTCAGGACGGCCGGCTGGTGTTGCGCCGGGCGGGCCGTCTCCACTTCGAGCTGGACGGCGGGCCTCGGCGCCTGACCGCGTTCTGGATCGGCGGCTACGGCGGCGGGCTGTTCGTCCCGTTCCGCGACGCGACCAGCGGCCGTGGCGATGGAGGACAAGGCAGCTACGGCGGCGGGCGCTACCTGCTGGACACGATCAAGCACGCGGACCTGGGCAGCGAGAACGGCGGGCCGGTGCTGGACTTCAACTACGCCTACGCCCCGTCGTGCGCGCATCATCCGCGCTGGGTGTGCCCGCTCTCGCCGCCCGAGAACCGGCTGGAGCTGGCGGTCACGGCGGGAGAGATGCACACGGACGGGTAGCGCACGCCTCGTCAAGCGCGGGACCGACCGGGCCGAGGTCCGCCTGCGATTCTCCACCCATGGAACCGAACGAACAGAACCGGGCCGGCGACGAGCCTCCCGCCGAGGAGACCGACGCGCGGCCGACCGCATGGCACAAGGTCCTGGAGCCGGACCAGCTGGACGAGGGGCGCGTCGCGCCGGTCGCGTGCGGGCACCGGAACCTGTGCATGACGCGGTTCGAGGGGCGCTACGGCGCGCTGGACGCGCGCTGCCCGCACCAGGGCGGACCGCTGGGGGAGGGCTCGATCGAGAACGGCTGGCTGCGCTGCCCCTGGCACGGCTTCGACTACCACCCCATCACCGGGCGTCCGCCGGGCGGATTCGACGACGCGGTCGAGACGTTCCCGGTCGAGGAGCGAGGCGACGGCGTGTACGTCGGCCTGCCGGAGGAGACCCCGGCGGCGCGGACCGTGTCGGACGCGATGATCGAGACGATGGAGCGCTGGGGCGTGCGCTGGGTGTTCGGGATGGTCGGACACTCGAACCTGCACGTCGCGGACGCCGTGCGCCGCCGGTCGGAGGACGGCCCGCTCCGCTACGTCGCGATCCGCCACGAGGGCGCCGCCTCGTTCGCCGCCTCGGCGTACGGCAAGCTGACCGGCGTGCCGGCGGCCTGCCTCGCGATCGCGGGGCCGGGCGCGACGAACCTGCTGACCGGCCTGTGGGACGCCCACGTGGACCGCAGTCCCGTCCTGGCGCTCACCGGCCAGGTCGCGACGCAGGTGCTGGGCACGGGGGACTTCCAGGAGGTGGACCTCGCCGCCGCGTACGGCGGCGTCGCCGCCTGGAGCGCCAGCGTGCTGCCCGGCTCGCAGCACGTGGAGCTGATGGGGCGCGCCTGGAAGAGCGCCGTGGTTCAGCGGGGCGTCGCGCACCTGATCGTTCCCGACGAGGTCGCCGGCCAGCCGTCCGACGCACCGCCGTCGGACCCGGAGGGCCGCGTGGCGGCGGCGGGCATCCGGCCGGACCCGGCCGTGCTGGCGGACGCCGCGGAGCGGGTCGGCTCCGCCCAGCGCCCGGTGATCATCGTCGGCCACGGCGCACGGTTCGACATGCCCGCCGTCACCGCGCTGGCCGAGCGGCTGGGCGCGCCCGTCCTGACCACCTTCAAGGCGAAAGGCCAGATCCCCGACCGGCACCCGCTGGCGGGCGGGGTGCTGGGACGCTCCGGCACGCCGGTCGCGTCGTGGCTGATGAACGAGGCGGACCTGCTGCTGGTGTTCGGCGCCTCGTTCTCGACCCACACCGGGATCAGCGCCAAGACGCCGACGATCCAGGTGGACCGCGACCGGATGACTCTCGGCAAGTTCCACGCCGTCGACGTGCCGGTCTGGGGCGACGTCGGTCCGGTCGCCAGCGAGCTGGCGGAGCGCCTGGGGCCGGCCGAGCCGAGCGACCGTCAGCGCCGCGACCTGGCCCAGCGCTGGGCGCTGTGGCGCGACGAGAAGGCGCGACGGCGCGAGGACGACCGCGGACGCGGCGTCGGCAGCGCGGCGGTGTTCGCCGCGCTGCAGCGGCAGGTGCCGGCGGACGCGGTGATGCCGGTGGACGTGGGCAACAACACGTACAGCTTCGGGCGCTACTTCGAGACGTCGGGTCAGACGGTGCTGATGTCGGGCTACCTGGGCTCGATCGGCTTCGCGCTGCCCGCCGCGATGGGCGCCTGGGCCGCCACGCAGGAGCCGGGGCGGTGGCAGGGGAGGAAGGTCGTGTCCGTCTCCGGCGACGGCGGACTGGGACAGTACCTGGCCGAGATCACCACGCTGGTGCGGCACGGCATGAACGTGACCCACGTCGTGCTGGTGAACGACGAGCTGGGCAAGATCAGCAAGGAGCAGCGGTCGGGTGGGTGGGACGTCTGGCAGACCGGCCTGGTGAACCCCGACTTCGCCGCCTTCGCCCGCTCGTGCGGCGCGCACGGCGTCCGCGTCCAGCGCGCAGGCGAGCTCGACGCGGCGCTCGCCACCGCGCTGGCGCATCCGGGGCCCGCGCTGGTGGAGATCCGTACCGACCCCGCGCTGATGTGACGTCGGCTTCGGCCGCGTCGAGAGGAGACCACCGATGGGCGAGACGACCGCACCCCGCTCCGACTGGGGATCGCTGAGCGACCTTTCTCCGGACCGGATCTGGAACGCACGCCTGCAGGCGCACTACGCGCTGCAGGTTCCCGCCGCGCTGCACGTGAGCCGCTACGCGGCGCGCGAGGATCAGAGCCACACGGCGTTCGTGGTCGACCGGGGCGCGTTCGTCAGCCTCGGCGATCCGCACGTGCCGTGGCGCGCCGCGCTGCTCCCCGGCACGCTGGACGTCGAGCTCCGCGGCAGCGACGGCGAGGTCGTGGAGCGCCTCCCGTTGGCCGGCATCCGGCTCGAGGAGGCGTACGCCCGCTTCGCGGCGATGCTGCACGACGTCGCCGGTCCCGGCGAGTTCGTGCGGCTGAACGCCGAGCTGCCGCCGCACCCCGTGGCCGACGGCGCGCCGTTCGAGCCGGACGCAGCGGCGCTGCGAGCGACGGGCGAGCTGTTCGCCGACGCCGCCGCGCTGTTGGACGAGGTACGTCCCGACCTGACGCGTCCCTCGCCGGCACGGCTGTGGCCGCACCACTTCGATCTGGCCGTGCTCGACGAGCTCGACGCCGACACGGGGCTCGATCCCGAGCGGCGGCGCAGCGTCGGGATCGGCATGACACCGGGCGACGAAGGCGTGCGCGAGCCGTACCTGTACGTCACGCCGTGGCCGTACCCGGCGGCGTCCCGCCTCCCGCCGCTGCCGGAGGGCGCATGGACGACCGACGGCTGGGTCGGCGCGGTGCTGCAGGTCCGGACGTTGGCGGGCGACACGCCTGCGCGCCGTAGGGCGCGCGCCCGAGCGTTCGTCGACGCCGCCGTTC
>CAZHCI010000034.1:0-2056 GCA_964530905.1 uncultured bacterium
TGGTGGGCCCTACTGGATTCGAACCAGTGACCAAACGATTATGAGTCGCCTGCTCTCACCGCTGAGCTAAGGGCCCGTCGCCACGGCGTGCGGCGTGACCATCGGCCGCGTCCTCCATCATAGTCGAGCCGTCCGGCGTGCCCCGTCACCGCGGGAGGCGCTAGTCCACGGGATCGCTGCGGCCGCGTCGCCCCGCTCGAGGCGCTCTTCCGTCAACGCCGGTGGGACCCGTCCCGATCCCCGATGCATCCGATCCGCACCTCCGCGCATATCTCCTAGTGGAGGTGACCACCATGAACCGTCTCGACCCCAGGTCCTTCGTCCTCGCTCGTGCCGCCGCGCTGATCGCGGTGCTGGCCCTCGCCGCCGGCGCCCTGGCGCAGGCCGCCGACCCCGTCGTCCAGGTGCGTTACGACGCGCAGCTGGGGCACGTCCTCACCGACGCGCACGGCATGACGCTGTACGTGTTCTCGAACGACGAGGCCGGCGTGAGCAACTGCACCGGCGGCTGCGCCGAGAACTGGCCGCCCCTCACCGTCGAGGGCGAGACCGTTCCGACCGCTCCCCTCGCCATCCCCGGCGAGTTCGGCACGACCGAGCGCGACGACGGCAGCATGCAGGTGACGTACGACGGCTGGCCGCTCTACGGCTGGGTCCGTGACGAAGCGCCCGGCGACACGACCGGCCAGGCCGTGAACGACGTCTGGTGGGTCGCGAACCTGAACCCCGTCGTGCGGGTCGCCGAGCACCCCGAGCACGGATCGATCCTGGTCGGACCGACCGGCATGACGCTCTACCGGTTCGCGAACGACGAGTCGGGCGTCTCGAACTGCTCCGGCGGCTGCGCCACGAACTGGCCACCGCTGGTCGGCGGCTTCGAGCCGGCGGCGGGCGTACTGCCGATGGCGGGCGACGGCGCGGACGGCGAGTTGGCCCTGATCGAGCGCGACGACGGCGGCATGCAGGTCACGTACGACGGCACGCCGCTGTACTACTGGGTCCGCGACGCCGTTCCCGGCGACGCGACGGGGCAGAACGTCGGCGACGCCTGGTTCGTGGTCGAGCCCTGAGGCTGGATCGTCCACACGTCGATCGGACATCGATGGGGCGCCGCGCATGCGGCGCCCCGCTCGTTGGAAGGCGTCCGCAAGGTCGCACCGCGACTCGTCCCCGGCGAGCGCTTGCACCAACGATCCGAACGGCAGGCCGGCGCATATCTTCCTATGATGGCGGTCGTGGACGCCGAGGCACAGCTGGTACGTAGGGTACGGGACGGCGATGCGGCGGCCCTCCGCGAGCTTTACGATGCGCTGGGGCGCAACGTGCTCGCGCTCGCGTACCGTATGACGGGCAGCAGGGAGGACGCCGAGGAAGTGCTGCAGGACACGTTCGTCAAGGTGCACGATGCCGCTGCGCGGTTCGATCCCGCGCGCGGCTCGGTGCGCGCCTGGATCTATTCGATCGCCCGCAACGACTGCCGCATGCGCCTCCGCGCCCGCCGCTCGCGCCCCGTGAAGGCGGACGCCGTCGACGTCGCGACGCATGGCGCTCCGCTTCTTGCGGACCGCGCCGGTCCGCACGGGACGGGGGCGCACCCCACCGATCGCTTGACCGTCCAGGAGGCGTTCGCCGCGCTGTCGCACGACGAGGCGCGCCTGCTCGAGGCGTCGTTCTTCGGCGGCTACAGCCACGCCGAGATCGCCGAGGCCGAAGGCGTCCCGCTGGGCACGATCAAGAGTCGCATCCGCAGGGCCGTGCTGAAGGCCCGAGACGCGCTGAGCCCCGGCCCGACGTCGCGCCCGACGTCGCGACGGTCGGAGCCGAGCGCCGCCGAGGACGAGGACTCGGAGATGCCGTCGTGAGTCCGCAGCGACCGTCCAGCGATCCGCATCCGCACGAGGAGCGCCTCGTCGGCTTTCTCCTGAACGAGCTTCCCCCCGCCGAGATGGACGCCGTGGACCGGCACGTCGCCAGCTGCCGAAGCTGCCAAGAAGCGCTCGCGCTGCTGGACGGGGCGTTCGTCGCGGTGGTCGAGGCGCTTCCCGAGGAACGGGCG
>CAZHCI010000034.1:2156-4085 GCA_964530905.1 uncultured bacterium
GCGGCGTGGATCGGCGGTCTCGCCGCGAGCCTGCTCCTGGCCGCGGTCGTGGGCTCGTGGGGCGCCTGGCAACGCCAGCAGCTGCTGCAGGCCCGCACGGAGCTGCGCAGCCTCGAGAGTCGCGTCGCGGTGCTCGAGTCGCTGGTCGGCTCGGTCCAAGCGCGCGCCGACGAGCTGGCCGCCGATCAGTCGCGCCTGGCGGGCTGGCTGTCGCGGGACGACGTGACCTCCGCGCGCCTGCCGGAGGCGGGCGACGGCGTCGCGCCGGGAAGCGTGCTGTTCCTGCCGGACGGCCGGGCGCTGATCGTGATGCGCGACGTGCCGGCGGAGGGGCGCACGTTCCAGGTGTGGGGCGCCCGGGGTGCGGAGCTGGTCCCCCTCACGACGTTCGTCGAGCGGACGGTCGAGGTCGAAGCGGACGCCTACGAGTCGGTGGTGATCTCGCTCGAGCCCGCGGGCGGCAGCGAGGCCCCCACCGAGGTGCTGGGCGCCGCGGCCCCGGGCTGAGCGCCGCGCCGAGCCGCCCGGCCGACCTTCACCGCGCTTTCGAAGCGGGCCCGGCTCGGCGGGTCGGAGTATGCCCGACGCCGATTCCGGCCTCCAAGCCCTAGGGTGGGGACACGAGGCGACGCCCCGGGCTGCGCGATCTCACGCGTCCGACGGCGGTCGCCCCCGACGAAGCCGCATCCGTCCGGACCGCATCGTCCGGCTCGGCACGCGCTCTCTCCTTCGAGGAGGCTCCATGTCCGACGCCCGTACGCCCGAAACGACCCCGCTGCCCGTCCGCCGCGAGCTCGAGGAGCTTCTCGACCGCTTGGAGAGCCAGGACGCTCCGCTGTTGAGCCTCTACCTCGACGTGCATGCGGGCACCGATCCGAACGCGCCCGCGCAGCGTGCCGACGCGGTGCTGCGTGAGTTGTCGTTGGACCGCTCGGTACGCGAGCGGCTGGAGCGCCACATCGAGACGACGCTGCGCGACGTCGGCGAGGGAACGTTGGCGTTGTTCGCGAGCGAGGATCCGGACGCGTTCACGGTCCATCGCCAGGTCCGCGTCGCGCCGCCCCTCCCCGGCGGCGCCCGCCAGGCAGCCGCGCGCTGGGGCGAGCCGTGGATCGCTCCGCTGGAGCTGCTGCTGGCCGCCGAGCAGCCGGTCGTGGCGGTGTTCGCCGACGAGCGCCGCGCCCGCCTGTTCGTGCAGGACCTGGGCGAGGTGATCGAGGCCGCCGCGTACGTCCGGGCCATGGACCCGAGCGACTGGCGCCAGTACGCCGAGCACGAGACGGGCATGCCGGGACAGCCGGCGCGAGGCGGCTCGGGCATGGACGACTTCGACGACCGCAAGGAGGAGTGGACCGCGAAGTTCGTGCGGCACGTCGCCAGCCAGATCGAGATCGCCGTCGGCGCGCGCGACGGTGCGCGGCTGGTGCTGCTGGGCGAGAAGCGTCGCGTGAACCAGCTCGAAGACGCCCTGTCGGAGCCGATGAAGAGGACGTTGCTGGCGACCGGGCCGGCGCCGGTCGATCCGGACCTGGGTCCGGCGCGTTGGCGCGAGCCGCTCGCGGACGTCGTTCGCGGCGCCCTGCACGACGAGGACGAGGAGCGGCTCGCACGCCTGGAGCGCGACGGGGTGACGGGTGTCGGACCGACCCTGGACGCGCTGCAGCGGGCCGAGCTCGAGCTCGTCGCGGTGCCGGCCGACGTCGACGTGGACGTCGTGCACTGCCTGGGGACGGACTGGATCGCCGAGAACGAGGAGGCCGCCCGCAGGGTGTGCCCCGACGGGCCGATCGAGCGCGCCCCGCTGAAGCGGTTCCTCACCCCCATCGCCCGCAGCGGACGGGCGCGGATCCGGATCTTGCGGGGGGTGGACGCCGACGCGCTGCTGGAGCGGATCGGGCCGATGGCCGGGCTGCCGCGGCGCACCTGATC
>CAZHCI010000034.1:4185-10475 GCA_964530905.1 uncultured bacterium
ACGCTGCGGGCCTACGGAGGCGATACGCATGACGTTCGAGAACCGAGACGAGGCAGGACGGAAGCTGGCCGAAGAGGTGCGGAGCAGGCTGGGCCCTCGCGGCGAGGACGAGCGACGGATCGTGCTGGGTCTCCCCCGCGGCGGCGTGCCGGTCGCGCTGCCGGTCGCGGAGGCGATCGACGCGAGCCTGGACGTGCTGGTGGTGCGCAAGCTGGGCGCGCCGGGGCACGAGGAGTACGCCATGGGCGCCATCGCCAGCGGCGGGATCGAGGTGCTCGACGAGAGCGTCGTCCAACGGCTGGGCGTCGAGCAGGACCAGCTCGACCGGATCGTCGCGCGTGAGCGCGCCGAGCTGAAGCGCCGCGAGCAGCGCTTCCGCGGCGACCGGCCCGATCCGGAGCTGGGCGGCGCCACCGTCGTCCTGGTCGACGACGGGATCGCCACGGGATCGACGATGCAGGCGGCGCTGGACGCCGTCCGCAAGGCCGGCGCGGAGCGGATCGTGATCGCGGTGCCGCTGGCGCCGCAGGACACCGTCCAGCGGCTTCAGCGGACCGCCGACGAGGTCGTCTGCCTGACCACGCCGTCGCCGTTCTTCGCCGTCGGGCAGGGCTACCGCGACTTCCCGCAGGTCCAGGACGACGAGGTCGCCGAGATGCTGGAGCGCTCCGAGCGGGCCTGACGACCGTGGGATGCGCGCCGGGCGGGACCTGCCGACCCGTGTAGACTCGGGGGTCGGGGCGGTCCGGCTGAGGCCGGACACGCGCCGCTCCCGGGCCACCGGAGGTCCTGGAGCACGGGAGCGCGACCCGCAGGAGGTGGCATGGCCAGCAGAGAACCGATCTATCTGACGCCGAAAGGCCTCGCGAAGATCCAGGAGGACCTCCGTTACCTCAAGGAGGAGAAGCGCCAGGAGATCAGCGAGTACATGGGCGCCGCCATCGCGGACGGCGACCTTCGCGAAAGCGCGGCGTACGACGAGGCGCGCATGCTGCAGAGCGAGAACGAGGCGCGCATCGCGGACCTCGAGGAGATCGTCCACCGCGCCGTCGTGATCGACGCCGAGGAGGGCGACAACCCGGCCGCGCGGCTGGGCGCCAGCCTGTGGCTGGAGGACGACGACGGCGACGAGGTGGTGTTCCACCTGGTGGGCACCCACGAAGCCGACGTGCTCGAGGGCAGGATCAGCGACGAGTCGCCGCTGGGCCGCACCCTGGTCGGCCGCCGCCCCGGCGATCAGGTCGAGCTGGCGCTCGGGAACCACGCCGCCACCTACCGCGTGAAGGACGTGCGCTTCGAGTGAGCGCCACGCTTCTCACGCAGGGCGGTTGGTAGCGTAGGCGCATGACGAAATGGGCGTCCTTGGCGTTGGGCGCGGTCCTGCTGATCCTGCTCGCCCTGGCGCTCGGCCCTCGTGCGGAACGCCCCGAGGTCCGCGAGGACATCGTGCTCGAGGACGCCGTGGTGCGTCTCTTCCCCGCCTCCGATCCGGACGCCGTGTGGCGCTTCGAGGCGCCCGTCGCGAGCTACGACCCTGCGGCACGGGAGACGACCCTGAACCGGATCGAGGACGGCGAGCGCCGCGTCGACGACGAGGTCGACTTCACCCTCAGGTCCGATCGGCTGGTGATCGGCCGTGACGACGACCTGCGCAGCGCCCGCATGGACGTCCACCTCGTCGCGGACGACCTGGACGTCGAGATGGAGGGGGTCGAGGGGCGACAGGTCCGGGTCGACCAGGAGGCCGGCCGCTTCGAGGTCCCCCGCATCCGCATCTTCGGCGAAGGCTTCGGCGAGAGCCGCTACCAGGAGATGAGCGTCAGCTTCGACTTCACCGACTTCGACGCCGGCGGCCCCGACACGATCGGCTACAGCGAGTTCGAGCTCGACGAGCGCGACGACGCCTCTGGAAGGAATCCATGACCCGACTTCGCCCTCTGGCCCGACGCTCCGCCCTCCCCGCCGCGGGGCTGGCGCTCCTGCTCGCCGCGCTGCTCGTCCTCGGCGCGGCCGCCGCGCAGGACGGCGCGACGTCCGAACCCGCACCCGAAGCGGCGCCCGAGTCGGCGTCCGAGTCGGGGTCCACGGAGGGCTCCGAGCTGGAGCGGCGGCTGATCACGATCGACTCCAGCGGCGGCAGCCAGGGCGGCAACCTCCGCTACGGTCCGATCGTGTACGAGCATCCCGATCCGTACGGCATCGTGGCGACCGTCTCGACGTTGACCATCTTCGGCCCGCGTGCCGAGCTGTCCGCGCCGGACGACACGCTCCTCTCCCGCGCCAAGGGCCAGCGCACCGCCCGGTTCGCCGGAGGCGTGCGGGTCGTCCGCGGCCGCCTCGAGGCGACGGGCCCGGCGCTCGTCTACCGCGAAGCGACCGGTCTGGGCGAGCTGGACGGTGGGGTGGACGTCGTCATCGAGCCGGACGAGGAGGGCGGCGATCCGACGCTGATCTCGGCCGCCCTGGCGGAGTTCGACGTCGACACCGACCGCAGCGTGAACCGCGGCGACGTCGTGCTCGTGGCGGGCTCGCAGCGTGCCGAGGCGGACGCGCTCACCTACGCCGAGGACACCGACCTGGCGCTGCTGGACTGCGACGGGCTGTGCACCATCGTTCGGGAGGACGAGGAGAACGGACTACTGACCATCACCGCGCGGGAGATCCGCGTCCTCACCCAGGACGAGCGCCTGTGGGCGCGCGGCGAGGTGACCGTCGTCGACGGCGACCTCGTCACGCGCGGCGACGAAGCCGTGTACGACGACGCGCAGAAGATCGCCGAGGTGACCGGCTCGCCCGCCCGATCGGTGAACGAGGCGGACGGCGTGACGCTCGAGGGGGACCGCATCCTGCAGGACGTCGAGTTCGACTTCGTCGAGGCGATCGACGCCAGCGTCGTGAGCGACCTGGACCTGACGGCGTTCCTGTTGGCCGAGGAGCGCGAGGCCGGCGGACCGGGCACGCCGTGACGCACCGCCCGCCGCGCGGCCACGCCGCCGCGTCGGCGGGCCGACCGCCCTGCCCCCGCCCGTGGGCGCCGACGGTCCGAGCGCTGACGGCGCTGGCCGGGCTGACGATCGCCAGCGTGGCGATGGCGCAGTCGGCGACCCGCCTGGTGCTGGAGCGCAGCGACGCGACGATCGAGATCGTGAACGCCGGCCGCGCCGATCAGGGCGCGCGCTCGATCCTGGACCTCGCCGGCTGCGTCCCCGGCGAGGAGGTCCGTACGAACCTGTTCTACGCGCCGGTCGAGAGGGTCACGACCCGGATCGACGACCGGGACCAGGAGGGCGCGGACGGCGAGGCGGCCGAGCCGGCCTTCGTCGAGGCGCCGCTGGTGATCGTGCAGCGGCCGGAGCGAGGCGGCAGCGACGACGCTGCCTCGGGCGACGACGCCTCGTCCGAACCCAGCGACGACGAGACGCTCGAGGCGCTCGACGCGACCGCGACCTTCGGCCGGCCGCCCTGCCTGGAGCAGGTCGACATCGCCGATCCGCCGACGGTCCGGCTGCGCCAGGGCCGCTCGGACGTCGTGGGCGCGCGCTTCTTCCTGGACCGCGGCAGCGACGTCGCGACGATGGACGGGCCGGTGTCCCTCACCCGCGCGCCGCAGGGCGACGGCCCGTCGGTCGAGGCGCAGGCCGAGGCGCTTCGGTTCGATCTGGGATCGGGCGGCTCGACCCTCGCCGGCGGCGTTCGCGTCACGGCCGGCGACCGGGTGAGCGAGGCGGACGAGCTCGAGCTGGACGAGGAGGCGGGCATCGCGATCCTGCGGGGCGACCCGGCCGTCAGTCGCGCGGGTCAGGACGAGGTGCGCGGTCGCCGGCTGCTCTACGACCTCGAGACGAACGACGTGGTCGTCGAAGGCGACGTTTCGGCCAGCTTCGAGATCGGCGAGGACGACGCGGCGCCCTGACCGGCGCGAACGCCGAGGCGCGCCGACGCGAGCGTCAACGTCCGGCCCATCCGTCGAGCTCCGCGAGCAGCGCGTCCGCGGCGCCGAGTCCCTTGTACGCCCTCACCCCGGCCGACATCGAACGGACCGAGGCCGCCAGTCGCGCGGCCCTGCCCGGCCGGGCCGCCAGGACCTGCGCCAGCGGCGCCACCCGCACGCGGATCGCGAACAGCGAAAGCCCCGCCGCGGGAAACGGCACGGTGGTCTGGCGCTCGACCCGGAACCAGGCTCGCTCGACGACGCTCGCGGCCGGCGGTCCCGCGCCGTCGCCGTCTCCCGCTACGTGGCTGGCCCCCTGGCCGCTCTCGGGATGAAGGTCCAGCGCCGGGGTCGCCTGCACGCTCCACACCCACCGTCGAAACGGCCCCTTGCGAACGATCGCCCGCATCAGCGCGGCGCTGGCCGCGCGCAGCGCCTCGCCGTCCGCCACGGGCCCGTGCAGCTCGGCCAGCGACGCCCCGGCGCGCGCGTCCGGCGCCCAGTGGCTCGGGAACGACACGTGCAGCAGCGACGCCCGTCCGGCCGCGCCGTCGTCGCGCATCCACGCCAGATCGTCGGGCAGGGAGAGCGCCAGCGCGTCCGCCACGCGGGTCGCGGGCGGCGACGCGCGAAGCAGCTCGCCCGCCTCCTCGTCCAGCGCCGGGAACGTCCAGGCGCGACCCAGGGCGTCGGCGACGGTCACCGCGGGCGCCGCCGCGAACGTCGCGGGCGTGATCGCGTCGGGCCGCAGCTCCGCGATCCGCGGCAGCGTGGCGGCCACGTCGAGCGCGACGGCGTCGCCGCGGCGCTTCGGATCGGGCACGCGGATCCGCTCCGGCCGGTGACGCAGGGCGCGCGCCTTCTCGGCGCGCAGCGCTTCGTCGCCTGGGCAGGGCTCGAACGGCGGCCCCTCGAGCCGCGCCAGGTCCGGCCGCATCCGGTACGGCGCCTCGACCGGGAAGGGCGGCGGCTGGGGCGGTCGCGATGGGATCAGCGGCGACGCGCCGGACGCGTCCGAATCGTCCGCGGCGCTCACACCTTGGGAAGACGGAGGATCAGCAGTCCAGCGACCAGCTGCGCGCTGGTGTGCTCGGGATCGACGTCGCTCGGAAGCGTGACGGTCCGCTGGAACGGACCGCGAGCGCGTTCGCTGAAGACCGGGTCGCCGTGCGGCTCGCCTTCCCGATGGCCGGCGACGACGACGTCGCGCCCCTGCACGGCGATCTCGAGGTCCTCCTGCGCGACGCCGGGCACCTCGAGCACCAGCCGGTAGGCGTCGTCCAGGTCGCGAAGCTCGGCCTTGGGCGTGATGCCGTCGGTGGGCACGCGACGCTCGAGCAGCTCCTCGATCGAGTCACGGACCGCGAGAAGCTCCTTGAGGTCGCTGGCGGTCCCGTACTTGTCCAGCTCCATGGGCGAAGGATAGCACCGGCCGCCGGAACGGCTGCTAGCGTGGCGGCATGGCGCACGGTACCTCCTCGCGGCCGACGGCGTTCCTGCTGGGCGCGCCCACCGCCAGCGGCAAGAGCGCGGTGGCGCTGCGGCTGGCGCGGCGGTTCGGCCTCGAGCTCGTCTCGGCCGACGCCATGCAGGTCTACCGCGGCCTGGACGTCGGAACGGCCAAGCCGACGCCCGAGGAGCGGGCCCTGGTTCGTCACCACCTGATCGACGTCGTCTCGCCCCAGCAGCCGTTCAGCGTCGCGGCGTGGGTGGCCCTGGCCGAAGCGGCGATCGTCGACGCGGACGCGCGCGGCGTCCGCTGCCTGGTGGTGGGCGGAACCGGGTTCTACCTGATGGCGCTGGCCGAGGGGCTTCCCACCACGCCGCCCGCCGACCCGGGCGCGCAAGCCCCGTTCTGGGAGCGGCTGGAGCGCGAGGGCGTCTCGGCGTTGGAGCGCGAGCTGGCCGCCGTCGCGCCCGAGGACGCCGTCCGCGCGCAGCGCAACCCGCGCCGCCTGGTGCGGTCGCTCGAGGTGCTGGCCCGTACCGGTCGGCCGCCCTCCGCGTTCCCGCGCCGCACGCCGCGGGTGGCGGCGGACCGCACCTGGCTGATCCCCTCGCTGGAGGCGCTCGAGCCCCGGATCGAGGCTCGCGCACGGGCGATGCTGAGCGGTGGGCTGATCGTGGAGTCCGCCGCCCTGGACGCCGCGTCGCTGGCCACGGCGTCGCAGGCGATCGGCTACGCCGAGGCGGCCGCCGTGGCGCGCGGCGAGATGGGGATGGACGAGGCGCTGACCGCGATCGTGACGGCGACGCGCCGGTACGCGAGGCGGCAGCGCACCTGGTTCCGTCGCCACGCGGCCGAGCGTCGCCTGGCGTCCCTGGCGGCGCCCGCCGAGCCGATCTTGGCCGCCTGGCT
>CAZHCI010000034.1:10575-13956 GCA_964530905.1 uncultured bacterium
CCTCGTCTGCGCCGGTGGAGCCGTCGCCGTCGACCTCGCCGCCGACCTCGCCGTCGCCGTCGGGCTTCCGCCCGCGAGCGCGCCGCTTGCGACCGCCGAACACGTCCTTGAGACGGTCCAGCAGCGTCTGCTTCTCGTGGATCTCCTCGCCCACCTCGTCGGCGTACGACGCCAGCAGGTCGCGTGCGGTCTTGCTGAGCTTGCGCGGAATCACGACGCGGACCGTCACGATCTGATCGCCGTTCCCGGCACGGCGCAGCCGGGGCATGCCCTTGCCGTGCAGGCGGACCTCCGCGCCCGGCTGCGTTCCCGGACTCAGCTCGATCACCTCGGGTTCGTCCATCGTGGGCACCTCGAAGCTGGAGCCCAGCGCGGCCTGGGCGGGCCCGACCTCCAGCACGTAGCGCAGGTCGTCGCCGTCACGCACGAAGTGCTCGTGCGGGGCGAGCTCGAGGTACACGTACAGGTCGCCGTCCGGCCCGCCGTCCACGCCGGCGTTGCCCTGGCCGGGCACGCGCAGCCGGTAGCCGCCGTCGATCCCCGTGGGAAGGCCGACCTCGACGGTGTCGGTCTGCAACGTCCGTCCCCGCCCGGAGCAGGCGGTGCACGGGGTCGTGACGACCTGGCCGGCGCCCTGGCAGCGCGGGCACGCCCGCGTCGTCATGACGGTGCCGAACAGCGACTGCGCCTGGGCGCGGACCTGGCCGACGCCGTTGCAGGTGGGGCAGGTCGTCTTGCCGTCGCTGCCCGGCTCGGCGCGGTCGCCTTCGCAATGCTCGCAGCGGGCCATGCGCTCGAGCTGGATCGGGACCTGCGCGCCTTCGCGGGCCTGCTCGAGCGTGATCTCGACGCGGGCCTCGAGGTCCTCGCCGGGCTGGCCTTGGGCACGCGCCCGTCCGGCCTGCGCGAACCCGCCTCCGAACACCGAGCTGAAGATGTCGAAGATGTCGCCGCCGAACTGGACGCCCTCGTCCTCGCTCCCGAAGCGGTCGTAGCGCCGGCGCTTCTCGCCGTCGGAGAGCACGGCGTACGCCTCGTTGACCTGCTTGAACCTCTCCTCCGCCTCGTGGTCGTTCGGATTTCGGTCAGGGTGGTACTTCAGGGCCAGCTTTCGGTAGGCGGCCTTGATCGTCGCCCCGTCCGCGTCGCGCGATACGCCCAGAAGCTCGTAGTAATCGGTCGGCATCAGTCGGGAAGTATAGCGGACCGCGCACCGACACCGCGTCGGCCGGCCGCACGAGCCCCTCGCAGGCGACGCGGACGCGGCTCGGTCCGGCATACTGGGCCCATGGACGATTCCGAGCCTCCGAGGTCGCCTGGGCCGGTCGCGCCCCGACGATGATCTACACCCTGGCGATCATCGTCCTCCTGATCATCGGCAACGGCCTGCTGGCCATGAGCGAGATGGCGCTTGCCTCGTCTCGCCGGTCGCGGCTTCAGGAGCGTGCCGACTCGGGCGACGCTGGCGCCCGCAGAGCGTTGCACCTGTACGACGAGCCCAACCGATTCCTCTCCGCCGTCCAGATCGGCATCAGCCTGGTCGGCGTCCTGTCGGGCGCCTTCGGCGGACGGGCGCTGGCCGGTCCGCTGGCCACCCGGCTCGAGGGGTGGGGCGTCGGCGACGTCGTGGCGGAGCCGCTGGCGTTCGGGCTCGTGGTCGTGGCGATCACGTACATGTTCCTCGTCGTGGGCGAGCTGGTGCCCAAACGCGTCGCCCTGGCCTCGCCGGAGAAGGTCGCTGGGCTGGTATCGGGCCCGATGGGGGTGCTGTCGCGTGCCACCTCCCCGCTCGTCTCGCTCCTGTCGCTGTCCACCGAGCTGATCCTGCGTCCGTTCGGGATCCAGGGCCGGCGTGGCGGCGAGCCGTCGCCGGAGGAGATCAGCGGGATGCTCGAGCAGAGCCGCCGCGTCGGCCACATCGGCCACGCGGAGGTCGAGATGATCGAGAACGTGTTCGACCTCGAGGATCGCCGGGTCCGCTCGATGCTGACGCCCAGGCGCGAGGTCAGCTGGCTGGACGCCGACGCGCCGTGGGAGGAGGTACGGGCCGCCCTGATCGAGGCGAGCCACTCCCGGCTGCCCGTCGCTCGCGGCGAGCTGGACCGCCTGGCCGGCGTGATCCACGTGCACGAGCTCTTGGACCGCTGCCTGCTGGGGGAGCCGATCGACGTCGGGGCGATGGCGACGCCCGCGCTGGAGGTGCCCGAGAGCCTGAGCGCGCTGATGCTGCTGGACCGGTTCCGAGAGTCCGGCACGCGCTTCGCGGTGGTGCTGGACGAGTACGGCGGGGTCGAGGGCATCGTCACCGCCGGCGACGTGCTCACGGCCCTTCTGGGCGAGCTGGCCGACGGCGTGGACGACGAGCACCCGACGGTGGAGCGGCTGGGCGAGGACGAGTTCGACCTGGACGGCAAGCTCTACGTCGAGGAGCTCAAGGACCTGCTGGGCGTGGTGTCGCTCCCACGCGAGGAGGAGCGTGACTACCGGACGCTGGGCGGCTTGGTGACCACCTTGGCCGGCCGGATCCCGAACGTGGGCGACGTGGTCGTGGCGTCGACCTGGCGCTTCGAGGTGACGGCGGTCGACGGGCCCCGGGTGCACCGGGTCCACGTGCGCCGCGCGGGAAGCGAGGGGCCGACCCTCCCTCCCGACGCGTTCCACGGCGGCTCCGTCCCGCCGAGCCCCGGGCGTACGCGCTCGGACGGCGAGGGCGCACGCCCGGGTCGCGGGAGCGAGGAGGGCGACGCGCGGGATGGGGAGGCCCCGCAAGGCGACCGGTAGCGCGTCGTACGGCCGCCTCGGGGACGGCGATCAGCCGCGACTCAGCGCCTGAAGCCGCGCGGTGGCCTCCTCGGCGTCGATCTCGCCGGCCTCGAGGCGCGAGAGCACCTCGTCCGCCGCGGCGCGGTCCGGCGTGCCGGCCGGTTTCGGCTCGGGAACGTCGTAGCCGAGCGCCTCGAGCATCCGCTCGAACCGTGCACGGACGGTGGGGTACGACACGCCCAAGATCCGCTCGGCCTCCTTGAGGTTCCCGCGCACGCGAACGAAGATGCGGAGGAACTCGAGCGGCTCGGGAGGCAGCAGCGCGAACTCGTTGGCCTGGAAGCGGCCTTCGATCACCACGCCGCTGGTCGGGCTGGCGAGGCGCGTGACCTCGAGCGGCTCGCCGCTCACGGGGCAGTGGGTGGGCATCGGGTAGCGGGGGGTACGGTCCATCGGTCCTCCGTTCGAAGGTGGCGTCACGGTCGAACCTCGGCCACGACGATCCGCGCGTCCGCGGCCTGGACGTCGACGAGCGGCACGCCGTCGGGCAGCGCCAACAGGTCGCGGTCGGCCTCGGAGAAGAACGCGTCCGCCGCCGGCCACCAGCGGGCCGGGCCG
>CAZHCI010000034.1:14056-15612 GCA_964530905.1 uncultured bacterium
GAAGCGACGCGAAGCAGGAAGCGGAGCGGCTCCTCGAGCGCCCAGCTGGGCACGAGCCAGCGCAGGCGGACCTTGCCGGCGCTGACCCGCAGCATCAGGAGTCGCGGCCGGATCTCGCGCAGGTAGGCGTCGCGGTCGTCCTTGTCGAGCGGTCGCAGGCGCACCTCACACCACCTCGATCAGGATGCGCGCGGTCTTCGTTCCGTCCGCCTCGCTGGCGTCGATGTCGACCAGCGGGCCGTCGGGCACCTCGTCGCCGAGGCTGGAGAGCAGCTCGGCCAGGTCGATGCTCTGCCCCTCCAGCTCGGCGCGGGCCTCCTTGGGCAGGAACCGGCTCGCGAACCGCGCGAGCTTCAGCGGCACGTTCACGTGCACCTTCGTGGCGTCGCGGTCGCCCTCGCGAGCGTCGACGGTGATCCGCAGCAGCTGGGCGGGAGGCCTGGGCGCGGGGGTCTTCCCGGTCCCGGGCGAGCGGGCAGCGCGGCCTGGAGCGTCGCCCGGGCTGGCCACGGCGTCGAGAAGCACGGCGGCCTGCTCGGCCGAGATCTTGCCGGCTTCGAGCATGCCCAGGATCCGGTCGCGTTCGTCAGCGGCCATCTCGGTCGCTCGCGATCGTGAGGTCGCCGGTGCCGACGTCGGCGCGAAGCGTGGCTCTTCCCTGCCCCATGGTGCCCTGGACCAGCCGCGCGACCATGCCGGTACGCCGGGTCGCGAACGGGGCGCTGGCGCTGGCGTCGCCGATCGAGACGTGGCCCTCGACCGCGACGTCCGCGTGGGCGGGCAGCCGGATCGACAGGTCGCCGACGGAGAGCCGCACGCGGTGCGCCCCGGCGGAGGGGTCGAGCTCCAGATCGACGTCGCCGGCGCTCACGGCCACGTCGACGGCCCGTAGGCCGCGCGCGTCCAGGTCGCCGGCCATCAGTCGACCGCGAAGCGCGGGCACCCCGTCGAGCTCGACGTCGCCGGCCTTGACGTCGAGATCGACGCCGGTGCCCTCGGGCAGACGGAGCGCCACGCGTCCCTGGTGCACGCCGTCGATGAGGCGCTCCAGCCAGCTCCCTTCGGCCCGATCGCGTTGCGTGATCCGCCAGCCGTCGTCGGTCGCTTCGACGCCGACGTCCCCGTCCTTCGTCTCGACCACGGGCACGTCGAGGCCGGGGTCGATGGCGACGTCGAGCTCGCAGGCGAACAGCTCGATCCGCGCCCAGCTCCGGACGTCGGGCGTGTGCTCGGTGGCGTCGGGTAGGGCGGTGGCATCGCTCTCCGTGGCGCCGCTCTCCGTGGCGCCGCTCTCGGCGGAGCCCAGCGGCGACGCGTCGCGGGGGGCCGGGCCGTGGGCGTCGTCGTCGTCGGGGGTCGCCTCGGGAGCTTCGCCAGCGGGCTCGCGGCGCAGCTCCGCGTCGACGTCGGACACCCCCAGCGCGTTCAGCAGCCGGCGAGCCTGGAGGTCGTCGATTCGTCCTTCGTCGCGGAGGGCACGGATTCGTTCGGCTTCGGTCATGGCGATCCTTTCGGGTACGGAGCCTCGGCTACGCGTCTGCCTCGATCGTAGACCC
>CAZHCI010000034.1:15712-17633 GCA_964530905.1 uncultured bacterium
CTCGTGCCGGGGCTCGGGCTCCGGCGCTGCGCCCCCCGCCAGCCGCAGCACCCGAGGAGACTCCAGCTCCCACCGGGCGACCAGTCGATCGGTCGCCAGCGATCCGAACAGCACCCCGCCCAGCGTCCCGTAGAAATCGGCGTGGTACGACTCGCCCTCGGCGCCGAGGTGCTCGAGGTTCAGCCGGGCGTTGTGCGCTTGGAGCGGATCGAACGTCCAGGTGATCCACGGCAGGCCTTGCTCCAGCGACCAGCGCCGCTGAAACCACTTCAGCGACCGGCCGAGCCCGCTGCGACGGTAGTCCGACAGAACGCCCAGCAGGTGCGAGTGGAGCCCGACGGGCTCGTGCTTCGCATGACGGGCCAGGAAGCCCACGACGAACCCCACCATACGCCCCTCGTCGAACGCGCCCGCGACCATGCCGCCGCCGTGCAGCTGCGCACGCAGGTAGGAGGCGGGGACGATCTCGCGGTCGTCGACCTGCCACACGACCTTCGCGATCGCCTCGCAGGCGTGAAGCTCCTCGATCGTCGTGAGCGACCGGACCTCGTGGACGGGATGGAAGCTGGACGTCGCGAGACCCCTTTCTGCAGGCGTCAGTCGGCCCGGGCGGGACGCCGGAACGCGTCGAGCGCCACTCTACAACGGGGTTCTCGCCACCGGCCACGTAGACGGCCGCGCCGTTCGTACGCCTGAACAAGGTTTGTTCACCCTTCGTGCCCCTATCGTCTCCTCGTGACCCCGAGAAGCGCATCCCGCGCCGGGGGAGCGACCGCCGAGCGGCCTCGATGCCGCGACGCCCAGACCTGAAGGAGGTCTCACTCGTATGAACCGTTTCATCGCCAGCTCCATGCTCGCCCTCGGACTCCTGTTCGGCACCGCCCTCGCCGACGGCCACGGAGACATGCCCGAGACCGTCGTCGACATCGCCGTCGAGAACGAAGGCTTCTCGACCCTCGTCGCCGCCGTCACCGAAGCGGACCTCGTCGCCACCCTGTCCAGCGAAGGCCCGTTCACCGTGTTCGCGCCGACCGACGACGCGTTCGCCGCTGCGCTCGAGGCCCTCGGCCTCACCGCCGAAGAGCTCCTCGCCAGCGATGACCTCGCCGGCATCCTGACGTACCACGTCGTCGCCGGCAAGCTGATGGCCGCCGACGTGCTGGCCGCGGTCGAAGCGGGCGGCGGCAGCGCCGAGGTCGAGACCGTGAACGGCGCTCCGATCACCGTGACCGTCGAAGACGGCGCCGTGCTCCTGGACGGCAGCGCCACCGTGACGATGACCGACCTCGAAGCCGGCAACGGCGTCGTCCACGTCATCGACGCGGTCATCCTGCCCCCGAGCGAGTAAGCTCCCGACCCGGACGTCCGTCCGGAACGACGTTCAGCGCCGCAGACCTAGGGTCTGCGGCGCTGAACCTTGCTTGGCGACGCCAGCCGCGCGGTGCGCGGCGTCGAGCGACGGGCGATCGGCTACGCCGCGTCGCTCTCCTCTTCGTTCTCGCGCTCGCTCTGCGCCGCCACCGCGGGCGACCTGCCACGCAGGTGGAGGCGCGGCTCCTCGACCTCCCAGCCGGTCGCGGCCTCGATCGTGCGCTTGAGGAACCGGCCCAGCGGCACGCCGTCGACGGTGGGCGCCGGAACGTCGAGCACCTCGCCGGTCTCCTTGCAGATCAGATGGTAGTGAGGCGACACGTTGCTGTCGTAGAGCTTCTGGCCCGAGCTGCCTTGGAACTCCCGAACGACGCCCGATTCGGACAGGACGTTGAGGTTCAGGTACACGGTCGAGAGGCTCAGGTTCTCGCCGCGCTGCTTGAGCTCCAAGTAGAGATCCTCCGCGCTCACGTGCCGGTCCCCTTCGGAGAAGAAGTCCAGAATCACGGCTCGCGGTCGGCTGTAACGAAGACCGTGCTCGCGCAGGACC
>CAZHCI010000034.1:17733-19806 GCA_964530905.1 uncultured bacterium
CGCAGCTCCGCATCGCTGGCGTTCATGCGGCGGACCACGTCGTCGCTGCGTTTCAGGTCGGGCACGACCTCGATCCGTCCGTCCGAACAGGTGACCGGGAACGAGTAGACCACGCCCTCGGCGATCCCGTACTGACCCCTGGCGGGGATGGCCATGCTGACCCAGTCTCCTCCGCTCGTCCCGAAGACCCAGTCACGCACGTGATCGATCGCCGCCGCAGCGGCCGAGGCGGCGCTGGACGCGCCGCGTGCCGCGATGATCGCAGCGCCACGCTTCTGGACCGTGGGAATGAAGCTCTCCGCGATCCACGCCTCGTCCACCTGCCGGATCGCAGGAGCGCCCTGCACGACGGCATGCTCCAAGTCGGGCACCTGCGTGCTCGAGTGGTTTCCCCACACGATCATCCGACCGACGTCCGCCACTTGGACGCCGGTCTCCGCCGCGAGCTGGCTCAAGGCCCGGTTGTGGTCCAGACGCGTCATCGCGGTGAAGCTTTCCGGCGGGAGGTCCGGCGCGTTGCTCATCGCGATCAAGGCGTTCGTGTTCGCGGGGTTCCCCACCACGAGCACCCTCACGTCCCGCTTGGCGACCTCGTTCAACGCCCGGCCCTGCTCCGTGAAGATCGCGCCGTTCGCCTCCAGAAGGTCCTTACGCTCCATGCCCGGGCCGCGTGGCCGACTCCCGACCAGCATCGCGATGTCGGCGTCGCGGAACGCGACGTTCGCGTCGTCGCTGGCCACGACCCCGCGCAGAAGCGGAAACGCGCCGTCGGCCAGCTCCATCATCACGCCCTCGACGGCCTTCATCGCCGGCGGGATTTCCAGCAGCTGCAGGATCACCGGCTGATCCTTGCCGAGCATGTCGCCCGCCGCGATGCGGAACAGCAGCGCATAGCCGATCTGCCCGGCAGCCCCGGTAACTGCGACTCTCATCGGTTCCTTCATGGCGCCTCCTCGGTTCGGCCACGCCAGCATGCTCGTGGCTCGTGGCTCGTGGCTCGTCCTGCACGTTCGGCCAACGCTACCATTCGGCCCTCCGCGCGCGCCCGACGCACGCGCGCTCGAGCGAGTCCGACCTCGCAGCCGCGCTTCGTCCCGCCACACGGCGCCGATGCCGCTCGCTCCGACCTGGCGATGTTTCACGTGGAACACCGGGACTGGCCAGCCCCGCTAGCTGCACCTGCTTCAGGCCTCGTACCCCAGAAGCTCCAACAGCCGTTCGAGCTCGTCCTCGGAGCGGAAGTGCAGCTCGATACGGCCCCGTCGGCCGCCACGCACTCGCACCATCGTCCCGGCATGGCGCTCCAGGTCCTCCTCGAGGCGCTGGTATCGGCCGTCGCTCGTGCTTCGCTTCGGGCCCCCGGCAGGCCGACGCAACGCCTCGGCCTGCCGCACGCTCAAGCCTCGGTCCAGAATCTGGCCGAGCGCCCAGGTGCGGTCCGTCTCGGGCTGAGCCAACACGGCGCGGGCATGTCCGGCACTGATCTCCCCCGCCTCCAGCGCGACGCGCGCTTCCTCCGGCAAGGAAAGCAGCCGAAGCGCGTTCGCGACGGCGCTGCGGCTCTTCCCTACCGCCCGTGCCACCCCGGCCTGGTCCATCCCGAACTCCATCAGACGCTGAAAGGCGCGCGCCTCCTCGATCGCCGTCAGGTCTTCACGCTGCAGGTTCTCGACGATGGCGATCTCGAGCGTCTCCTGATCGTCGAGGTCCCGGATGACGACCGGCACCGCACTCAACCCGGCTTTGCCGGCCGCTCGGAACCGCCGCTCGCCCGCCACGATCTCGAACCCGTCGCCCACGGGCCGCACCAGCAACGGCTGAAGCACCCCCTTCTCGGCGACCGAGGCCGCGAGCTCCGCGACCTTCGCCTCGTCCAGCCTGGAGCGTGGCTGGAACGGCGACGGCGACAGCCTGTCGATCGGCACCATGTGCGTGGGCTTGTCCACCTTCGGCAACAGCGCGTCCAGGCCGCGCCCCAACCCCCTAGCCTTCGCTGACACGCTCAAGCACCTCCTCCGCGAGCGCCTGGTAGGCCAGCGCCCCTTGCGACGTCGCCGCGTACTCGAAGATCGG
>CAZHCI010000035.1:0-6313 GCA_964530905.1 uncultured bacterium
CTCGAGGAACACCTGCGGGTTCGACCAGTTCAGGTCCCACTGGTAGTCGTGGAACGTGGTCCACACCCAGCGGTCGATCTCGGGCTGGTAGGTGAAGTTGCCGGGGGCCATGTCCGGGAAGATCTCGGGAAGCGTCCGCTCGTACGCGTCCGGGGCAGCGCGGTCCTCGTACATGTAGAAGTAGTCCTGGTAGCGCTGTTCGCCCGCCAACGCCCGGCGCGCCCAGTCGTGCTGGTCGGCGCAGTGGTTCAGCACCAGGTCGATGCAGACGCTGACCCCCTTCTCGCGCAGCACCGTGCACGTCTCCTGCAGGTCGTCGCGGTCGCCCAGCGCAGGGTCGATCTCGCGGTAGTCGCGGATCGCGTAGCCGCCGTCGTTCGCCCCCTCGCGCGACTCGAGCGTGGACATGAGGTGGAGGTAGGTCGCCCCGAGCTCCGTCAGGTAGTCCAGACGCTCGCGCACGCCGCGGAGCGTGCCGGCGAAGCGATCGACGTAGAACACGTAGCCCAGCATCGACTCGCGCTGGAACCAGTCCGGCGTCAGGTCGCGCTCGAGGTCGAGCTCCTTGAGCGCCTCGGGCCGCTTCGCGTACGCCTCGGCCATCTCGCGGCACAGCCCGACCACGAAGGTGCGGAAGTCGGGCCGCCGGCCGTACACCGGCCGCAGCCCGTCGACGAGGTTCTGGAACCAGCGCTCGAGGCGCAGCACGAAAATCTGCCGGTCGCGCTCCGGCAGCGAGGACAGGGGACGGTCGGCGGCCGCACGGGCCTCGAGAAAGAGATCGCGCGCCTCGGGGTCGAGGTGCAGGACGTTCTGCATGAGCCAAACCCTACCGTAGCCGCCGGCGCGGGCCTCGGCCTCAGCCGGCCAGCGCCGCCCGGGCGGCCAGCACGGTCCGCTCCGCCTCGGCGGGCGTCGTCGCGACGGCGGTCAGGTGGCCCATCTTGCGGCCCGGTCGCGCCTGGTCCTTGCCGTACAGGTGCAGGGCGGCGCCGCCCACGCGCAGCGCGGCGGCCCAATCCGGCTCGCCGGCCGCCCAGGCGTCGCCCAGCAGGTTCGCCATCGCGGCCGCCCCGCGTGGCGAGGGCTCCCCCAGAGGAAGGCCGGCCACGGCGCGGACCTGCTGCTCGAACTGCGACACCGACGCGCCCTCGATCGTCCAGTGCCCGGAGTTGTGCGGCCGGGGAGCGATCTCGTTCACCCGCAGGCGACCGTCGGCGCCGTAGAAGAACTCGACGCACGCCACCCCGACCAGCTCCAGCCCGGCCAGCACCGCCTCGGTGGCCTCGGTCGCCTCCCGCACGACGTCGGAGGGAAGCGTCGCCGGGGCGACCGAGAGGTCGAGGATCCCGTCCACGTGGCGATTGGCCGTGGCGGGGAACGGCACGAACCGGCCCGCAGCGTCGCGCGCGGCGACGACCGAGAACTCGAGCTCCAGCGCGATGCGGGCCTCGAGCACGGCCGGCCCGCCGCCGATGGCGCGCCAGGCGGCGTCCGCCTCGGACGGCCGGTCCAGCGTCGCCTGCCCCTTGCCGTCGTACCCGAACCCGGCGGTCTTGAGCAGCCCTGGCGCCGCGAGGCGCGCCGACGCCTCGGCCGCCTCGTCGACCGTCTCGACCCGCGACCAGGCGGCCACGGGCACGCCGAGACGCCCCAAGAACGCCTTCTCCCGGCCCCGATTCTGCGCCACGTGCAGCGCGCGCGAGCCGGGCCGCACCGGCACGTGGCGGGCGATCAGGTCGAGCGCCGCGGTCGGCACGTTCTCGAACTCCAGCGTGACGGCGTCGACGCCGCGTGCGAACGACGTCAGCGCCGCCTCGTCGCCGTAGCTCGCGGTGACGGCCCGCTGGGCGTGAACGGCGGCGGGCGCCCGGTCGGCGTCCGGCGCGAAGAGGTGCACCCGGTACCCCATCCGGACCGCGGCGGCGGCGAACATCCGCCCCAGCTGGCCCCCGCCCAGCACGCCCAGCGTGCCCCCCGGCAGGATCGGCGCGTCGGCCCCCGTCACGGCCGGTAGTCCGGCGTGGGAAGCTCCGACGCTTCGGACGCCTCCGCCTGCGCGCGGGCATGACGCTCGAGGCGGTCGGCCAGCTCGGGCCGACGGAGCGCCAGGATGCGGATCGCGAGCAGCGCCGCGTTGGCCGCGCCGGCGCCTCCGATGGCCAGGGTGCCCACCGGCACGCCGCGCGGCATCTGCACGATCGAGAGCAGCGAGTCGGTCCCCGAGAGCGCGCGGCTCCGCACGGGCACGCCGAGGACCGGAAGTCGCGTCCAGGCGGCGAGCATGCCGGGCAGGTGGGCGGCGCCGCCGGCGCCGGCGATGATCACCTCGGTGCCCTGCTCCGCGGCGGCGGTCGCGACGTCGCGCAGCCGATCGGGCGTGCGGTGCGCCGAGACGACGCGGCAGACGTGCGGCACGGCGAACTCGCGGAGGACGTCGTCCGCCTCGCGCATCGTGTCCCAGTCGCTGGCGCTGCCCATCAGCACCGCGACGAGGGGCGTGCGATCGTCGGGCGGCGCGCCGACGGGCGGCGCCGCTTCGGACGGCGCGTCGCCGGGCCTGCGCGCGTCGGCGCGGATCGGTTCGGATCGTGTGGCGTCGTCGCTCATCGTCGCTCCTCGTCCTGGTTCGTGTCGGCTCGCTCGCCGGCCTGCTGCCCGGCCGGCTCGCCGACGTGGTCGTCCCCGGGCTCGCCCGCGCGCGTCCGCGTCGGCCGCGAACCGGTCGCGCGCGCCAGCCGGTCGTGCACCGCCGTCCACGCCTCGCCGCCCGGCGGCCGCTCGACGATCACCTCGCTGGGCGACGCCGCGTCCAGCGCTCGCAGCGTGGCGTACAGCTCCCGACCGTACTCGGCGGGCTCGGGCGGGAGGCGACGGATCGCCGTGAACGAGCCGCCCGGCACCGGTGCGTGGCAGAGCAGCAGCGCCGCGCCCGGCAGGCGCGGAAACGGCCCGTCGAGCTCGGCGGCGTCGATCAGCCGCGTCGGCGCCGCGGGCGCGTAGTGCCGTTCGAGCCGGCCCGGCACCCGGGGAGCGGGCGACCCACGGTCATCGGGCGGAGCGAGACGGGTGCCCAGCGCCCGCTCGAGCTCGGAGCCGGAGATCGCGCCGGGACGGAGCAGCGCCGGCGACTCGCCCGAGAGGTCCACGATCGTGGACTCGAGACCCACCGCGCACGGACCGCCGTCGAGCACCGTGAGGTCCAGCTCCGCGAACTCGCTGGCCACGTGCTCCGCGCGGGTCGGGCTGATCCGACCGAAACGGTTCGCCGACGGCGCGACGACCGCCTCGCCGAGCTCGCGGAGCAGGCGGGCGGCGACGGGGTGGGCCGGCGTTCGCAGCGCGACGGTGTCCTGCCCGCCGGTGATCTCGTCGGCGACGGACGCCGCGCGACGGAGCACCACGGTGAGGGGCCCCGGCCAGAAGCGCGCTGCCAGCGTGCGCGCCGCCGGGGGGACGGCGGCGGCCCAGTCGTCCAGCGACGCGCCGATCGGCAGATGAACGATCAGCGGATGGTCGGCAGGGCGCCCCTTGGCGGAGAACACCGCTCGCACGGCGGTCACGTCGCGCGCGCGGGCGCCCAGTCCGTACACGGTCTCGGTCGGAAACGCGACGAGCCCGCCTTCGCGGAGGATGCGGACCGCCTCCGCCACGCCGGCCGCGTCGCCCGGGACGATCCGGCTCATCGTGCGTCGTCCGGCGCGTGGACCCAGAGGAAGCGCAGGTCGTTCACGTTCGTGCCGGTCGGTCCGGTGCGGAGCAGCGCCCCGGCTCGGTCGAACGCGGCGTACGAATCGTCGTTCGCGTCCAGGGCGCGAGCCTCGACTCGGGAGATGCGCTGGAACAGCCCTGGATCCACGAACGCGCCGGCGTGGCCGCCGACGCCGTCGATCCCGTCGCTGTCCGCGATCAGCGCGTGCACCGGCGCGCCGTCCGGCAGCGCCAGCGCCAGCGCCAGCGCGAAGGTGCTGTTCCGTCCGCCGCGTCCTTCGCCGCGGACGTGGACGGTGGTCTCGCCGCCCGACAGCAGCACGGCGGGCGGCGCGCACGGCGTGCCGTCCAGCAGGCGACCGCGCTCCAGCACGGAGGCCGCCTCGCGCGCGTGGGCGCGCCCCGCCTCGCGCGCGTCGCCGGCGACCTCGGCGGACAGCAGGCGGGTGCGCAGCCCGGCCTCCTCGAACACGGTGCGCGCGGCCGCGAGCCCGGTCGGTCCGGACGCCACGATCGTCGTCCGGCAGCCCGCCAGGCGCGGGTCGTCCGGACGCGGCGGTCCTTCGCGCCGTCCCTCGACCTCGGCGCGCAGCGCGTCGCGGGCCGCCGGCGCGGCGACGCCGTAGCGGTCCAGCGCGGCCAGCGCCGCGCGGGCGTCGCCCGGATCGCCGACGGTGGGACCCGACGCGATGTCGAGAGGGTCGTCGCCGACGACGTCGGAGACGATCAACGCCTCCACCCGAGCGGGATGCGCCGCGGCGGCCAGCCGGCCTCCCTTGATCGCGTCGAGGCGGCGACGCACGGCGTTCATCTCGCGGATGTCGGCGCCGGAGGCGAGCAGCTCCCGGTTCAGCTCGGCGAGCTGCTCGCGCGTCACCCCGTCCGGCACGGTGGCCAGGGCGCTCCCCCCGCCCGAGACGAGGACGACCACCAGGTCGTCGGCCTGCGCGCCGGAGGCGAGCTCCAGCAGCCGCCGGCCGGCGGCCTCGGAGCCCGCGTCGGGCACGGGGTGTCCGCCCCCGTGCACCTCGATCGCGTGCGGGCCCGCGCCGCGTCGCTCGGCGGCGTCGTGCGGGGCCGCCACGGCGCCCAGCAGCCGCACGCCTGCGGCCCGGTAGTGGTCCTCGGCGGCGGACGCCATCTTCACCGCCGCCTTGCCCATCCCCAGCACCAGCAGCCGGCCTCGCGGAGGCGCCGGCCAGGCGCCCGCGAGCACGCGAACCGGATCGGTCGCCTCGACGGCGGCGTCGAACGCCGCCCGGAGCAACGACCTAGCGGAGTCGGGCGAGGACGTCACGAATCACCTCCGCGCTCGACGTCAGCGCCGCGCGCTCCGTGGCATCGAGGTGCGGGTCGAGGGTTCGAAGCAGCCCGGTCCGGCCCAGGACGCGTGGCAGGCTGTACGCGACGTCGCCGTCGCTGACCGACACGGTGAGCACCGCATGCGCGTCCTCGGCGATCGCGGCGACGATGCGCGCCAGCGCGGCGGCCGGCCCGTACCGGCCGCCGCCCCTCCGCTGGGCGACGTAGGCTGCGGTCTCGCGCAGGTCGTGCTCGATCTCGGCACGCTGCTCGGGTCCCCACGGCCGCCCGGCGGCCAGCATCACCTCGTCGGCCGGCTGGCCCGCCACCCGGACGCCGCTCCAGCCGACGATCTGCGCGTCGCCGCGCTCGCCCAGCACGTAGCCGTGGACGTGCTCGGAGGCGACGCCGGCCCGCCGACCGATCGTCGAGCGGAGCCTGGCGCTGTCGAGCTCCGTCCCGGCGCCGATGACGCGGGCTTCGGGCAGCCCGCTGGCCTCGAAGGCCACCTGGGTGAGCACGTCCACCGGCTCGCTCGCGACCAGCAGAAGCGCCTGCGGAGCGGCGTCGACCACGCGAGGCACGAGCTCGCGGAACACCGCGGCGTTGCGTGCCGCGAGATCCAGCCGCGAGCGTTCCGGGCTCGGACCGGCGCCGGCGGCGAGGACCACCAGGTCGGAGCCTTCGAGATCGTCGACGTCGCCCGCCCCGATGCGGGCGGGCTGCGAGAACGCCGTCGCCAGGGCCACGTCCAGGGCGTGGCCCTCGGCCCGGTCGCGGTCGAGGTCGACCAGCGTGAGGCGGCTGGCCAGGTCGCGCATCACGAACGCGAACGCGGCGGTCGATCCGACGCTGCCGGCACCGACGACTCCGATCCTCATGGCGGCTCCCTTCCGTTCCGATCCTCGCGTCCGGGCCGGTCGCACCGCGGTCGGTGGCGCCCGTCGCCCGGGGCCGGGCGCTCCGGCCCGTGCGGTAGGATACCGCCATGTTCGGTCTCTTCCGTCGTCAGGATCCTCGGTTCAAGGACGAGGGCAACGCGCTGCTCGCGCGGGTCCGGACCCAGCGCCATGGCGAAGTGATCCAGGTGCGGCTGTCGAAGACCAGCGAGATGAGCGCCGTCGACGGCGGCTACTTCGTGCGCAAGGCGCTCGTCGGACCCGAGTCGTTCGATCAGGCCGTGCTCGAAGTGACGCTGAACCGGGGGCACAAGGTCAAGGTCGCCACGGTCGACGGTGGCGAGCTGATCCCCGTCTCCGAGTGGGACTGAGCGAGTGGGACTGAGCGAGTGGGACTGAGC
>CAZHCI010000035.1:6413-10189 GCA_964530905.1 uncultured bacterium
CGAGTGGGACTGAGCGAGTGGGACTGAGCGAGTGGGACTGAGCCGCGGCGGACGACGTCCGTCCCGACGCGTCGGCTGATACGATCGGCATAGACCTATGGAAAACGCCATCCTGTCCGTCGACACCACCGGCCGCAGCGGCGCCCCGCTCGTCGTGGCCCCCTCCGCCACCTTGGACCTCGTGTACGGCTGCTTCTACCTGAACGGAGCCGCCCACAGCGCGCAGGACCGTCCGGCGTGGGCCGAGCGGCTGATGCGCGAGGCGCCGGACGTCGCCGCGGCCGCCGCGGCGCTGGGCGACCGAACGGCGGAGGCCGGCCCCGCGCTCGTCCTGTTCGGCCTGGCGATCGACTACGGCTACGTCTGGGACGACGACCCGCTTCGGTTCATCGACGATCTTCCGGAGCTCGAGACGCGGCTCCGGACGTCGCTCGCGTCGGACGCCGCGTCCGAGCTGCCCGACGCGCAGCGGACGTGGATCGTCGATCGCGCGGAGCCGGAATGGCCGCAGCGGGTGGCCGCGACGCTGGGTCGCCTCTGGCGCGAGGTCGGGCCGTACTGGGTCGGCGAGGGCCGGGCCGCCACGGAGGCCGCCGCGGCTCGCGTGAGGGAGCGCCTGGCAGGCGCCGACGACGTGCTCCGCGCCCTGCCGGAGCACAGCTTCGCGCAGTTCGAGAACCTCGCCGCGAAGGTGCGTAGCGAGGCCGCGGACGGGCGCCTGTGGATCGTTCCGCTGGCGCTGGCCGCGGGCGGCGGCTTCCACGTGCAGTCCGACGAGCACGCGGCGCTGGGGTTCGGCCTGCAGTCGGAGCACGTGCATGCACGGACCGAGCAGCGGGTCGCGGAGGTCGCGACGCGGGCCAAGGCGCTCGCCGATCCGACCCGACTCATGCTGCTCAGCTTGTTGGCCGGCTACCCGACGACGCAGCTGACGGTCGGCGATCTCGCCCGGCAGCTGGGCGTCAGTCAGCCCACCGTCTCGGGGCACCTGAAGCAGCTGCGCGAAGCGGGCCTGGTCCAGGTCGAGCGGCGGGGGAACCGCAGCTTCCCGACCTTCGAGGGGGACGCCGTGCGTGCGGTGCTGGACGCGCTCGCCTCGGTCCTGCACCAGCCTCGAAGCTCGGCCGGGCCCGAATAGCATAGGTACATACCTATTGACACCATCGCAGCCCGCCGATTATGCTGCATGCATAGGAGGTTGCCGATGCTCATGCATCCTGACCGACCGTTTCGTGACGCCCACGAACGCCATTCGGCACGCACGGCAGCGACCACCCGTCGTCACCACCGCGTCTCGCACGAACGGCCGCACGAACGACCGATCGCCTCGTCGACCCCGTGGACCCACGTGCTCGCATCGCTCCGCCGCGGCGTCGCCGCGCTGTTCTGAGGGGCGCTGTTCTGAGGGGCGCCGTTCCGATCAGCCGCCCCGACCGCGACTACTGCGCGCTGACCAGGTCGGGGCGCAACGCCGCCGCGCCGCGCAGGTAGACGTGCTGCATCTCCCGCTGCCGCCGCGTCGTGTTCACCTGCATCATCACCCGGACCACGCGCGGCAGCCGACCTGGCACCGGAATCTCCTGGTTGCAGATCAGAGGAACCATGTCCATGCCGAGCTCGCGGGCGGCCTCTGCGGGGAAGGTCGACACCAGGTCCGGCGTCGTGGTGAAGAAGATCGCGGCGATCACCTCGTGATCCGACACGCCGTTCGCCTCGAGCATGGTGCCGAGCAGCTCACGCGTCGCCTCGAGCACCAGCCCCGACTCGTCCCGCTCGACCGTGGTCGCGCCCCGGATCCCTCGCAGCCATCGTTCCATGGCGGAGAGCCTAGCACGCGACGTCCGGCCGTCCACGGGCCGCCATCGCCGGTCGGGCGGACGCGCACGGGCTGTACGCTGCGCGCATGCACGACCCCACCGCTCCCCTCTTCCTGCTCAGCGACTTCGGTCTTCGCGACGCCTACGTCGGCGTCATGCGCGCGGTCGTGGCGGGCCTCGCTCCCCGCTCGGCCGTGCACGATCTGGTGCACGAGGTTCCGCCGCAAGACCTGACCGGCGCCAGACTCCAGCTGGCGGCGGCGCTTCCCTGGCTTCCAGGCGGCGCGGTCGTCTGCGCCGTCGTCGATCCCGGCGTCGGGACCGACCGGCACGCCGTCGCCGTGCGAGCCACCCATCCCGACGGCAGGTCGCTGTGGGCGGTCGCGCCCGACAACGGCCTGCTCACGATGCTGCTGAGGCGCGACCGGCCGCCGTACGCCAGCGACGCGCGCGCCCAGCGCGCCTGGCGGCTCGATCCGACGGCGCTGGGGCCTCGTGGACCGGGCACGACGTTCGACGGCCGGGACCTGTTCGCGCCGGCCGCCGCTCGCTTGGCCCGAGGCGACGACCCAGGCGTCCTGGGCGTCCCCGTCGACACGTCCAGGCTGACGACGGCGAACACCCCCGAGCTCGCGACCGAAGGGGACACGGTCGTGGGGCGCGTGATCTGGATCGACCGGTTCGGCGACCTCGTGAGCGACCTCGCTGCCGACCGACTTCCGCCCGCCCCCTGGATCGCGCGCATCGCCGGGCGCCGCGTTCCGGGCCCCTCGGCGGGGTTCGCCGCGGCCGAGAGCGGAGCGCCGGTCGCCTACCTCGGCTCGCTCGGAACGGTCGAGGTGGCGCTCCGCGACGGCGACGCGGCCTCGGCGTGGGGCGTCGGCCGAGGAGCCGAGCTGCGCGTCTCCCCCGCCTGACGGACACGCCGAGCGACGGCCGAGCCCACCGGTTCACGTGCGTCCAGCACGGAGGCCGGCAGCTGGGCGATCGCCTCGTCGATCAGCTCCGGTCCGGCGCCGGAGCGCACCGCGCCCTCGGTCAACGTCCGTCGCCAGCGACGAGCGCCGGGCACGCCGCGCGCCAGCCCGATCATCGGGCGCACGATCGTGGCCAGGCGCGTGCCACGCGCCAGCTCGTCGTCGATCACCTCCCGCATGCCGTCGATCACGTCGCGCAACGACGGAACGGGCGACGCCTCGCCGAACAGGCGACGGTCGGCGGTGGCCAGCGTCATCGGCGCCTCGTACGCGGCGCGGCCGATCATCACCGCGTCCACATACGCGAGGTGCGCGGCCGCGGCGCCTACGTCGCGGATCCCGCCGTTCGTCTCGACGATCAGGTCGGGACGCTCCGCGGCCAGGCGGTGGACCTCGTCGTGCCGCAACGGAGGCACCTCCCGATTCTGTTTCGGGCTCAGGCCCTGGAGCCACGCCTTGCGGGCGTGAACCGTGAGGCGGTCGGCCCCGGCCGCCGCGACGACGTCCACGAACCTGCGCAGGTGCTCGTAGCGGTCGAGATCGTCGATGCCGATGCGGTGCTTCACCGTGACCGGCAGGCCGGTGGCGTCGCGCATCGCGCGGACGGCGCCGGCGACCACGTTCGGCTCGGCCATCAGGCACGCCCCGAAGCGGCCGCGCTGCACCCGCTCGGAGGGGCAGCCGACGTTCAGGTTCACCTCGTCGTAGCCCGCCGCCTCCGCCATCGCCGCGCAGCGCGCCAACGCCCCGGGGTCGTCCCCGCCGAGCTGCAGCGCCAGCGGCGACGTCTCCGGACCCCGCTCCAGCAGCCGCTCGGCGTCCCCGTGGAGCAGCGCTCCGGTGGTCACCATCTCGGTGTAGAGCAGCGTCCGGCGGGTGATCCGCCGCATCATCCGCCGGTAGGCGCGGTCGGTCCACCCCATCATCGGCGCCACCGACAGCACGGGGCTTCCGGTGCGTGCGCCGCCCGTCACGATCCGCC
>CAZHCI010000035.1:10289-12099 GCA_964530905.1 uncultured bacterium
CCGCCCGTCACGATCCGCCGGGCACGGCTGCCGGCGGCGGCGTGCGCTTGGGCTTGCGGAACGCGATGTCCTCCCATTCGCCCTCTTCGACCAGCTCGAGCTCCGGATTCTGCTCCCGGAACCACGCCACGACGCCCTGCACGAGGTCGTCCGGCGTGGACGCGGCCGAGCTGACGCCGACCGACGCGACGCCGTCGAACCAGGCCGGGTCCAGATCGGCGGCGCTCTCGATGCGGTACGCCCGGCCCACGAGCCGCTCGGCGAGCTCCAGCAGGCGCATGCCGTTGCTGCTGTAGTCGCTCGTCACCACCACGAACGCGTCGACCTCCGGCGCGATGGCGCGGACGGCGTCCTGGCGGTTCTTCGTCGCGTAGCACAGGTCGTCGCGAGACGGCAAGACCAGCGCCGGGAAGCGCTCGCGCAGCAGCGCGATGGTCCGCATCGTGTCGTCGACCGACAGCGTCGTCTGCGTCAGAACCACGACCCTGTCAGGGTCCGGCACCTCCACGGTGTGCGGATCGGCCAGCTCGGGATCGTGCTTGCGGTTGCCCAGCACGGACACGACGGTGGTCGCCTCGGGCGCCTCGCCACGGGTGCCGACGACCTCCTGGTGGCGACTCGAGTCGCCGATCAGCAGGATGTGGTAGCCCTCGCGCGCGTACCGCTTCGACTCGCTGTGCACCTTCGTGACCAACGGGCAGGTCGCGTCGATCGTGGTCAGGCCGAGCTCGCCGGCTCGCGAGCGCACGGCAGGCGATACGCCGTGCGCGCTGAACACGATCGTGGGGTCGAGTCGGCCGCCGGAGCGCTCGATCCGCTCCTGGACCTCGCCGAGCTCCGCGAGGTCCTCGACGACGTGCACCCGATGCTCGCGCTCGAGTCGGTCGACGACGGTGTCGTTGTGGACGATCGCGTGGTAGACGGCCAGCTCGCCGCGTCCCGCGTCACGGTTCTCGCGCGCGGCCTCCTCGACGGCGTCGATGGCCATGACCACGCCGGCACAGAAGCCGCGCGGCTTGGCGAGTCGAACGGTTCGGACCATGGCCGCATGCTACACGCGCGCTTTCGTGCGCTCCGTAGGCGAGCGTCCAGCCGCGCGACCGCGTCAACGCTGCGCGTCCGGGTCGGTCGCGTCCCGGTCGCTCGCGACCTGCACCGCCGCGCGTGTCCGCTCGTCGATCCAGCCCGCCGCGGCCGCGACTCGGGCGGCCTGGGCCGAGTCGTCGACGCGCTCGAACGGCACGCCGGCGGCCCTGGACGCTCGCGCCAGCTCGTCCACCCGCGTCGCCCGCTCGGGACCGGCGACGTGGCGGATCAGCACCCCCGCCACGCGCCCGGGCCGGGCCTCCGCCAGCCGGGCGTAGATCTCGGGATCCTCCTGGCCGGAGTCGCCGATCAGGACGAAGCGGAGCCGGGGACACGCGTCCAGGATCGCCTCGATCTCGGCCAGCTTGTGGCCGGCGTGCCCCCGTCCGGCCCGCTCGTCCAGCTCGAGCCCCCAGTCGCGCAGCATCAGCGGTCCCGTCGGGACGCCGTTCAGCTCGAAGAACCGCGACAGCGGCACGTACAGGTTCCATGGGCTGGAGCTGACGTAGAAGAGCGGCGCGCCGGCATCGGCGAACGCGCGGTACAGCTCGGCCACGGCGGGGAACGGCAGGCGCTCGTGCACGTTCTGAAGCAGGGTCCACCGGAGCAGCTGCACGAGCCGGGTCGCGTCGCTGACCAGCACGGTGTCGTCCACGTCGCTGATCACGCCGTACGGGGCGTCGGCGGCGGGAACCAGCGCGCGACCGTGGAACGTGTCCGGGCG
>CAZHCI010000035.1:12199-18826 GCA_964530905.1 uncultured bacterium
GCGGGCGACGTGTCCCGGAGCACGCGCGCCCGAACGCGGATCCGACGTCCGCAGCCGTAGCCCAGGTAGGGCCGCAGCACGGCGTCGCCCCGGCGCCGGCGAAGCCGGGCCAGCAGCGCGTCGACCCGCCGCTCCACGGCGTGCGCCCAGCGGACCGCTCTGCCGGGCGGGGAACGGCCCGGATCGTCCTCGCGAGCGCTCATCCAGGGAGGCTACCAGTCGTCGTGCACGCGGTTGACCGCCCCACGGCCAGGTGCTAGACTCCCGTTCGCTGTACGGGCGATTAGCTCAGCTGGTTAGAGCGCGTCGCTGATAACGACGAGGTCGGTGGTTCGAGTCCACCATCGCCCACCACGAGGACGAGCCCCCGTTTCCGGACGGGGGCTCGTTCCGCATCGTGGCTTCCGTACCGTGGCGTCCGTACCATGGCTTCCGAACCCTGGCTTTCGTACCGTGTCGGCGTGCGGCCACGAAACGCTCGAGGCCGCAAGGCGCTCAACGTGGCGAGGCGAACACCGCGCGCTTGGCGCCGAGCTCCAGATCGAGGCGGACGGTGGTCCGCCCCCGCTGCACCGTGAGCGACACCGTCTCGCCGATGCCTTTGCGACGGATCGTCTCGAGCAGGGCGTAGAACGTGGGCGTCGGCTCGCCGTCGACGGCGACGATGACGTCGGCTTCGCGCTGCACCTCGACGAGGTCGCCGTCGTCGTCGTACACCGGACGCTCGCTGTACGAGCGTAGTCCGGCCTGATCGGCCGGGCCGCCGGGAGCGACGCTCACGACGACCGGCCCCGGTCGAACGCCGAACGAGCGGTCGCTCGAGCCTGGCTCGTAGTCGAAGCCGGGCCGCCACGAGAAGCCGATCACCGGCACGTCGCGCTGCTCGCCGAGCCTGAGCGCCTCGACCAGGTCGCCCTCGGCCGTGACCGGAACCGCGTACGACGCGAACTCGCTGGGCAACGACAAGCCCTGCAGGAACGGCGGCACGTAGGCGTCCGACCGCAACGATCCGGGCGTGAAGCTGATGTAGCTCACGACCCCCACGGCCTCGCCGGTGGTGGTGACGACCGGACCGCCCGAGTCGCCTGGCGCCAGGGCGGCCGTCAGCTCGATGGTGCCGTCCGCGAAGTCGGCGCGGCTGGCGCGCACGCCGAGCCGGCTGACCCGCCCGGCGCGCGGCGCCAAGACGTCGCCGCGGCTGTTGCCGATGGCCACGACCTCGGTCCCGGGCCTGGGCGAGCGCTCCGCGAGCGGCAGGTAGGGAACCTCGTCCGCGACGTCGGCGCGCATCCACGCCAGGTCGAAGTAGGCGTCGAACCCGACGAGCTCGAGGTCCACCTCGTCGCCGTCCGCCTCGACGCCCACGTACCGGATCGGGCAGACCGCGTTGGCGTCGCCCTCCACGACGTGGTAGGCGGTGAGGACGTCGCCTTCGGGCGTGACGTAGAAGCCGCTGCCGACGCCCAGCGGGCCGCCGCGGAACGCGCCGTCGCAACGCGCCTCGATCCGAAGCGACGCCGGCCGGGCGATCTTGAACGCCTCCGCGAGCGCGCCTTTGGGCGCGATGGGATCCGGGGGCGCGGCCTGGACGCGGTGCAGCTCCGGCTCGGCGGGCGTGATCAGCCTGGGCGCCAGCACGGCCACGAGCGCCAGCAGGGCGAGCAGGCCCAGCGTGACGCCCCGAACCCCGCGGCGGCGCGGAGGGGCGTCGGGGAGGGGCACGGGAAGCGCGTCGCGGCGCTCGCCGGCGTCGCCGCCGTCGGAAGCGGGTGGCGTGGGGTCGTCGTGCATGAGACGAGTATCGTACGCGCTCGCGGCGTCGTCTGTTCTCTGTCCGTCACTCCGTTCTCCGTCCGTCGCTCCGTCAGGGCGAAATCGGTCGTCGGCGCGAGCGCGGGTATCATCGCGGCCATGCATCCCTCCGTCGACAACCGAAACGAACGCGACTACCCGGCCAAGGTCGCAGCGATCGCCGAGCGCCTCGCCGGCTGGGACGGACCGATCGTGATCGTCGCCCACGTCGATCCGGACGGCGACGCCCTCGGCAGCACGCTCACCCTCAAGCGCGCGCTGGACGCGATGGGCAAGACGACCGTGCTGCCGATGGAGCCGCCGCCGTACGTGCGCTTCCTGGTGCGGGACGGCGAGGTCAGCGCCCCGCTGAACACGCTCCCGGACGGCGCCCTCGTCGCGGTCCTGGACGTCGCCGACGAGGGACGGACGGCGGGCGCGCCGCTGGACGGCGCCGCGTTCGTCGTGAACGTCGACCATCACGGCACGAACGCGCGCTTCGGCGACCTGGCGCTGGTCCAGCCGGGATCGGCCGCGACGGCTCAGATCGTCAAGGACATCGTCGACGCGCTGCCCGTGCCGTGGACGGTGGACCTCGCGACGCCGTGCCTGACCGGCATCCTGACCGATACGGGGACGTTCCGCTTCGCGAACACCGACCGCGAGGTGCTGCGGACGGCGGGCGACCTGATCGCCGTCGGCGTGGACTACGCCGAGCTCACCGACCGGCTGCAGCTTCGCCCGGCGTCGTTCTACCGGATGCTGGGCGCGGTGATGGACACCCTCGAGCTGCCGTTCGACGGCCGGGCGTCGCTGGCCACGGTCACGCTCGAGATGAAGGAGCGCTACCACGAAGGCGAGGACGACAGCGACGACTACGTCGGCATGATCCGCTACGTCGACGGCGTCCAGGTCGCCGCGCTGCTGAAGCAGAAGCCCGACGCGGTGAAGGTGAGCATGCGGGCGCGCGCGCCCCTCTCGGCGCAGGCGATCTGCGTGGAGCTGGGCGGCGGCGGGCACGTGGCCGCGGCGGGGGCCAAGCTGGCAGGGTCGGATCTGACCGCGGCACGGGACCGTGTCCTGGAGGCGATCGGCCGAGAGCTGGCCCGTCACGACCCGGACGCGCCGGGCTCAGGACGCCCCGACGCCGAAACGGCGGCGGGCCGCGGGCTATCCTGAGCGGGTGCTGAGCGCCCTCGAGCTCCGCGACTTCGTGCTGGTCGCCGCGGTCCGCCTGGACACGCATCCCGGTCTGAACGTCCTGACCGGCGAGACCGGTGCCGGCAAGTCGCTCCTCGTCGACGCGCTGGGTCTGCTCACCGGCGTGCGCGCCGAGTCCGGGCTGATTCGACGCGGCGCGCAGCGCGCGCTGGTCCAAGCCGAGTTCGCGCACGGCCAGCCCGCCTCCGCCTCCCGGGCGCTGGTGGCCGAGGGACGCAACCACGCGCGACTGGACGGCGAGCTGGTCACCGTCGCGGAGCTGGCCCAGGCGGTGGGCGCCCGCGTCGCCGTGTTCGCGCAGCACGCTCAGCAGGCGCTTCTCTCCCCCGCCGCCCAGCGCGAGTCGTTGGACCGCCTGCTGGACGAGGGCGGCGCCGCGGCGGCGCAGGCGTGGAGGACGGCGTGGCAGGAGCGCCGCGAGCTGGACGCCGAGCTGGCGCGGCTCCGGACCGACGCCCGTGATCGGCTGCAGCGTGCGGACCTGCTCGACCTGCAGGTCGCCGAGATCGACGCGGCCGCCCTGGAGGTCGGCGAGGAGGATCGGCTCGCGTCCGAGGCGCGCCGCCTGCGTCACGCCGACCGGATCCGCCAAGGCGTGGCGTCCGCCTTGGCCGGCCTGGACGCCGACAGCGGCGCGGTCGAGGCCCTGGTCCGGTCGCGCCGGGAGCTGGACGGCGCCGCACGCCTCGACGACCGCCTGGAGGCGCTGGCCCGCGACCTGGCCGACGCCCTTCAGGGGTCGCAGGCCGTCGCGAGCGAGCTTCAGGCGTACCTGGACGACGTCGACGTGGATCCGAGGCGGCTGGACGCCGTCGAGGGGCGGCTGGCCACGCTCCAGCGGCTGTTCGCGAAGTACGGCGACGGCTCGAGCGAGGTGCTCGCCTTCCGGGCGACGGCGGCCGAGGAGCGCGCCGGGCTCGAGGCGCACGACCTCCGCGCCGAGGAGCTCGAGGCCCGCCTCGCCCAGCTCGACGCGCGCCTGGACGACCTCGCCGAACGGGTGCGCGGGTCCCGGCGCGCGGCGGCGCAGCGCCTGTCCAGCGACGTCGCGCCGCTGCTCGCGCGACTCGCCCTCACGGGGGCGCGTCTCGAGGTCGCCGTCGATCCCGCGCCGCCCGGCCCCCACGGCGCCGACCGGATCCGCTTCGACTTCGCCGCCGACGCGGGCGAGGATCTCGCCCCCCTGGCCCAGGCCGCCTCGGGCGGCGAGCTGTCGCGCGTGATGCTGGCGCTCTGGCTCGTCACCGGCAGCGACCGACCCACGCTGGTCTTCGACGAGGTCGACGCGGGCGTGGGCGGGCGCGCCGCGACGGCCGTCGGCGAGCTCCTCGCCGAGCTCGCTCGCCGCCACCAGGTCCTCGTCGTGACGCACCTCGCGCAGGTCGCCGCTCACGCAGACCGCCACGTGCGCGTCGGCAAACGGAGCGAGGACGGCCGCACGACGACCGTCGTCGAGCCGCTAGGCGACGCCGAACGGGAGCGCGAGCTGGCGCGCATGCTGGCCGGCCACGAGGGCGACGCCGCGATCGTGACCGCCCGCGATCTGCTCGAGCGCGCGGCGTCCGCCCGCGCGCAGGTCGACCACGCTCAGGTCGACCACGCTCAGGCAGGCGGCAGCTCGTCCAGCGCTCCGAGCAGCGCCGCGACGTCCGACGCGCCCGAGTAGTGCAGGAGGCTGGCGCGGACCGCTCCGTCCGCCAGCCCCAAGTGACGGCTCGCCAGCCGCTCGGCGTACGCGTGCCCCGCCGCGACCGCGATCCGGTGGCGGCCCAGGTGCTCCGCCACGGCGTGCGGCGACCGGCCGGGAAGGGTGAACGCCACCGTCGCGGTGCGCCCCTCCACGCCGCGCAGGCCGTACCGCGTCGCGCCGCGCTCGTCCAGCCCGGCCAGCAGCGCTCCCGCCAGCGCGTGCTCGTGCGCCTCGATCGCGGCGTACCCCCGCTGCCAGGCGGTCCGCTCCGGCCCGTCCGGCGGCGCTCCCGCGCCGCTTCCGAGCCACGCCAGGTGGTCCAGCGCCGCTCCGAACGCGAGGATCGCCTCGTGGTTCTGCGTGCCCGGCTCCCAGCGAAGCGGTCCAGCAGGCAGGAACGAAAGGCCCCAGTCCGGCAGCTCGTCGCGCCACGACGGAGCGATCCAGAGCACGCCCAGGTGCGGAGCGAACACCTTGTACGGGCTGAACGCCACCGCGTCCGCCCGCCACGCCGCCGCGTCCGGCAGGCGGTGCGGCGCGAGGTGCACCGCGTCGATCACCAGTCGCGCCCGATGCGGCCCGACCCGCGCGGCCACCTCGTCCAACGGCACGTACGTTCCCAGCAGGTTGCTCGCCCCGGTCACGGCGACGACCCGGGTCGCGTCCGACAGCAGTCCGGAGAGCTCGTCCGGGTCCAGCCGGGCCTCGGGCCCGCGCGGCTCCCACTCCCGGATCCGGATCCCGCGGCGCGAAAGCCGCCTCCACGGATCGCGGTTCGCGTGATGATCCAGGCCGCTGACGATGATCTCGTCGCCCGCCTCGAGCGTGTCGCCCACCGCCTCGGCGAGCAGGAACAGCAACGTCGTCGCGTTCGCGCCGAACGCCACGCCGCCTTCGTCCCCCGCGACGCCGAGGAAGTCCGCCGTTCGCGACCGGACGAGCTCCTTCGCCCCCGTCACCTCGACCGACGCCGGGTAGGCGCCGCCCTTGTTCACCTGCAGGCGCGTGAGGGCCTCGCGCATCCGCTCCAGCACCCCCTCGGGGAGCTGCGCGCCCGAGGCGTTGTCGAGGAACACCGTCTCGCCGGCGCGAACGGCGGGGAAGCGCGCCCGCGCCTCGGCCATCGTCGGCTGGGACGCGGACGGGACGGCCGAGCGGACGTCGGACGGGGAACGATCGGGCGACGACATGGACGACGCTACCAGACCTCGCGGCGGTCGCCGGCCGGCCCGCGAGGCGGTCCTCCGGACCACGCCGCCGGCCTGACCGGTCGGCTAGCCTGAGGCCCGAGAGGGGGTGGACCGTGGTCGACGCCGAAGGAAGCTTCGACGGCGTGCCCTGTCCCGAATGCGGCAGCGACCGGACGGTCAGCTGGCACTACGAGGAGGGGTTCGACGAGCTCGAGTGCCGGAGCTGCGGCTACCAGAGCGACGCAGCGACCATCGCCGAGCTCGAGCGCGCGTCGGGCGACGTGCTGAAGCGTGACGACGAGGTGGACGCTCCGTTGCCGAAGCGCCCGTTGCGCGCGTGAATCGCGCAAGGCTAGGCTAGGCGTAGCCAGCGGAGCGGCGGGGGGCTACGCCTCCGGCGCGATCGTTCGGAAGGAGCGCGCATGGACGTCAAGGTCGTGTTGAGCACCGACGAGATCCTTCGGGGCCTCAAGCACTACCGACGCATCGCCAAGCAAGATCTTCTCCGCGCAGATCAGGCCGAGCATCCAGACGCGTTCCGGCGACACGCCGAGGCGCGTCGTGAAGTGTACGCCCAGCTCACCGAGGTCGCGAACGATGGAACCCCGGAGGAGGTCGCCCGCGCGGCGCTGGATCTGTACAAGAGCCTGCCGTTCGTCACCGGCACGGCGGCGAACGATCACATCGACGTGAAAGGTCGCGAGAACGCCCTCGAGAACTTCTTCCTGATGATCG
>CAZHCI010000036.1:0-5826 GCA_964530905.1 uncultured bacterium
GACCTGCTCGAGCCGGGCGCCACCGCCGTCGTCGCGACGGGGGGCGAGGGCGGCCGCGGCAACGCCAGCTTCGCCTCGTCGACGCGCCGCGCACCGCGCTTCGCGGAGTACGGCAGTCAGGGCGTCCTTCGTCGGCTGCGCCTCGAGCTGCGGACGATCGCCGACGCCGGCTTGGTCGGCTACCCGAACGCCGGCAAGTCCAGCCTGCTGGCCGCCGTCTCGAACGCGCGTCCCCACGTCGCCGACTACCCGTTCACGACGCTCACGCCCAACCTGGGCGTGGTCGAGCGCGGCGGCAGGGGCTACGATCGACTCACGCTGGCCGACGTTCCCGGCATCATCGAGGGCGCCAGCGAAGGCAAAGGCCTGGGCCTCGAGTTCCTGCGTCACGTCAGCCGGACGCGACTGCTGGTCTGGGTCCTGGACATCGCCGAGGATCCCCCCGCCGCGTTCGAGGCGCTCCGTACCGAGGTGGGCGCGTACGACCCGACGCTGCTGGAGCTTCCCGGCCTGATCGTGCTGCACAAGATCGACCTCGCAGCGCCCGACGAGGTCGCGGACGCCGAGCACGCCCTGGCGGCGACCGGCCTGCCGATCGTTCCGGCGTCGTCGCTGGAGGGGCACGGCTTGGACGACGTCCGCGAGGCGCTGTTCGCGCTGCTGCCCGAGCGGCCCGAGCTGACGCCGGTTCCCGCCGGGCCGACGACGGTGACCGCCGACGCGATCCGGGTCGAGCCGGTGGACGGCGGCTGGCGCGTCGCCGGTCGCGAGGCCGAGCGGCTGGTGTCCCGCTTCGATCCGCGGAACACCGGCGCGGTCGCGTACCTGCAGCGACACTTCGAGGGCATGGGTCTCGCCAAGCTGCTCAGGCGCGCCGGCGCCCGCGACGGCGACGACGTCTGGATCGGCGAGGCGGTGTTCGAGTACTTCGACGAGGCCAAGGACCAGGCCAAGGACCAGGCCGGCACGCCCACGTCCGACGAGGAGACGGCCGATGCGGAGACGGCCGATGCGGAGATGGCCGACGAGGACACGGCTGGCGAGGACACGGCTGGCGAGGAGACGGCCGGCGAGGAGCGCCGCGACGCTTGAGCGTCCCGTCGGTGTCCACGCCACGGACTCGGACCCGACGCGGACGCGACGGGCGCGCGTGATACGCTTCTACGCGCGCAGGGGGACGCCTCCGTCCCTCGTCGCGATTCGCGTTCAGGGGCGCCGCGGGGCCCCGAGGAGAGCATGGCCAGCGAACCGATCTTCACCGTCAACAGCCCGTGCAGCCGAACCAGCGTCGCCCCGTACTGCGAGCGCGTGCGCGCGCTGGTCGGCCCCGAGCGCTGGGCGCACGTCGAGCGGGTCGCGATCCTGGCCGAGACGATCGCCCGCGCCAACGACTTCACACCCGACGAGATCCGGGCCACCTCCCTCGCGGCGGTCCTGCACGACGCCGCCCGTGACCTGCCCGACGAGAGGCTGCTGGAGCTCGCGCCTCCCGCGAACGCGACCGAGCGCGACCACCCGATCACCCTGCACGGCCGCGCCGCCCGCGCCCTCGCCGCCTCGTGGGGCGTGACGGACGAGCGGGTGCTGAACGCCGTCGAGGGCCACGTGTTCGGCGTGCTGCCGAACGATCGCATCGGCATGGCGGTGTACGTCGCCGACGTCTCCGAGCCGGGCCGCGGCGTGAATCACGACGTCCGCGCGCTGGCCATGACGAACCTGCCCCGCGCCTACCGTCAAGCCGTGCGGACGAAGGTCGACTACCTTCGCTCGCGCGGCAAGCCGGTCCATCCCAAGACGCTCGAGGTGCACGATCAGATCGCTAACGAAGCTTCCTGACCCTCTCGTCCGCGCGCGGCTGGTGCAGCTGCTCGGCCTGGCGGTCGCGCTGGCGGGCCTCGTCGGCTTCTGGGTCACGCGCGACGCGGAGCGGACCGAGCTGGGCCGTCAGCAGCGCGAGCTGCTCGGGGTCGAGGAGGACGTGCCGGTCGCCAGCTTCGTCGTCGCCGGCCGCGACCTGCTCTACGGCGAAGGGGAGTCCGAGCCGATCTACGGCGACGGCGGCGCCATCGTCGGCTGGAGGTTCGACGGCCAGGTCAGCAACCGGGGCGTGAACACCGACACGATCCTCTACGTCAACGTGATCGACGCCGACGTGACGATGATCGCCATCCCGCGCGACCTGTTCGTGGGCGAGGGCACGCGCCGCATCAACGGCGTGTTCGCGCGCGAGGGGACGGACGGTCTGGTCCGCCGCGTCGAGGCGATCGTCGGGCTGCCGATCGACTACTACGCGATCGTCGACCTCGACATCTTCCAGAGCGTCGTGGACGCGTTGGGCGGGGTCGAGGTGAACGTGCCCGAGCGGATGTACTACCGCGACGTCGCGGGCGGACTCACGATCGACCTCCAGCCGGGACCGCAGCTGCTCGACGGTCAGGCCGCCAGCGAGTTCGTGCGCTACCGTCAGTTCCGGCGGGGCGACATCGACCGGCTGGACAACGTCAAGCGGCTGGCGTACGCCATGCTCGCCAAGCTCAAGGCGCTCAACGTGCGAGCCGTGTCCGTCGTGCCCGACCTCGTCTCGACCTTCTTCGAGCAGGTCGAGACGAACGCCTCGCCCGCGCTGGTCCGGCGGATGCTGCCCCGCTTGGGCGAGCTCGAGATCCGCTCCGCGACCCTTCCCACCGTGGAGGTCGAGCGGAACGAGGCGCTGGGCCTGGTCGTCGACCCCGCCGAGGTCCAGGCGTTCCTGGCCGCCACCTTCGGCGGCACCGCCCGAGCGTTCCGCGAGGCTCCCGAGCGCACGCTGCTGATCAGCGACCGCAGCGGTCGCGACGAACTGGGCGCCTGGTATCGCGAGCGGCTGATCGCGCTGGGCGCGCCGGAGGACCGCGTTCTGCTGCGCGAAGGCAGCTTCGATCCGAGCGGCACGCGCGTGCTGGCCACCGCCGAGAGCTGGACGGACGCCGACTACTACGCCGGACTGCTGGGTACGGGAAAGCAGCAGGTCGAGGCGCTGCCCCCGTATACCGGCGTCGCGGTCGACATGGAGCTCGTCCTCGGTGGCGACGCGTTCGCGATCTCGCCCATGGGCGCCGCGCAGGCGCGCGACGCCCTCCCCGTCGTCCCGGCCCCCGACGCCGGCGCCGACGCCGCCCTAGCACCTCAGGAGCCCTAATCCCTTGAACGATTCCCCAAGAGCCACCGACGTCGCCGTGCCCGACCACCTGCCCGAGCTGCAGTGGATCGTCGACGCGCTCGACGACAAGCGCGCCAAGAACGTCCGCGCGCTGGACCTGTCGCCCCTGACCGCGTCGGTCGACTGCTTCGTGATCGCCACCGCCGAGTCGCAGCCGCAGATCCAGGCGCTCGAGGACGCCGTCCGCGAGCGCATGAAGGAGCATGGCCGCGTGCCGCGCGGCATCGAGGCTCCCTCGAGCCGCTGGGTGCTGATGGACTACGGCGGGGTGGTGGTGCACCTGATGAGCCCCGAGGCGCGCGAGTTCTACGATCTCGAGGGCCTCTGGGCCGATGCCGAGACGATTCCCGTGGAGCCCGGCTGAGGCGCTAGCCTGACGGCGTGCGCCACTGGTCGGAAGCCGTCGCCCGCGACCATCTGAAGCGCCGGGGCTGGCGGCTGCTGGACGAGAACGCCGTCGTCCGGGGCGGCGAGCTGGACCTGGTCATGCGCGACGGACCGGTGACCATCGCCGTCGAGGTGCGTCAGCGCGCGACGTCGCGCTACGGCTCGGCCGCCGACAGCCTGCGCCCAGCCAAGCTGCGGCGCCTTCGCCGCGCGCTGAGGCTCTGGGCGGTTCGGCGCTACGGGCGCGACGACGTGCCGCTCCGCATCGACGCGATCCTGGTCCACGGCACCGAGGGGCGCCACCGGATCGAGCACCTCGAGGACGTCGCCTGACCGTCGCCTGAGCTGGGAGCGACCCCCTACTTCGGTATGCCGCTCGCGATCGTGCCGCCCGCGATCTCGAGGGTGGTGGCGTGGATCGCGTCGTTCTCGACGACGTGCAGCATCAGTCCCGCGATCTCGTCGGTCTCGATGAGCCGACCGATCGGCACGCGCTCCAGCACGCGCGCCAGCGCCGCCTCGGGCATCCCCTCCAGGATGGGGGTACGGACGTAGCCGGGCGCGATGCCGACGACCCGGATCCCTCGGACCCCTTGGGCGTGCAGCTCGCCGGCCAGGAGCTTCGGCCAGAGCGCGACCGCCGCCTTGGTCGAGGCGTAGTTCAGCTGCCCCAGCTCGCCCTCCTTGTTGATCGACGACACGGTGAACAGCACGCCTTCGTGCCCGCCGTCGATCATCCGGGCGGCCGCCTCGCGCAGCGTCAGGAACGTCCCGGTGAGGTTCACGTCGACGACGGCCTTGAACGCGTCCAGCGACATGGTCTTCGTGACCTTGCCCTCCTTGACGCGGACGGTGAACGCGTCGCGGAAGATGCCGGCCGAGGGAAGCACGACGTTCAGCGCTCCGAAGCGCTCCAGCGCCAGGTCCATCGCTGCGGCGACGTCCTCCTCGCGGGTGACGTCGGTGACCTTCCAGGCCACCTCGGCTCCGGCCAGGGACAGCTCGTCCGCGACGGCGCGCAGCGGCTCCTCGCGGGCGTCGGCCAGGACCAGGCGGGCTCCGCGCGCGGCGAAGGCGCGAGCGGCGGCGGCGCCGATTCCGCTGGCGGCGCCGGTGATGACGGTGACGGCTCGTTCGATGTTCACCCGGTCAGGATGCCACGCCGCGAGCGGGCGATGGTCCCGACCGCCGCGTCCGCGGCGTCCGCGGACGCGGCTCCGGCCGGGTCCGGGCTATCCTCGCCCGCATGTCGCCCTTCGCTGACGACCCCGACGGGCCCGGCGCTTCGCGGACCGGTGCACAGGCCGGCACGCAGGCGGGTGCGCGGGCCGGTGTGCGAGCTGCGCCGCCGCGGGTCAAGATCTGCGGCGTCACCCGGGTCGAGGACGCCCTCGCGATCGAGGCCGTCGGCGCCGACGCGGTCGGCCTGATCTTCGCGCCGGGCAGCCGGCGCCTGGTGAGCGTCGCGCAGGCGCGCGCCATCTCGGACGCGCTGGGCCCGTGGATCGGCCGGGTCGGGGTGTTCGTGGACGCCGACGAGGCGACCGTCGTCACCGCGATCGAGGGGGCTCGTCTGGACGCGGTGCAGCTGCACGGCGACGCGTCCGACGAGCTGGCTGGCCGGTTGCGGGCGCGGGTCCGCGTGATCCGAGCGGTCCGCTTCGAGCCGGGCTGCACGCCGCGCGCCTACGAGGGACGACCGTTCGACGGCGTGCTTCTCGACGGCGTGCGTCCCGGAAGCGGCACGCCGTTCGATTGGTCCGCGGCGCAGGCGTGGCGGGGGCATCCCCGCCTGATCCTGGCGGGCGGGCTCCGGCCCGACACGGTGGCCGAGGCGGTGGGGGCCCTTCGGCCGTACGCGGTCGACGTCGCCTCGGGGGTCGAGGCGGCACCGGGCGTCAAGGATCCAGGGGCGGTCGCGGCGTTCGTCCGGGCCGCTCGCACGGCCTGACCCGGCGGCGTCTCGGCTGCGGCCGAGTGCGATTCGGCGGCCGCTCACAGGCGAAGGTGCGATGCCCATCGCACTCCGCGTGCTTATCCACACTTATCCACACCCTGGCGCTTCCCTGTTGACAACCTCGGAGCGTGCGACGGGGACGGCGTTCCTGCCGGGACGCCAGCGAAAAGTGCGTCAGGGACGTACTTTCTGCGATTCGCCGTATCTCGGCGCGCCTATCAGATTCGTCATGGACTTGTCAAGAGGCACGGTCTATCCACAGGCTCGTGCGCTTGTCCCCAGC
>CAZHCI010000036.1:5926-11397 GCA_964530905.1 uncultured bacterium
CGCACCGTGACGATCTGCCCCAGGTGGTACGCGAGATGGTCGGCGGCGACCACGATCTGGCGCAGCGGGGTGCGCCGGCCGCCGTCCGGAAGCGGGTCCGAGTGCGGAATGTCGGCCGTCAGGTCGAACGCGGGATCGCGCAGCCAGCCGTCCATGGTGCCCAGCGCCTCGCGCAGCCCCTCGACGCTGTCCCGCCAGCGCGCGTCGTCCACGAGCTCGACCGGCTCGGGCCAGTAGCCCTCCGGCCACGGCGGAGACGCGGCGTCCGCGTCCAGCGTGTACTCGACCAGGTCGGCCTGCGCGATGCGCAGATGCTCGACGAGCTCCCACACCGAGTGCGGATGCCCCGGCGGCCGGACGCCGCGAGCGGCGGCCGGCAGGCCGTCCAGCGCGGCGTCCAGGTCCACGTGCGCGCTGCGGCTCGCCAGCAGCTCGCGGGCCGCGCGGCGCACCGCCTGACCGTCGATCGGCGCGGTCATGCGGACCGCTCCGGTCCGAGTCTCGCTGGCCCTCGCAAGGCGGTCGGCGGCGAGACGGTCGGCGGCGGAACGAGCTGCGGCGTCGGTGCGCGGGCGTGGGCCATGGCTCCTCCTCGGTCTGGCGGCGACGCGGCGCGGCGCCGGGCGACCGCCTCGAGTATCGGGGCCGATCGGTGGCGGCGGCGTCGCGCAGCCTGCCGCCTGCGCCGACGCGGCAGGGACGCGGCCGCGGGTACGATGTGCGCGTGCCGACCTTCCTTGCGCCGGCCTTCCTGTGGGGCCTCCTCGCCCTGCCGCTGGTCGTGCTCCTCCACCGCATCCGCGTCCGCCGCGAGCGACGCGACGTGGCGGGCTCGTTCCTGTGGCGGCGCGCCCGAGACGCCGGCGCGCGGCGGCCGCGCATGCGACCCAGCGTCCTGCTGCTCCTGCAGCTTCTCGCCGTCGCCGGTCTGAGCCTGGCCGCCGCCGGCCCGCGTTGGAACGTCGCCGGGCCGCCGCTCCGGGTGCTGGTGATCGAGGCGTCGGCCAGCATGGCGGCCCGTGACGGCGCGACCGCGCCGGCGGCCGCCGAGCTGGGGAACGTCCCTCCCGACGCCCGTCGACTGGACGTCGCCCGGGCGGTCGCGGAGCGGCTGGCGCGCGACGGGGGGCCCGTCGCGATCGTTCGTGGCGGCGCGGAGCCCCGCTTGACGCTGCCGCCCAGCCGGCAGCTGGGCACGGTCCTGGAGGCGCTCGACCGGCTGCAGGCGATCGACGCTGCGACGGAGCCGGGCCGGACGCTCCGCATCGCGCGCGACGTGGCGACGGCGGGGGGTGGCGCCGGCGCCGAGATCCACTGGCTGTCCGACCGGCCGCCACCGTCCACGGCGGGCGTGCGCGTTCACGTCCTGGCCGGAACCGGACCGAACGTCGGCGTCACCGGCTTCGAGCTGGTCGCCGGACAGGCGTGGGTGCAGGTGTCCTCGGCGTTCGCCGCGCCGCTGGAGCTGCCGGTCGAGGTGCGCCGGGGCGATCAGGTCGCCGCCTCGGCCACCCTGCTGGTGCCGGCCCGGGGCGAGGCCGCCACCACCTTCCCGGTGGGCGAGGGACCGGCCTCGCTGGAGGTGCGGATCGCGCCGCCCGTCGCCGACGTGCTGACGCTCGACGACGTCGCCTGGGCGGGATCGCCGCGAACCTTCGTCGCGATGGACCGGGGATTCGCGGCGCTGGAGCGTGCGCTGGGCGCGATCGACGGCGTTCAGGTGCGCGTGACCTCCGCCGCGGCGGGGCAGGACGCGGACCTGCGCATCGTGCACGGTCGCCTGGCCCAGCCGCCGGCCACCGGGCCGACCGTCCTGCTTCCCGACCGCGACGCGTCCGCGGTGGCGGCGACGATCCTGAGCTGGGACCGCGCCGATCCGCTGCTGCGCTTCGTGGACCTGAGCGAGCTGGTCGTGGCGCACCTCGATCCTGCGCCGTTCGGCGAGGAGGAGGGGTGGACGACCCTCATCCGCGGCGTGCGCGAGGTCGCGGCGCCGTCTCCCGCCGACGAGGCCGAGCCGGAGGAGGCCGAGGGCGAGGGCGAGGCCGAGGGCGAGGCGGTCGCGCTGCTGCAGCGACGCGACCGACCGGAGGGACCGGTGTGGCGGTTCGCGTTCCATCCCGTGCGGGGCGACCTCACGCTCCGCCCGGCGTTTCCGACGCTGGTCGTGAACCTCGTCGACGCGGTGCGGAGCGAGGACAGGGTCGCCCTCGGAGCCGAGCTGCCCGTGGGCGCGAGCCGCGACGGCGCGCAGGTGACCGTCGCCGACGAGCCCGGTCTGTACCGGACCGAGGGCCGCACGGTGCACGCCAGCCTGTCGAACGCGGAGGTCACCCGGCTGCCCGGCCCGGGCGCCTTCGAGCGCGGCGCCGTCGAGCCCGCCGACGACGACGACGCGATGGCGGTTCGGACCGAGGCGTCGATGCGGCGCGAGATCGCGCCGTGGCTGCTGGGGCTCGTCGTCGTGCTGCTGGCGGTCGAGTGGTGGGGCTGGACCGGGGCGGCGCGACCGTGGGTCCCGCCCGGCATCGGCGTCGGCCGGCGGGGCGACCGGGCGGCCCGCTGAGTCTCGGCGCGCCGCGTTCCCGCTACCGCGTGCCCGCCGCCGCGCGCCCCCCTCCGCGCGTCGGCCGCGTCCACCTCGTTCTCCCGGCTCACCCGGGCACGCGCCTACGGTTGGTAGCCTGCGGTCGGCATGGTGCGAAGCGATCCGAGTCTCCCCGTCCTGGTCCTGCTGCTTCTCGGCGCCGGGCTGCTGACGCTCTCCAGCGCGGCGCCCGGCGGCGAGTTCGTGCGGCAGCTGGCGTTCCTGGGCGTGGGCTTGGCGACCTCGGGCGTGATGATGTGGCTCGGCAAACGCCGCATCCTCCGGTTCGTGCCGCACCTGTACGTCGCCTCGATGGCGCTGCTGGTGCTGGTGCAGCTGTTCGGGACCCGCGTCAACGGCGCGAAGTCGTGGCTCTACCTCGGTCCTCTTCCCGGCTTCCAGCCCTCCGAGCTGGCCAAGCTGGCGCTGATCCTGGCGCTGGCGGCGGTGCTGCACGACCGACCGATCGCCGGTCCGATGGGGTACCTGCGGCCGCTGGCGCTGCTGGCGCCGCCGTTCGCGCTGGTGTTCCTGGAGCCCGACCTGGGCGGCGCGCTGGTGCTGGCCGCGATCGGGGGCGGCATGATGCTCGTCCGCGGCGTGCCGTGGAGGCACCTGGCGGCGTTCGGCCTGGTGTTCGCGGTGCTGTTCCCGAGCGTGGTGTGGCCGTCCCTGGCGCCGCATCAGCGGACGCGGCTGGTGTCGTTCATGAATCCGGCCGCCGATCCGCAAGGCTCCGGCTACCAGGTGATCCAGTCCACCATCGCGATCGGCTCGGGCGGCCTCACCGGCAAGGGCTGGGGCCAGGGCACGCAGTCGCAGCTGGGCTTCATCCCCTACCGCCACACCGACTTCATCTTTCCCGTGCTGGCCGAGGAGGGCGGCTTCCTCGCCGCCGTCGTTCTGCTGATCCTCTACGGCCTGTTGTTCTGGCGTCTGGTGGCGATGGCCAGCGAGTGCCTGTACGAGCGCGACCAGCTGATCATCATGGGCGTGCTCACGCTGATCGGGTTCCAGGTGCTCGTGAACGTCGGCGTGACGCTGGGGTTGGCGCCGGTGACCGGCATCACGCTTCCGCTGGTGTCGTACGGCGGCACCAGCCTGGTGTCGACCCTGGTGGCGCTGACGCTCGTGTTCGTCGTGCACCGCGATCGCTACGCCGACTGGTGAGGCGCCGTGGCCGGCGTCCGGGGCCACGATTCGGGCTCGCGGCCGGCACGCGGGTAGGATGAGCGCATGAGAGCGCGCGGCATCCTCCTCACCGTGCTGGTGCTGGTCTTCGTCCTGTTCGCCGCGGTGAACTGGCCCACGCTCACCACGCCGCTGCCCGTCGACCTGTTGGCGCTGCGGCTCGAGGTGCCCGTCGGACTGGTGCTGCTGGGCGTCACGCTCGGTCTGGCCGTCGTGTTCTTCGCGGGCTCGCTGTTCGACCGGGCGGCGCAGCTGCGCGAGATCCGGCATCTGGAGAAGCAGCTCGAGAAGGCGCGTGCTCGGCTGGACGCCCGTCAGCTCGAGGAGGTCGCCGAGGTGCGCGACGCGGTCCAGGCGTGGGGCGCCTCGCTCGAGAAGCGCATCGACGAGCGGGTGGGCAGCGCCGAGGACGCGATCAAGCAGGCGATCGCGGAGAGCGAGGATCGCGACGCCGAGCGGATCGACGCGCTGGAGCAGCGGGTCGTCACGGTCCGCAACGAGCTCGCCGCGGACGTGGGCGAGGCCGAGGACGCGATCCGGCGGATCCTCGGGCCGGAGCGCGGAGCGCTGCCCGGCGAGACCGACTGAGCAGCGCAGCCGCCGCGACCGGCCCGCCGCCGAGGGTCTGCTAGGTTGGTCGACATGAGCGACACCGCCCAAACGACCGACAAGGAACGTCTCGAAGCGGAGATCCTCGAGGCGCTCAAGGTGGTCCGTGACCCGGAGATTCCGGTGAACGTCGTCGACCTCGGCCTCATCTACAACGTCGACGTCGGGGACGACGGCGTGGTCGACATCGACATGACCCTCACCAGCATGGGCTGTCCCGTGCAGGACATGATCCAAGCCGACGCCGAGCTGGCCGCGATGAAGGTCGAGGGCGTCCGGCGCGTGAACGTCGAGTTCGTCTGGTCGCCCCCGTGGAGCACGGACAAGATGACGGACGACGGCAAGAAGCAGATGAGGATGTTCGGCTTCAACCTGTAGGCCACGAGGCGGGGTTCTTCTCCGGCCAGGCGTGCGGCCGGCCGGTCGTCTCGGCCCCCCTGGGCCGCTCGTGGAGTACATTGAGCGCGATGTTCTTCAGGCGCAAGGAACGCCCCGATCCGCGCGAGGGGGCTTGGCGCGACCTCGCTGCGCGGCTGGAGCTCGAGCGGCTCGACGACGCCGACGCGGAAAGTCTGCGCGCCGAGCTGGCCGTCGATACCGGCCGTGTCGACTCGCTGCACGTCTTGCGGCGCGGCGGCCAGCCCGAGCTTCTGATCTTCGAGCACGTCCGCAGTCAGCCGCCGCGGCGCGGGGCCGAGGAGCGGCGCGCCCGGGTCGTCCTCCGTGGCGCCGAGACGGTGTCCGAGGTCGCCTGGCGCGCGTTTCCGCGGTCGCACCCGCTGCTGGCCTCGCTGCAGGCCAGCCGCTCGGGAGGAGCGCTGGCGCCCAGCGGCGACGAGACGTTCGACGACACGGTCGGGGTCGTCGCGCGCGACCCCGGGCCCGCCGCGGCCCTCATGACGGTCCCGGTGCGGGCCTCGCTGCTGCGGCTGCTTGGCGACGACGACCTGCCCGAGGCGACGGTGACGTGCGGCGGACGGCACTTGGCGTGGCGCGCCCAGCGCGAGCTCGAGCCGCCCTTCGACGCGCTCGAGAGCGTCGCCAGCCGACTGTTGGCGGTGTGGGCCGCGATCGACGCGGGGCG
>CAZHCI010000036.1:11497-18520 GCA_964530905.1 uncultured bacterium
TCAGTCGCGGTGGTACGGGTGGCCGGCCCTGATCGTCTCGACCCGGTAGAGCTGTTCCAGCAGGACCAGGCGCGCCAGGTCGTGCGGCAGGGTCAGGTCGGACAGCCGCCAGCGCTCGTCGGCCGCGGCGCGCAGCGCCGGATCCAGCCCCTCGGCCCCGCCGATCAGCAGGCTCACGCGCGAGGTCCCGCGAAGCTCCAGCTCGGCGACGTGCGTGGCCAGCTTCCGCGTCGTCCAGGACGTCCCGCGCTCGTCCAGGGCGACGATGCGGCCTGCGGCCCGGGCGTTCAGCGCCTCCGCCTCGCGGAACCGGACCGCGTCCGCGTCCGCGCCGCGACCCTCCCGGACCTCGACGACCTCGATCGGGGCCAGGCGTCCGAGGCGGTCCGCGTAGTGAGCGCAGCCGCTGCGCAGGAACCCCCGTGGCGGGCTGCCGACCGCGACGATCCGGTAGCGCACTAGCCGCTGGGGTCCGCGTCGGTCCGGTCGTCCGTCCCCTCGGCGGTCCGGTCGCCCGTCGCGACGTCCTGGGGCGCGGTTCTGGAAAGGCCCAGCTTGTCCAGCAGCTCGCGCCTGCGACTGGCCCGCATGCCGCTGCCGGCCAGCGCCGCGCGAAGCACCCGCTCGTCCAACGCCTCGCGAACCATCGCGAGCTCGCTGCGCGACAGGCGGCGCCCGTGCAGCACGTGCTCCTCGAACGCCTCGTAGGCCAGCGGCGCCACCGCCCGGGCGCACCGCGCCAGCGCCTGGCCGTACACGCGGATCTCGTACTGGGCGTGGTCGTCCATGCGGAGGCGGAGGAAGTGCATCAGGTTGTGCAGGTCGATCTGCCAGTACATCTCGGTGTAGAGCGAGAGCGGCAGGTGGATCCTCGCGAGCTCGCGGGCGAGGCCGTCCTCGATCATCGACTCGTATTCGGCGTACCGTCCCGCTTGCGAGGTCCTCAGCAGCCGCAACACGGACTCCTGGAGCTCTTCTGGGACCGTCTCGTCGGCGCGGCCCTGCTTGTTCGTGCGCGACTGCGGGCGCAGCTGCTCCGGGGCGGGCAGGTAGAACTCGCCCGGGAGGACGGAGTAGCGGCCGCTGATCTCGTTCGCGCGGGCGGTGCGGTGGCGCATCCACTGGCGGGCGACGAAGATCGGCATCTTGAGGTGGAACGTCATCACGACCTGCTCGAACGGGCTGGTGTGCGCGTGGCGCAGCAGGTAGTCGATCAGGGCGGCGTCTTCGCGAACCGTGCGGGTGCCCTCGCCGTAGCTGACCCGGGCGGACTGCACGATGCGGGCGTCGCCGCCCATGTAGTCGACGAGCCTGACGAAGCCGTGGTCGAGGACCTCGAGGCGTTCGTCGAGCAACGCCTCTGCGCTGGGAACCGAGGGACGGGGCATGGTCTCGAATCATAGCGGAGCCGACGCCGCAGAGGCGGCCGCGGCGCGGACTCGCGGCATGCCGGACCACCTCTCATGGGAAGGCCATAGATGAGAAATTCCTGAGTGGTACGTTTCACAAGCGCACGTAATACCGTGTGGGACGCTACGGACGCCTTCTCATCACAACTTCATTCCGTTGACATGACCCGGGCTGCATGCCATACTCACCCTTGGTTTCGTATGTCCGCGGAGTCGTACCGGAAGGAGGTGCTTCTCTTGAACCGGCTTCGCGAATGGACGCACGACCCCGACGGACGAAGGTCCACCGACCTGTTGAACGCCGACGAGGAAACACGGACACTCTCGGCTGCGACGTGCTCAGGGCCCGACCCCGTCGAACGATTTCGAATCCAGTTGTTCAAGGGGAAACACACATGAAGAAGCTACTCATCGCCATTCTGGCTGCAGGCCTCGCCAGCGGCGCTTTCGCTCAGTCCTTCCCGGACATCCCGGAAGGCCACTGGGCCGGCGACGCCGTCGAGCGCATCGCAGACCTCAACATCGTGATCGGCTTCCCCGACGGAACCTTCCGTGGGAACGAAGCCTTCACCCGCTACCAGGCCGCGCTGGTCATCAGCCGGATGCTGGACGTCGTCAACGCCAACATGGACGCCGCTCTGGCCATGACCGACGAGGACATCGCCTCGCTGCGCAACGCCGTGCAGGAACTCGCTGCCGACGTCGCCGCACAGGGCGTCCGCCTCTCGGCCGCCGAAGGCGCCATCGCCGGCCTGTCCGACGACACCGCCGCCAACACCGCGAGCATCGCCGAGCTCGAAGCGATGATCGAGGAGATGGACCTGACCGCCGAGATCGATCCCGCCGTGCTCCGCGATCTGCAGAACCAGATCGCCTCGCAGCGCGTCGCGACCGACACCGCGCAGGCCACCGCCGACGCTGCCCAGGCCACGGCCGACGACGCGCAGTCTCGCGCGAACTCGGCTCAGAGCACCGCTCAGGCCAACGCTTCGGAGATCGCCGCCCTCAACGAGCTGGTCCAGATCCTCGGCGACCAGATCGAAGCCCTCCAGGGCATGGGCACCGACACCACCGGCCTGGCGACGAACGAAGACCTCGCCGCGCTCGAGGGTGACATCGCCAACATCCGCGAGTTCGTCATCCTGCTCCGCCGCGACCAGGTCGCCCTGCGCGACCGCGTCTCCGGCCTCGAGGCCAGCGACGAGCAGCAGAGCGCCGACATCGCGGACCTGCAGGCCCGCGTGACCGAGCTCGAAGAGAACCCGCTGGGCATCTCCGGCACGATCGACCTCGAGTACTTCGTGGGTCGCGCCGACGGTGACCTCGCCCTGTTCGACATCGACCGCGCCTACGGCGTGGGCATGATGCGCGACATCGGCACCTCCGTGTTCAGCAGCGGTACCGACGAAGAGCTCGCTGGCGACGACGACGAAGTCGACGAGCCCGGCGAGTACGCCGAGGACCGCGCCGACATCGAGTACGAGAGCAGCTTCACCGCCGACATCTCGATCGAGCTGGGCGCCGGCTTCGGCTTCGACGGCGAAGGCAGCCCCCGTGGCCTGAACAGCTTCGAAGCGGTGATCGACTTCACCCTCGAAGAGTACGTCGACCAGAACGGCGACGAATTCTACGCCTTCGGTCTCGACGAGTTCACCGCCACCTTCGACCCGATCGGTGCCTCTCCGCTCACCTTCGCCTTCGGCGAAGAAGTGACCGGCAGCTTCACCCCCTACACCCTGAACCTCGAGGACGTGGGCTTCGTCGCCACCGTCGGCTCGCCCGACTTCCTCGCGTTCCTCGACCCGACCCTCCAGGTCGCCTACCTCACGAACGCCGTGACCGACGGTTACGTCGCCACCGGCATCCGCGGCACCCTGTCGCCGATCGACGGCCTCACGGGCGGATTCAGCTACGTTCGCAACGCCGTGAACACCGCTGACAAGGGCGACTACCTGGGCAACAACGTCAACGACACCGTCTGGGGTCTCGACGCCACCGCCATGCTGGAGCTCGGCACGCTCGAACTCGACCTCGCGGCCGAGTACGCCAGCGCCTCGAGCGACGCCCCCGCGTACGACGACAGCATCCTGTTCGTGACCGCCGACACCACCCTGGGCATCCTCGGTGGCATCGACCTCGGCGCGAACTACCGCGACATCGCGGACGGCTGGGACGCGGCCCTCACCGGCGGCGCCCTGCTCGACGAAGACGACTTCCCGTTCGAGGAAGACCAGACCGGCTTCGGCGTCAACGCCGGCCTCGGCCTGTTCATCTTCGACATCGGCGTCTACTTCGACAGCTACAGCGTCGCAGCGGGCAACGACGTCAGCGCCTTCGGCGTCGACGCCACGGCGAACCTGTTCCGTGCCTTCAGCGTCAGCGGCTTCTACGACCAGGTCAGCGTGAACGGCGCGGTCGCGGACGACGCCGGCGCCGCCGATCGCGACGACAACGACTACGAGACCGGCTTCGGTGTCGGGCTCGAGCACGACGGTGGCGCCGACAACGCTCTGATCGCGAACCTGAACCTCGAGTTCGCCTACGAGCGCTTCACGGAGGACTTCTCGGAGACCCGCATCTACGCGGCCGCCGACTACAGCCTCAACGTCTCGATCGTCGAGCTGACCCCGTACGTCTCGTACGAGTCGATCAACGACACGGACGCCGGCACCGACGACACGGTCGAGCTCATGGTCGGCACGGGTCTCGCGACCCAGCCGCTCGACGTCATCTTCCAGCCCAGCCTGGAAGCGGCCGTGAACTACCGGACGAACGACCACACGGATCTCGACGTCTACACGGCGACGCAGATGCAGTGGGCCGTCGGCCTCAACCTCGGCGAGTTCCTGCTGCCCTACAGCAGCCTCACCGCCCGCTACGGCTCGTACACCGGCACCAACATCACCGGCGACATCGCTGGTGACGCCGGCACCGACATCTCCGAAGGAGATGCCAACACGGGCCTCACGACCTCCGTCTCTGGTTACGAAGTCGAGTGGAACTACTACGACCTCATGATCAGCTACGGCGTGTACTCGCACGACAGCGATGTCGACAACGCCGGCGGCGAAACCTCCGCCCAGGCGTTCGGCGTCAGCTACTCGGTCGCGTTCTGATCGAGCAGCACCCGCACGCGGCCTAGGCCGCACGCGAACGAACGAGCCCCGCTTCGGCGGGGCTCGTTTTCGTGATGCTCGAGGCGACAGGTCGTCAGGGCGCGACGACGCGCAGGCTGGCCGGGCGGACCTCGATCTCGAACCTCGAGGCGGGCACGAACGTCTCGCCCTCGGTGTGCCAGTCGCGCGGCGCCTCCCACGTCATCGACACGCGACGGGCCCGAACGTGCCGGACCTTCGGATGGCTCAGGTGACGCCCCACCAGGACGCGCGGCAACAGGCCCAGCGTTCCCCAGCGCCGCACGTCGCCCGCCACCAGGAGCTCCAGCACGCCGTCGTCCAGAACGGCCGTCGGCGCGAACCGGAACGAGCCACCGGTGCGGGGACCGTTCTGGCACGACGCCAGGAGGCATGGACCGTGGTGCACGGCGGTGCCGTCCGCCACGATCGTCGCGACGACCGGCTTCAGATCGCGAAGCGACACCGCCACGGACCACAGGTACGCGCCGATCCCACGCAGGTACCGCGGCGCCTCGCCGACGCGGCGCCCGACCTCGGCGTCGAACCCGACGCCGACGGCGTTCACGAACGGCTCGCCGTTGCACACGCCCGTGTCGATCGTGCGAACGCGACCCGCGACGAGGGCCTCGACCGCGAGATCGATCCGGCCCCTCGGCAGGCCCAGCGCATGCGCGAAGTCGTCGCCCGACCCCACGGGCACCACGGCCAACGTCCGACCGTTCCCGATGCAGCTCTTCGCGACCTCGTGCGTCGTGCCGTCGCCCCCGACGGCGACGACGGTGGCGTCGGCCGGGAGGCGATGGGCCAGCTCCGTCGCATGCCCGGGCCGCCGCGTCGTCCACACGCGTGACTCGATCCCGTGCGCCGCCAAGCGCTTCTGAACGACGCTCGCCACGTCGCGCGCGCGTCCCCGACCCGCGACGGGGTTGTGGATCAAGTGCAGCATGCGCGAGTGTATCCGGCCCCCGTCGCGGACGGCGACGGTACGGCGATCCGGCAGGGCGCCTCCCGGCCCGGGCGACCTGGAGCGGTATGCTCCGGTCATGGCCAGTACCGCCCAGCTGTTCGATCTGGAGCGCGTTCCCGAGGCATTGCGGTCGCTTCTCGTGCCCGAGCGTCCGTGGGACGTGTTGGGCGCCCTCGACGCGTTCCTCGCCGATGCGGAAGACGGGGACCCGACCCTCGAAGATGCTCCCGCCGACGCCCGGGCGAGCCCCGCGAGGGTCCACCCGACCGCGATCGTGGACGGGTGGGTGCGGCTGGGTCCCGGCGCGCAGGTGGGGCCGTTCGCCTGGATCCGCGGTCCCGCGTGGATCGGCGCGAACGCCGAGATCGGGCACGCCGCGATCGTTCGCGGCGGGTGCGTGATCGCGGACGGCGCCAAGGTCGGTCACGCCAGCGAAGTGAAGCACGCGCTGCTGCTCCCCGGCGCCAAGGCGCCCCACTTCAACTACGTCGGCGACAGCGTGCTGGGCAGCGGCTCGAACCTGGGCGCCGGGGTGAAGATCGCGAACCTCAAGAACGACGGGAGCGAGGTTCTGGCCGCGGGCCAGCCGACCGGACTCCGCAAGTTCGGGGCCGCGCTGGGCGACGACGTCCACATCGGATGCAACGCCGTGCTGGCGCCAGGGACGATCATCGGTGCGCGCACCGCGGTCTACGCCGGCGCGATGCTGCGCGGCGAGGTGGAGGCCGACGCGATCGTGAAGCACCGGACCGTCAGCGACGTCGTGAAGCGGCGCTGACCCCGGCATGCTGCCGATTCGGGACCTCAACCCCCGGCGTGGGCCGGCGCCCGTCACGTGGGCGCTGCTGGGCGCGAGCATCGTCGCGTTCCTGGTCCAGGTCGGTCTGTTGGGTCAGGACGTCGCCTTCACGCTGAACCGGACCGGCGCGTTCATTCCCGACGCGTTCTTCGAAGGTCCCGCGTCGCGGCTTCCCAGCCTGCTGCTCCACGCGTTCCTTCATGCCGATCCGTTGCACCTGATCGGCAACCTGTTCTTCCTCGGCGTCTTCGGCGACAACATCGAAGAGCGGCTCGGTTCGGGCCGGTTCCTGCTGTTCTACCTGGCGGCCGCGGCCGCAGCGGCGCTGGTGCACGGGCTCGTGCAGCCCGGGTCGCGCCTTCCCATGGTGGGCGCGTCCGGTGCGATCAGCGCGGTGCTGGGCGCGTACGTCGTGTGGTTCCCCTCGCGCAAGATTCAGGCGTTCGTCGTTCCGCTGTTCCTGCCGTGGCTGATCGCCAGCCTGGTGATGCGCATCCCGCGGTTCCACCTGTGGTGGCTGCCGGCCTGGCTGTACATCGGGTACTGGGCGCTGATCAACCTCGTGGAGGCCAGCGGAACGCTGGCGGTCGGTCCCGTCAGCGGGGCGGGCGTCGCCTGGTGGGCGCACCTCGGCGGCTTCGCGTTCGGGCTGGTGGCGGGACCGATCCTGGTGCGGACGCGCAGCTAGGGAGCCGCTCGCTCAGGCCGGCT
>CAZHCI010000037.1:0-10920 GCA_964530905.1 uncultured bacterium
GGCTCGAAGGCCGTGTCCTCGACGTGACCGGCCACGGTCCGCAGCGGCGCGTCGACGACGCGCGTCAGCACCGGACCCCCGGCACGGCGGGCGGCGATCACGCCCGGCGTCAGGTCCACCACGCCGTGGCGAGGCGCGGCCCGCAGCTCGGCGCGGCCCGTCGCCACCTCCACGCGCCACGCCCCCGTCCTGTCGGCGTCCGCGGGCGCGACCAGCCAGACGGCCGACTCGCCCTCCCAGGCCGGATCGCGCAAGGCGCCGTCCAGCGCGACGGGAATCGGGTCCGGCTCGGGCCACCGTTCCGACGGTCCGTCGGCCGAGGCGCCGACCCCCGGCCATGCGACCAGGACGCGCCGGCCCGAGCGATCCAGGATCGCTGCCACCCGACCGGCCGGCGACGCGGCCAGGCCCACGATCCGGACGCCGCGGGGCGCCGACCACACGTCGCTGCCGGCCTCCGGCCCGCCGGGGCACCAGCGCCGCACGCTCGACGGTCCGAGGCCGTCGTCGCGCACGAACGCGATGCAGCCGTCGGACAGCGGCGCGGCGGCGTGGGAGCGAGCCCCGTGCGTGAGCCTGCGCTCGGTACCGGTCGCGAGGCTCAGCTCGTGCAGCTCGCCGTACCGCCCGTACGGTCCGTCGCGCAGCCGGACGTAGACCAGCGTGTCCGCATCGCGCCAAGCGGGATTCCGGGGCGTGGAACGGAGCTGCACGGCCGCGGCTTCCGACAGCTCCCCGTCGGACCCGAACGTCGCGACGCGCACCGTCCGCCCCTCCAGCCAGGCCAGTCGCGTGCCGTCCGGAGAGCGGGCCGGCGACGATGCCGGCGAGGATGCCGGCGAGGATGCCGATGCATCGACCAGCCGCTCCCCCACCTCGTCCTCCAGCGCCCTCGCCTCTGCGCGCAGCTGCGCGCGCAGCGCGGCCCACTCGGCCGCGAGGTCGCCGCCGACGACCTCGCGCCAGGCGTCGTCGAAGCCGGTCCACGGTGGCGCCGTCTCGAACCGGCGCAGCGCGTCGCGGAAGGCCGGCAGGCCGGCGCGATCGACCAGGCGCGCCACGAACGCGCCCCCCAGCAGGTAGCGCGTCCGTCCGCCCGGCCACGCCTCGCTCGGAAGCCGGGCCGCGTCGGCCAGCGTGGGCCAGCCGTCGCCGTCCGCCAGCGCCCGGACGACGGCGCGGGCGTCCGCATCGTCCAGCCGGCCGCCGCCGCCCGGAACCGCCCGACTCTCGGCCCAGACCGCCACGCCCTCGAGCAGCCACATGGGCGGCGGCCACGGCAGGTCGGCGCCGACCAGGCCGGTAGGGACGGGGAGCGATCCGGGACGGCCGCCGAAGTGCACGGCGTGGATCATCTCGTGGACGAGCAGCAGGCGAAACGGGTCCGGCGCGCCCGAGCCCACCTCGCCGGGCCAGGGCGGCTGCAGCGGCACCGTCACGACCGGTCCGCCCAGCGGGTCCACCCAGGCGTTGTACACGTCGTCGTCGCGCTCGATCACGACGGTCACGTGGGGCGCCGGAACCGCGAAGAACGAGGTCGCGGTCGCCAGCGCGGCGTCGGCGCGTCGGGCCGCCTCGCGAATCCGGTCCACCGAGGCGGCGTCGGGCGCGATCACCCTCACGCGGCCCGCGTCGAGCACCCAGGGGCGGTCCGGGGCCGCGTCCAGCGGGACCGCCGCCGCCAGGGCACGGTCGTCGCGGGGCTCGGGAGCGCCGCCGGCGACCGCCGGGCCGATCGCACCGAACGTGACGATCGCGACGACGAGAGCGACGAGGCGCACGCTCAGGGCCACGACCGGGCGCTGCGCGGCCCGGGGCGCGCGCCGACCGGGAGCGGTCATCGCAGCAGGCGTTCGCCCAGCCACTCGCTCACGAGGTCCAGCAGCTCCGGCGCGACGGTCGTCCGGATGGTGGCGTACTCGTCCAGTCCTCCGACCCGCGCGGGCTGCATCAGGTGGTTCAGCCCGCCCAGGGTGACGACCGTGGCGTCGTCGACGCCGGCCTCGCGCAGCGCGGCCCGCATCGGGCCCTCGTTCTGCACGGCCGGGACCTGCACGTCCTGACGTCCGAACACCGCCAGGGTGGGAACGTCGGCGCGGCGCAACACGGGTCCGGGCTCGGCCAGCAGGAAGTCCCCGAAGGTGGGCGTCACGACGGCCTCGAGCTGCGCCGTCACGAGGCGCTCGCGTGCGGCGCCGGTGGGAGCCTCGCCCTCGGGCAGGGCGGCGAGCTGCGCGTCGACGCGCGCGCTCGTCAGCCGTCGCGCCTCGTCCGTATCGCCCTCCGACAGCGCGGCGTGGAGCGCCCGGAGGTACGCGATCTGCGCCTCGATCTCCTCCTCGTCCGCCCCACGCTGGCCGAGGATCAGGCGGTTCTGCAGCTCCAGCACGTCCAGGCCGGGCGCGGAGGGAGCCGCGAGGAGCACCATCGCCGCGAGCGGGGCGTCGCCCGCCACGACGCGCGGCGCGACCAGGCCGCCCTCGCTGTGCCCCAGCACGGCGATGCGCCGCCCGTCGACGTCCTCCCGGCCGGCGAGGAACGCCACGGCGGCGGTCGCGTCGGCGGCCAGGCCGTCCAGCCCGGCCGTGCCCAGCTCGCCCTCGCTGCCGCCGACGCCTCGATCGTCCCAGCGCAGCGATCCCAGCCCGTTCCGTGCGAGGTGGTCGGCCAGCACCGCCATCGTCGGGTGGCCCAGCACCGTCCCGTCGCGGTCCTGAGCGCCCGATCCGTTCAGCAGCACCACGACCGGGAACGCGTCCTCGCCCTCGGGCAACGCCAGCGTGCCGGCCAGGGCGCCGGCGGCGCCGTCGAACGTGACCTCGTGCGTGACGTAGGGGAACGGTGGGCGCGGCGTCTGCGGCCGCTCGGCGTCGCTCTCCGCCGCGGAGCCCTCCCCCTCGGAGCCCTCCGCCGCATCGCCGTCACGAACGAACGTGACCGAGAACGTCACGCCCTCCTGCTGGAACGTTCCCTGCAGAGCTCCGGCCTGTCGCCGCAGTCCCAGCGTCGCGTCGGCGGGAAGCGCCGGGATGCTCAGCGTCACCGCCCCGTTCGCGGCCACGAGCGGCCGGGCCTCCAGCCCCGTCAACCCCTGGCTGGGCAGGTCCAGCGTGGCACGCAAGCGGCCCTCGTCGGAGCTCAGGGTCACCACCATGGGCATCGGCGCCCGCTCCGGAGCGAGCACGCCGCGCCACGTTCCCACCCAGCCGGGCGGGGTCCGGACCGCCGGAGGCTCGCCGGCCCGCTGCAGCTCGAACGGAACCGACGAGGCGCCCTGGACGAAGTCGCCCTCGATCGCGTCGTCGCCTCGGAACCGCCCCTCGAACGTGGGCGAGCCGGGCAACGTCGGTGCGGCGAAGCGGACGGTGCCGTCGGCGCCCGTCTCGATCGCGGCGAGGGGAAGGTCGACCGCGCCCTGGAGCGGAACGTCCAGCTCGCCGGTCGGGCCGGCGGGACCGCTCTCGAACCGGATGCGGAGGTACAGGTCGAGGTCGTCCGGATCGATGGACCCTTCCCAGGCGCCTGGCAGGGACGGCGCTTCCGCCGGGGCTTGCGCGGCCGCCGAGCCCAGGAACGCGGCTGCGGCGGCGAAGAGGAGCGCGGACACGATGCGTCGCATGCCCCCATCATGCCTGTCCGCCGGGGGAGCGGCCCGTCGCGCCCACGTCTCGGGCCGCGCCCGCGAGGACCGTGCCGAGCAGCGCTCCGGCCACCTCGCCGAGACGCTGCGCGGGTACCATGCCGGCGATGCCCGTCCACGCCGTCGACAAGCCGCTCGGTCCCACCTCGCACGACGTCGTGGCGCGCGCCCGGCGCCTGCTGAAGACGCGCAGGGTCGGTCATGCGGGGACGCTCGATCCGTTGGCCACCGGCGTGCTGCTGCTGCTCGCCGGGGACGCCACGAAGCTGTCGACCTGGCTGACGGGGTCGGACAAGGCGTACCTGGCGTGGGTCGCGTTCGGCGCCGCGACGCCGACCTGGGACGCCGAGGGTCCGATCACCGAGCGGGGCGACCCGGAGCCGGCCGACCCGGACGCGATCCGGCGCGCGCTGCCCCGGTTCCTGGAGCTGAGCGAGCAGGTCCCGCCGCGCTTCAGCGCGATCAAGACCGGCGGCGAGGCCGCCTACCGCGCCGCCCGGCGCGGGGACGACGCGGCGCCGTTGCCGGCGCGGCCGGCGGCGTACCGCACGATCGAGCTGCTGGCGTTCGGCGACCGCGACGCCCTGCCGCGCCGGTTCGGGCCGACCGCGGACGGCTGGAGGCCCGATTCCGACGGTCGGACGTTCGACCTCCCCCCGCCGCTGGCGAAGCTGCCGGTGGCCCTGCTGTCGGTCGAGGTGGCGGCCGGCACGTACGTCCGGGCGTTCGCGCGGGATCTGGGCGAGGCGCTGGGCGTGCCGGCCCATCTCGCGGGGCTGGTGCGCACGCGGGTGGGCTCGGTGGGCCTCGAGGACGCCGTGTCGCTGGACGCGCTGGCGGACGATCCCGGCGTGGCGGAGGCCGACGCCCTGCCGCTGCCCAGCGTGCGCCTGAGCGCGGACGACGCGGCCCGCGTGCGCCAGGGGCAGCGCCTGCCGGTGGGCACGGTTCCGGGCGAGGGCGCGGTCGCGCTGCTCGATCCGCACGGCCGGCTGGCGGCGATCGCGGACCTCGCGCCCGGCGGAATGCGACTGCTGCGCGTCTGGAACGTGCCGGGCCCCCGAGGCGAGCGCGACGCGCCGGGGACACCGGCCGCGGACGACGGGAGCGCTGGCTAGACTGGCGGAAGGCGTCTTCGACCCGTTCTCTCGGCCCATTCCCTCGGCCCATTCTCTCGACCCCGCGCCGGTTCCGGCGACTTGGAGCGACCCCATGGACATCGGCATTCCCAAGGAAACGAAGCGACACGAGTACCGCGTGGCGGCCACCCCGGCCGCCGTTCGTACGCTGATCGCGGCCGGCCACGACGTGCGCCTGGAGACCGGCGCCGGCTTGGGTAGCGGGTTCCCCGACGAGGACTACCGCACGGCGGGCGCCCGCATCGTTCAGGGCGCGGCCGAGGCGTGGGCCGCGTCGCTGGTCCTGAAGGTCAAGGAGCCCATACCGTCCGAGTACGGCCATCTGCGCGACGACCTGATCCTGTTCACCTACCTCCACCTCGCGGCCGATCGGGGGCTGACGGACGCCCTGATCGAGGCGGGCACCACCGCGATCGCGTACGAGACGGTCGAGGGGAGCCAGGGCGGGCTTCCGCTGCTGACGCCGATGAGCGAGGTGGCCGGCCGGATGGCGCCGCAGGTGGGGGCGTACCACCTGGAGCGGTTCCTGGGCGGGCGCGGGGTGCTGCTCGGCGGCGTGCCGGGCGTCGCGGCGGGCGAGGTGGTCATCCTGGGCGGCGGCGTGGTGGGCATCAACGCCGCGAAGATGGCGGTCGGCCTGGGCGCGCGCGTCACGCTGCTGGACGTGGACCACCGCCGCCTGCAGTACCTCGACGACGTGTTCGGCGGCCGGGTCGAGACGGTGATGAGCAACGTGGGCACCATCGCGACCGCGACCGCCCGGGCGGACCTGCTGATCGGCGCGGTGCTGATTCCGGGCGCCCGCGCGCCGCGGCTGGTCCCGCGCGAGCTGCTGGCCGAGATGCGCCCCGGCAGCGTGATCGTCGACGTCGCCGTGGACCAGGGCGGCTGCGTCGAGACGATCCACGCCACCACCCACGACGCGCCGACCTACGTGGTGGACGGCGTGGTGCACTACGGCGTGGCGAACATGCCGGGCGCGGTGCCGAACACCAGCACACGGGCGCTCAGCTACCAGACGCTGGCGTACGCGGAGCGGCTCGCGACCAGGGGCTTCGACGCGCTGCTGCGGGATCCCGGCTTCCTGAGCGGGCTGAACGTGCATCGCGGCCAGGTGACGTACCCCGCGGTCGGCGAAGCGTTCGAGCTGGACGTCGTCGACCCGGCCACCGCGCTGGGGGCTTGACCGGGGCCTGAGCGGGGCCGGAGAAGTCGGAAGGGCCGCGCTCAGCGCATCTTGGCCAGCGCCTTGCGGATCAGCGTCTCGGCGGCGGCGTCCGGCTGATCGCTGGCCAGCTCCGCCACGGTCGCCTTGACGGACGCCTCGCGGTAGCCCAGCGCGATCAGCGCGTCGACCGCGTCCTGGGCCTCGGCCCCGAACGCGGAGCGTGGCGCGGCCCGGTCGGCGTCGGCCGGCAGGAGCAGGTCGTCCGGCATCCGCGACTTGAGGTCCAGCACGATGCGCTCCGCGGTGCGCTTGCCCACCCCCGGCGCCGCGGCCAGCAGCGCGGGATCGTCGTTCACGACGGCGCTCGCGATCACCTGCAGCGGCAGGTGCGAGAGCACCGCCAGCGCCAGCTTGGGCCCGACGCCGCTGACCCCGAGCAGCAGCCGGAACAGCCTCAGCCCGACCTCGTCGCCGAACCCGTACAGCGTCCAGGCGTCCTCGCGCACGACGAGGTGGGTGTGCAGGCGCACGACCTGGCCCACCCTGGCGGTAGCGGTCGTGGACGCGGGCGCCAGCGCCTCGACCCCCCAGGCGCCGGCCCGGACCACCAGCGCGCCGGTCCGGACCTCCTCGACGACGCCCTCGACGAACGCGATCACCCGTTCTCCTCCCAGAGCGGCGCGAACATCGCCTCGTAGCCGATGTCCTCGAGCGTGGCGCAGCCGGTCGTCCGCATCGCGTACGCCAGCTCGGCGGCCAGCCGCCGGGGCTCGATCCCGGGGTCGGGCAGCACCGCCTCGGCGCCCAGCGCCAGGTACCGGAACAGGTCCACGCCGCCACGGACCGGTCCGCCCACGTACACCCCCAGCATGCCCGCCACGGTGTCGAGGATCTCGGGCAGCACCTCCGCCACGGCCGGTCCTCCGAGGTGACGGCCGACCGACGAGCGGACGACGACGCCGTCCAGGCCCGCCTCGGCCGCGACCTCCGCGTCCGCGGGGCTGGCGACCCCGTCCAGCCACATCGGCCTGCCGGCGGCGGCACGGAGCTCGGCGAGCTCCTCGCGCCGGCGTGGACGCCAGGCGACCTCGCCGAACGGCGGCCCGTCGGCGAGGGGCGTCAGGTCCAGCAGCACGCCGGCCGGCTCGAGCGCGCCCAGCCGCCGCGCTTGCGGCACCAGGTCGGCCATCCGTCCCGCCTCGATCCGGACCAGGAACGCCGCGGCCTGCGCCGGTCCGTCACCGCCGGGCCAGTCGTCCGCGTCGATGCGCACCAGCGGCCAGGGCGGCGGCTCCTCGCGCCAGGTCTCGGCCAGCGGCACGATCGGGGCGGGCACGGTCCGGTCCAGCAGGCGCAGGCTCGCGTCCGGTCGCTCGACCCCGTGGAGGAGCCGGGGGAGCAGCGCATGCGCGTCGAGGGCGGCGTAGTCGCGATCCACGCCGTCATGCTACCGCGGGCCGTCCCGACCGCCGCAAACGCGTCGACGTGGGTTCCGCGGCGCGATCGCTGGACCCGCGGTACATTCCGGACATGATTCACGCGAACGGCCTCCGCAAGTCGTTCGGCGGCATCCACGCCGCCTGGGACGTGGGGTTCGACGTCGAGCAGGGGACCGTGTTCGGTCTGCTCGGTCCGAACGGCGCGGGCAAGACGACGACGCTCCGGATCCTGGCGACGCTGATCCGTCCCGACGCGGGCGCCGCCGAGGTCGCCGGCTTCGACGTGGTGCGGCAGAGCGAGGAGGTCCGGCAGCGCATCGGCGTGGTGAACGGCGGCATGGGCCTGTACGACCGCCTGACCGGCCGGGAGACGCTCCACTGGTTCGGCGGGCTGTACGGCATGAGCGCGGCCGCGATCGAGTCGCGCATCGCGGAGCTCGACGCCCTGCTCGACCTGGACGACACCCTGCACCGTCGCTGCGGCGACTTCTCGACCGGCATGAAGCAGAAGATCGTGGTCGCGCGCGCCGTCGTGCACGACCCGCCCGTCCTGTTCTTCGACGAGGCGACCAGCGGCCTGGACGTGCTGGCCAGACGGGCAGTGCTGGACTTCGCGCGGGCGACCGCGGGTCGGGAGCGGGCCGTGGTCTGGTCCACGCACGTGATGAGCGAAGCCGAGGAGCTGTGCGACCGCGTGGGCGTGATCCACCGCGGACGGTGGATCGACGAGGGCACGGTCGACGAGCTGAAGCGCCGGGCCGGGAACGCCGCCGACCTCGAGACCGCGTTCTTCGCCCTGGTGCGCGACGCGGGCGAGGACGGTCGGCCGTGAGGCCGGCGATGGCGTGGGCGGTGGCCCGCAAGGACGTGCTGTCCACGCTCCGTGACCGCAGGGCGATCATCAGCAACCTGCTGATCCCGGTGCTGCTGCTGCCGACGATGATGCTGGGTCTCCCCCTCCTGCTCGGGGGACTGTTCGAACGGGAGCAGGCGTCGCTCACCCGGATCGGGATCGAAGGCGAGGCGTTCCTGCCGAGCGCGCTCCGCTCCGCGATCGAAGCGCAGCGCGCCGAGCTGATCGGCACCGACGACGCGTTGGTCCAGGTCCGCGACGACGACGTGGCGGCGGCGCTGCAGGTGCCCGAGGGCTTCGCCGAGGAGGTCGCGGCGGGCGACGTGCCCCGCCTCCGGTTGCTGCGGAAGACCGGGAACCTGGAGAGCGAGCTGGCGGCAGGCAAGGTGTCGCAGGCGATCGAGTCGTACCGCCAGGACCTGGTCGCCGAGAGGCTTCGGAGCGCGGGCGTCGACCCGGCGCTGCTGGAGCCGCTCGTGGTCGAGACCCGCGACGCCAGCCGGCCCCAGGAGCGGAGCAGCGGCCAGCTGTCGTGGCTCATCCCGTTCTTCATCGCTGTCTGGGCGCTCGCGGGGGGACAGATGACCGCCCTGGACGCCACCGCCGGCGAGAAGGAGCGCGGCACGCTCGAGGCGCTGCTGGTCGCCCCGGTCCGCCGCTCGGAGGTGGTGGTCGGCAAGTTCGTCGCCACCCTCCTTTCCGGCCTCAGCGCCGCGTTCATGGCGATCGTCGGCGTGCTGGTCGGAGGGGCGCTTCTCAGGCGCGTGTTCCTGCCCCGGCTGGGCGACGAGGCGACCGAGATGGTCGCCACCATGGGCGGCTCGTTCTCGATCGGCGCCAGCGACCTGTGGATCCTGCTGGGCAGCGCCCTGCTGACCGCCGCCGCGGTCGCGGCGATGCTCATCGCGGTCGCGATGTTCGCGCGCTCGTTCAAGGAGGCGCAGACCTACGTGGCGCCGATGACGTTCCTGCTGATCGTGCCCGCCCTGGCGCTGCAGTTCTCCGACCTGCTGGACCTCGGTCGCGGCGTCTACCTGGTGCCGCTCATGAACGTGATGGTGCTCATGGACGACGTGCTGGGCGGAGCGGTGGGCGGCATGGACGTGCTGGCCGCCTGGGGAACGATGCTCTTGTTCATCGCGGCGCTGCTGGCGTTCGCGCTGCAGAGCTTCCGGCGCGAAGGGGTCATCTTCCGGACGTGAGCGGGGAGGGGACCGGCGCGTCGTCCTTGGGCTCCGGACGTCGCGCGCTTCCCACCACGCTCAGCAGCGCCACGCCGGCCAGCACCAGGCCCACCCCGCTCAGCTGGACCGGCGAGGGCACCTCGGCCAGCAGCCACCATCCCCACACGACGGTCAGCACCGGCTGCATCAGCAGGATCACCGAGGTCGCGAGCGCAGGCAGCCGGGGCAGGGCGTAGAGGATCAACAGCCAGCCGATCGTCTGCGGGCCCACGCCGGTCGCCAGCAGCCAGCCGTGCTCGGGCCACGACGGGGTCAGCGCGAAGCCGGGATCGGTCGCCAGGCCCGCGATGAGCGTCACCACCGCCGCGCCCAACGTCGCGTCCGCCAGCGGGCCCGCTGCGAGCCGGCGACCCCGGCCCAGCGAGCGGAACAGCAGCAGGAACGCGGCGTAGGCGACGCCGTTCATCAGGCCGAACGCCACCCCGCGCAGCGGCGCCTCGCCGTAGGCGGCGCCGCCGCCCAGACCGCTGGTCGCGACCGCCCCGGCGAACACCACGGGAACGGCGACCATCGCGACGCGGGTCGGCCGCTCGCCGTGCAGCAGCCAGGCGGCCAGTCCGACGAACACCACCTGCGTGTTGCCCAGCACCGTCGAGAGACCGGCGCCGATCGCGACGATCGCGTGGTTCCAGAGCGTGAACGCGACCCCCATCAGCGCCCCCGCGACCACGGCCTTCAGGCGCTCACGGGGCGCGCGGTGCGCCGTGCCCCGCTGGAGCAGTGCGATCGCCACGAGGAACGGAAGCCCGTAGGCGGGCCGGAAGAACGCGGCGGTCGAGGGACTCACCTCCGCGAGGCGGACGAGGATCGCCGAGAACGAGATCGTGATCGCGCCGAGCAGGGCGAGGAGGCGAGCGGCCATGACCGCCATGCTCGCACGCCGGGGCGCACCGAGAGGCGGCGCGAGGCCGCGCCCTGGTACCGTCGGGGCCATGGCTCGAGGGAATGCCGCAGCGCGGATCGCCACGATCTACGGCGTCGCCGCGACCGTCTGGATCCTGCTCAGCGACCGCGCGGCCCTGGCGCTGTTCGGGAACGCGTCCCAGCTCAGCTGGGTCCAGACGATCAAGGGGCTGGGGTTCGTGGCCGCCAGCGCGGTCCTGATCTTCGCGCTGATTCGGCGCGAGCGCGCGCGCTGGGTCGCGGCCGAGGCGGCCGAGCGCCGCATGGCGATGCGGTACGAGGCGGTCTTCCGGGCCAGCCCGGCGGGGATCCTGATCACCGATCTGAGCGAGGAGCGCTACGAGGACGCGAACGACCGCTTCCTGCGGCTGTCGGGCTACCGCCGCGACGACGTCGTCGGCCGAACGGTCGCCGACGTCGGCTTGTGGGTCGCGCCCGAAGAGTGGCGCACGGTCCTCGCCGAGCTGCGCGCCGAGCGGCGGTTGGCGGACCGGACGGTCCTCCTGCGCCGCGCCGACGGCGACGTCCGAACGA
>CAZHCI010000037.1:11020-12319 GCA_964530905.1 uncultured bacterium
CCGAACGAGCCGAGGCGTACGAGCAGACGCTGGCCGGCTGGGCCGCCGCCCTCGACCTGCGCGACCACGAGACGGCGGGTCACGCCCAGCGCGTGACCGACCTGACGGTCGCCTTGGGCCAGCGACTGGGCGTGGACGAGGGCGGGCTGATCGCGCTCAGGTGGGGCGCGCTGCTGCACGACATCGGAAAGATCGGCGTGCCGGACCGGATCCTGAACAAGCCGGGGCCCCTCGACGACGACGAGTGGGAGGTCATGCGCGCCCACCCGGGGATCGCGCGGGAGCTGCTGGCGCCGATCTCGTTCCTGCAAGACGCGATCGACGTTCCGGCGCATCACCACGAGCGCTGGGACGGTCGCGGCTACCCGGACGGACTGGCGGGCGAGGAGATCCCGCTGGCGGCCCGGGTCTTCGCGGTGGTGGACGTCTGGGACGCGTTGTGCAGCGATCGCCCCTACCGGCGCGCATGGACGGCCGAGGCGGTGACGCGTCACCTGCGCGAGAACGCGGGCCATCACTTCGATCCGGCCGTGGTGGAGGCGTTCCTGGCGATGGTCGAGGCCGGCGAGGTCAGCCGGGGAGCGATCAGCTCCGCAGGTACGACGCCCCGTTCACGTCCAGGATCGCGCCCGTCGTGAACTCCGCGCCCTCGGACGCGAGGAACGCGACGGCGTGCGCGACCTCGTCCGGCGTCGCGACCCGCCCCAGCGGGCTCTGCGCGCGGATGGCGTCCCCCTGCGGACCGGCCAGGCGTTCCCGAGCGAGGTCGGTCTCGACGAAGCCCGGCGCGACGACGCCGACGAACACGCCGTAGCGCGCCAGCTGCTGCGCCAGCGACTGCGCCAACGCGTTCAGGCCCGCCTTGCTGGCGCCGTAGGCGGGCTGGTCCGGCTCGCCCCGGAACGCTCCGCGTGACGAGACGAACACCATCCGGCCGCCGCCGTGCTCGATCATGTGCCGCCCTGCGGCGTAGGCGACGTTGGCGGGACCGACCAGGTTCACCGCCAGGATCCGCCGCCAGGCGTCCTGCCAGGCGCCGTAGTCGTCCTCGTCGACGCGGTGTCGGCCCCCGATGCCGGCGTTGTTCACCAGCACGTCCAGGCCGCCCAGCGCGGAGACGGTGTCCGTCACCAGCCGCTCGGCCTGCACCGGGTCGGCGACGTCGGCCTGGACGGTGACGTGCGGACCGCCGGGCAGCCCTGCCAGCGTGGCGTTCGCGGCCGCCTCGTCGGCGCGGAATCCGATCGCGACCCGCGCCCCGCGCCGCGCGAAGGCGTGCGCGACGGCGCGTCCGATGCC
>CAZHCI010000037.1:12419-15950 GCA_964530905.1 uncultured bacterium
CCGACGCCGACGCCGAGCGCCAGGTTGTGCGTCACCAGCACCACGCCGACGGTGCCGAGCATGACGATCGTCTCGCTCTTGGGGTGCCGCAGCATGCCGGGCAGGCTGCCCCAGTCGAACGTGTTGATCGCTACCATGATCATCACCGCCACCAGCGCCCCCATCGGGATGATGCGCACCAGGTCGCCCAGCAGCAGGATCATCGCCAACAGGAACACGCCGGCGACCAAGGTGCTCAGGCGCGTTCGCGCGCCGCTGCCGACGTTGATGATCGACTGGCCGATCATGGCGCAGCCGGCCATGCCGCCGAAACAGCCGGTGACGACGTTCGCCAGGCCTTGGCCGCGCGCCTCGCGATTCTTGTCGCTCTCGGTGTCGGTGAGGTCGTCGACGATGTTCGCGGTCAGCAGCGACTCGATCAGCCCCACCAGCGCCAGCGGGAACGCGTAGGGAAGCACGATCATCAGGGTCTCGAGCGTGAACGGCACCTGGGGAAGCGCGAAGAACGGCAGCGCCGAGGGGAGCTCGCCCATGTCGCCCACCGTCGCCAGCGGGCTGCCGCTGACCACCGTGAATAGGGTGAGCGCCACGATCGCCACCAGCGGCGCTGGAACGGCGGACGTCAGGCGCGGCAGCAGGTAGATGATCGCCAGGCCGGCGAGGACCAAGGGGTAGATCGACAGGGGCGCGCCACGGAACTGCTCGACCTGCGCCAGGAAGATCAGGATCGCGAGCGCGTTGACGAACCCGACCATCACCGCCTTGGGCACGAAGCGCATGTAGCGCCCCAGGCGCAGCAGACCGAAGACGACCTGCAGCAGGCCGGTGACGATCGTCGCGGCGAACAGGTACGGCAGGCCGTGCTCGGCCACCAGCGTGACCATCAGCAGCGCCATCGCGCCCGTCGCGCCGCTGATCATCGCCGGCCGCCCGCCCGCGATCGCCGCCACGACCGCGATCGAGAACGAGGCGTACAGCCCCACCTTGGGATCGACGCCCGCGACGATCGAGAACCCGATCGCTTCGGGAATGAGGGCCAACGCCACGACGACGCCGGCGAGCAGGTCGCCGCGGACGTTGGAGAGCCATTCGGCTCGAAAGCGGTGCACGAGGGTGGAACGCGTCTGGACCATGGAGCTCCTTGGAGCGAGAGCGGAACGAGGGCGCGGCGAGGGTGCGGAAAGCGCACGCTCGTCGCGAGACGCACGACGACGCCGGGGCGGCCACCGATCCCGCGAACGGGGACGCCGTGAAAAGAGCGCTCCGAAGAGCGCGGTCAGAACAGGATGGGATGCGGACGGAACGTGCCCGCCGCGTCAGTATCCGTCAACGGGCCGCATAGGGCAAGCCGGCGCGGCCGCCGGCCGTCGCCCGGCGAGCACGCTGGAGCCTCGCGAGATCGACGCGGGACACCGCGTGGCGACCGGCTCAGGCGTGCCTCGTCCGAATCCAGAGCAACGCCACGACCACCAGCAGCCCGGCCGCGATGCCGCTCAGCGCGGTGGGGATCACGCTGGGCCCCGAGCGGGCCACCCAGGCGCCGATCGCCGCCGTCCCCGCCACCGGACCGACGTTCGCGACCGCCAGCGCCAGCGGCACGATCCTTTCGCTGCGGCGGGGGAACACCCGCTCGATCCAGGCGAGGGTGGTGGGAAACACCGGCGCGAGCGCCAGTCCGGCCGCGGCGTACGCGACCGGAGCGAACGAGGTCACGTGGGCGGTGGCCAGCGCGACCAAGCCGGCCGCGGTCGAGAGCAGCACCAGCGTCCGCGGCTCGATGCGCGCGCTGAGCGGAATCGCGGCCAGACGTCCGATCGTCAGCGCGATCCAGAACACGCTGGTCATGAACGCCGCCGAGCGGGCTCCCAGGGACGGCTCGAGGTGGACCGTCTCCCAGCTGCCCACGCCCGACTCGGTCGCGACGTAGAGCGCGTAGAGGACCACGAACCCGATCGCGGCCAGCCACGGGAGCGGGGCGGGCTCGGCCGGCGGCGCCGCCTCCGGCTCGGGCACGCGGAACGCCACGATCGTCGACGCTCCCACCACCAGCGCGAGAGCCACGAACGGCAGTCGCAGCGACCCGCCGACCGCACCGACCGCCGCCGGTCCGAGCACGGCGCCGACGCCGAACACGGCGCTCATCAGGTTCAGGATCGGGGCGGCGTTCGGCGCGAACACCCTCGCGACGAGAAGGTTGAACCCGACGTTCAACAGGCCGAAGCCCAGCCCGGCGGAGGCGGCCCCGATCAACAGCCACGTCCAGGTCGGGGCCAGCGCGACCAGCAGCACGCCGGCCGTCATCGTCGCGCCCGCCCCGATCAGGACGGGCCGGTACCCCAGGCGCACCAGCAGGACCGACGAGGCGACGGTGGCCACGAACGATCCGGCGAAGTTCAGCACGACGGTCAGCCCCACCGCGTCGACGCCGACGCCGTATCGCTCGATCAGGCCGGGGAACGCCGGGCCGTACATCGCTTGCAGCGCGCCGATCCCCAGCAGCCCCAGCGCAGCGGCGACGAGGAGCGACCTCCTTCTGGGATCGCGCAGAGCGGACCGCATCGCGACGACTCTACCGGACCGGGCTTCGACCGGCCACGGCTCGGGGCGTTCCTCTGCGCGTGCCTAGCGCGCGTCGAGGGCGACGAGCTGATCGCCATCCCGCTGTCGTTCTTCCTGACGGTGGCTTCGCTGCTGGCGATCTCGCTGGTCGTGATCCCCCGCTCCGGCTTCTTCGACGGGCTGATGGTCGCCTTGTTCGTCGTCGGGACCTTGCTGGTGCTGCTCCTGGTCCGTCCCGTCCGCGTGCTGACGCTGTGGCTGATGTGGATGCTGGGCTTCGTCTACCCCGACCGCGTGCCCGACAAGGGGCGCTTCACCCTGCCGCGCGGCTAGTCGGCAGACTCGTGCGCGATCAGGACCGGTCGCCGTCCGAGCCGAACCACCCGGTCGGCCACGCTGCCGTTCAGGAAGTGCGCCAGTCCCGTCCGGCCGTGCCCATCACGATCAGGTTCGCCTGCCACGCCTCCGCCTCGGCGAGGATCGCCTCGACCGGGGCGCCCACCTCGACGACCCGCTCGTCCCAGGCGCGAGCCAGCTCGTCGAGGCGCGCCGCCAGCTCGGCGGCGAGCGCCTCGCGCCCCGCTTGCAAGGGCGCCGCGCCGACCAGTGCCGCGCCGGCCAGTGGATCGGCGACCCGTTGCGGATCGAGCACGTGCAGCAGGCGGCGCCGCGTCCGGGAACTTCCGGCGGACCAGCGCGATCGCCGCGTCGCCGCTGGGCGAGACGTCGGTGGGTACCAGGATCCTCGTGAACACCGGCGTCCTGCTCGAGGCCGTCGTCCGCCTCGTCATCGGGCGGACGTCCCCTCAGCAGCGGAACCGGCACCGTGCATACGGCCGTGCCGCGCGTGGGGGACGATACCTGAGACGGCGCGACTGCGCCCGTTCCCCACGGCGCCCGACCGATCGGCCGTCGAGACGTCCTCGGCCCGAACCTGCTCGACGAGGCGCACCGTCTCGGCCTCCGGGACGC
>CAZHCI010000037.1:16050-18468 GCA_964530905.1 uncultured bacterium
TCCGGGACGCGAGGTCGCCGCGGGGCGAGTGTAGACGAGCGCGCTTCGCGGCGGCCCTTGTCGCGCACCCACGGTGGTCGCTGGACGACGACGACGTGAAGTCGCGTCTCGCGCGGTGGTGTCGCGGGGCTGAAGCAGGAACGACGATGCCATCCCACGTCCTGAGACGTGGGATGTACACGCTCAGCGCAGGAAACGCCAGACGAAGTCCGCGGGCGGCTCGGCGCTGGTCGTGAGCGAGCCGCTCTCGGTCACGATGCGGGAGTAGACGTTCCAGCCGGGCTGCAAGTCGAGGTCGATCAGGTCCCCCATGCAGTCCTCCTCGGCGACGAACGGTTCGTCGACGTAGGCGAGGTAGGTGTAGCTCGAGGGTCCATACATGCCCCAGTCGCCTGGCGCTTGGGGCGTGCGCCAGAACTGCCCGAGCGTCTCCTCGCCGTCCACCACGTCCAGATAGGGGACGAACGCGATGTTCACGGACGACGCGCCGCAGACCCGCATCTCCCCCAGCAGCTCGAGATCCAGCTCGGCGGGCAGACGGATGCTGAACGAGCCACCCTCGACCCGACCCCGCGCGAGGGGCGTCGTGCCGAGCGACGCCGGGTCGTCGCGGATCATGGCCTCGACCACCGTGCCGTCCGGCATCGCCGCAGGCAGCTCGCCACGGAACTCGACGTCCTCGTCCTGCGCAAGGCCGACGAACGCCAGCGACCATGAAACCGCGACCAGAAGTGCGAAACGTCGTGTCATGCGCGCACCATCGCACACAGAGGTCCTGCGGAGAGCCGCTCGCGGTGGCGACCGTTGGGAGCCCCAAGGTCGACCGCGCGCGACCGCCCGCCCTGCACGACCGACTCGCGACGGACTTCATCGCACGCCCAGAGAGCGGAATCCACCGCTTCACGGCCCATCCGCCCAGCGACCACGAACGCGAGGCCGTCCTCATGCTGTGGACCCACCTCGAAGCCGGGACGGCCTTCAGCCACGAAACGTCGCTACGGCACTTCGGCCTCGCCGACCCGCAAGAACGAAACCTCAAGGCGCAGCTGGCGAGCCGGATCTACGACGAAATCGAAACGCGCGGCTGGACGCAAACGCAAGCCGCCTCGAGGCTAGGCCTGAGCCAACCCGACGTCTCGCGCCTGACGCACGGAAACCTCAAAGGCTTCTCCGTCGAACGCCTCATGGGCTTCCTCGCCGCCCTGGACTACCGCGTCAGCATCCACATCGAGGGCGAGAACCGCCCCACCGAAGACATCCAGGTGGCCAGCCCGAGCTGAACGCTCACCAGCGGGGGGGCGCGTGGATACTGCACCGGTCGGACCAACGGCAGAGGACGCTGGAAGCACGTTCCCCCGACCACGCTTCGAGGTTGGAGCCACGACCACCGGTAGAAGTGCATCGCACATTTCTAGAACTGGGTGGCGATTTCGGAGGATCCCCTGCCGCGCGGGCGGCGCTCGTCATAGGGAGCTGTGATCAGTTCAGGATTTCGAGAAACTCTCGCACGGTCACAATGCGAACGCGACGCACCTTGCCGATCGTCAAGAGGTCTCCCTTGTCCCCCGTGACGAGCCACTCCGCCTCACCCGCGAGCGCGGTCGCGAGGATGGGGTCGTCGTCCGGATCGGACGAAGCCTCGACGGCAGGCAGAACCTCCAGCACGATCGCGCGACGTCGAATCTGGCCGACCAGACTTCCGACCTCGTGCGGCCTCAGGTAGCGCTGCAAGCGCGGGTAGCGACTGACACGACGTAACTCCTCGAGCTGCCATTCCGAGGTGACGAGGGTGAAGCGGCGCTCTTCCCAGGCCTGCCTGAGAAGGTCTGCGGGACTGTTCTTCCGCAACATGCCGGACAGGACGACGTTGGTGTCGAGAACGACCCGCACGGATCAGCCGCCTGTGCGGGCCCACTGCACGGCGTCCTCGACGAGCGCTTCGAGCTCGTCGTCGGCAACGCCTGCGTTGCGGGCCTGGACCTCCTCGACCATCAGTTCGTAGAGCCGTTCCTGGACGGCGTCCTCGACGAAACGGGAGAGGCTGCCCTTCTTCGCCCCGTGTTGCGCGAGATAGGTGCGCAAGCTCCGGTCGGTCTCTTCGCTGACCTTGATCGTCCAACGCTCCATGCGGACATCATAGCCGCATAAGCGTTTATCCGCTCTAACGTACACAACGAGTCTCTGGATCCCATGAACCAGCCCCAAGAAGCGATCGGCGCCCGCAGCACAACCGAAACGTCGCCGAGTATTCGTGTTCTTCCACGTGAGGCGGCACCCACGCGCTCGGCGAGTCGCCGAAACGATCTCTTTGTGGACCTCCCCCAGCTTCTGCGGGCATGCTGCAGCTCGACGTTCCCGGAGAACCCACGCCTCTCCGCCGATCGCCACGGCCTGATGCGATCGTTCTGGAGCCACTAC
>CAZHCI010000038.1:0-13260 GCA_964530905.1 uncultured bacterium
GTGCCCCCCACCGAGCAGACGACGACGGGCTCGTCGCCGTAGCCGAGCTGCCGCCGCAACGCGTTCCGCGCAGGCACGTCGTCCTGCGCGAACGGCAGGACGTAGCCGACGAACTCGATGTGCTCCCGGGCGTAGCGGCGGCGCTCGGGAAGCAGCCAGCCGAACCGGCGTTCGGGGACGTCCTCGAACTCGCCGAAGAACAGCGCGGCGCTCCGCCCGCGACGGGTCACGCGCCACTCCTGCGACCAGATCAGGTTCAGGGCCCAGGCGCCGAGGTTCTCCGCGACACCGTGGCTGGTCGATTCCATGCCGAGGAAGTCGTACATCATCACGAACGGAACCGGCGGCAGGACGCGGACGCCGAAGAAGTTCGCCACGAGAACCTCGTAGGTCTCGTCACCAACCACCGCGGCGTAACGACCTCGGCGCGCGGCCCTGCCGATGAGACGCGCGTTGTGGAGCCACGCGGCCAAGGCTCGGTAGGTGTAGGACGTGAGGTTGAGACGACCCGCTCGTGCCGTCGCTTCTGCCAGGTCCGTCTCGCAGCGATAGTCGTGCGCCTCGGGCGCCAGTCGTTCCCCGGCCGCCAGCAGCGCCTCGCGCGCCGGTGAGCCGGCGATCCAGCGGATGTCGACCCGTGGGCATCGCGCGCGCAGCGCGCGGGCGACGCCGAGGTCACGCTGGACGTGTCCGAGGCCGAGGGAGCCGCTGACGTAGAGGATGTCGAGGCCTTCGTGGGGCATGGCTCGCCGCCGTCTCCGTCGGTGCCCGATGAGGGACCCGGGTCGGGGTCCCGCCCCACGCACGGCTTGGAGCGCGCAGCCAGGGGCGGGACCGCCGGTGCGTGCGGCTTCGACGCGCGCCGTGCGGTGCGTCCAGCATAGTGGCAACCCTCGTCGGAACCTTGGCACCCGGCGCGTCGGCGGAGGTCGTCCTGGCCCAGGCCCGGCAGATCTGGCGCAACGTCCAGGCCAACTGGGCGCGCACGACCGCGGAGGCGAAGGCGGTCGCCGTCAGGAACGCCCGAAGCCGTCTCGATACGTGAGCGTGCGGTTGCGTTCGAACGTCAGACGCACCAGGACCGACGGCATGGCGAACTCAGCGGGCTTGCCCGCCAGGTCGCGCTCGTCCATGCCGCGCGCCTCGGCCGGTACGGCGCTCGACGTTGGCGTCGCTGGGTAGATCGCCTAGGCGGCTGCGCCCGCGCCGCTCGCGGTGCTGTCGCGCGCCCAGGCCGCGACCACGTCGGCCACCCGCGTCGTCCCGACCGCGTCGGCCCGCTCGGCCTCGTCGGGCGGGTCGCCGCCGCGCGCGATCTCGTCCAGGGCCAGGTCGACCAGGGCGTGCACGCCCGGGTGCAGCGCGCCGCTCGCCGCTCGCACCAGGCGGACGACGGGCACGGGGAGGTGCTGGCGCCGGGCAGTCTTGCCGACGGCGCGCTCGAGTAGCGCCAGTGCGTCCCGTCGGCTCATGCGGTCGACGCCGCGCATTTCGCGCACGGCGCCCGCCGCGTCGGGGTCCCGCAGGGCGCGCACGACCTCGGCGGCGACGTCGTCGGCCGAGATCCAGTTGAGCGGCTCGCTGCCCGAACCGAAGAAGGGCACCGGCTTGCCCGCCCGCAGCGGCTCCCCGAGCAGCACCAGCGCGTGGTTCTCCATGAAGATGCTCGGTCGGAGGACGGTCCAGGCGACGCCCGCGCGTTCCAGGTGCCGCTCGGTGGCGTGCTTCACGCGGGCGAAGACGGTCGCCTCGCGGTCGGCGTCGGCCACCGACACGAACACGACCCGCCGCACGCCCGTGGCGGCCGCCGCGTCGACGAGGCGGCGCGCGCCCTCGCCGTCGCCGGCCGCGGGTGTGTTCCGGCGCGACGGCGGCACGAGCCCGTGCGAGGCCAGCACGACGTTCTCGACGCCGTCGACCGCGGCCTCGAGCTGGTCGGGCTCGAGCAGGTCGAGACGCACCGGTTCCGCGCCGAGCTCCGCCAGCGAGGCGAGGCGCGCCGGGTCGCGCGAGGCCGCGCGCACGCGCCCGCCCTCCGCGAGCAGCCGCCGGGTCACGCGGCTCCCCAGGGCGCCCGAGGCGCCGACGACCAGGTGCTGGGGTCGGGTCTCCTTCGTCTTGCTGGCTCGATCGTCCATGCAGCCGTCACCTCCGTTGGGCGCGACGTGGCCCAACGGTGTGATACCGGGTGCAGCGTGACGCGGCCGTTACGCGCCTGGGTGACGCCTCCCGCTCAGGTCACGGGGCGCCCGCCGCCGTCCGGGCCAACGTCTCGAGCAGGGCGGCGATGTTCGGCAGCGGCGCCTGATCGGGCGCCAGGCCATGCTCGTGAGCGAGGACCGTCGGGGCGCGCCAGGTGACGAAGACGTCGCCGTCCTCGCTCTCCCACACGAGCATCCGTTGCGGGAGGTCGAGCCCGAACGTCGGCGCGGCCTGCATGAGCGGCGTGCCGGCCCGCGGGTTCCCGAACAGGAACACGGTCGTCGGCAGCAACTCGAGCTCGACGCTCTCAGCGTTGGCCGCGTGGTCGATCGTCGTCAAGAGCGTGAGCCCTTCGTCGGCGATCGCCTGCTCCAGGCGCTCGACGGTCGTGGCGAAGTCGTGGGTGCTGGCAAGGGTCGTGACGTTCGGCAGCGGCTCCTGGGCGGTCACCGTCGCCGATGCCAGCGCGAGGAGCGCCAGCGCGGTCGCGAGGACTGCGGTGACGCGGGGCCACGAGGGGGTGCCCTGTGCAGGTGTTGCGTGGTTGCGGATGTTCGCCATGCGAACTCGCCTCCTTCGGTCCCGTCGCGCACGCCTGGTCGGTGGAGAAGGGCGCGCGGTGAGACGGCCTCACCCTAAGGGCCGATCACGCGATCGCGGGTGATGGGCGTGGCCCCACCCGTCACGGTTGGTTGGACCGCCCGCGGCGAAGTCGAGCCGCCGCGAAGACGTTCGGCCCTGGCGCCACCGCCGAGCGAACGCGAGGGTGGGCTCGACGGAGGCACACCATGGGGTCCGCGAACCCGTCCTTGCGGCGTGCAGGGGCCACGGCCATGAGGCGAACCGCGGCGTGCCTTGGGGTGCTCCTGCTCCTGACGCTCGTGCCGAGCGCGCGCGTGGCGGCCGCGCCCGACGCGCTCGTCGCGGCCGCGCCCGACGCCGCCGCGCTCGAGGAGTTCATCGACGGCAAGATGGCGGCGCAGTTCGAGGAGCACGAACTCGTGGGCGCCGTCGTCACGATCGTCGAGGCCGGCGAGACGACCTTCAGCAGGGGGTACGGCTACGCCGACCTCGAGGCGCGGACGCCCGTCGATCCGAATCGCACGCTGTTTCGCCTCGGATCGATCACCAAGCTCTTCGTCTGGACCGCGGTGATGCAGCTCGTCGAGCAGGGCGCCCTCGACCTGAACGCCGACGTCAACGCCTACCTGAGGACGGTGCGGGTGCCGGACGCCTACCCCGAGCCGGTGACGATGGCCCACCTCATGGCCCACACGGCCGGCTTCGAGGACCGATCGGTGGGTCTGTTCGCGCGCACGCCCGATGCCGTCCGGCCCCTGGCGGACCTCCTGGACGGTGGCCTGCCTGCCCGGGTCCGACCGGTGGGCGAGGCCGCCGCCTACTCCAACCACGGCGCCGCCCTCGCCGGCCTCGTCGTCGAGCAGGTGTCGGGCCTGGCCTGGAACGATTACCTCGAGGAGCGCATCCTCGCGCCGCTGGTCATGACGCGCAGCACCGGCCACCAGCCCGTGCCCGCCGCGCTCGAGGGCGATCTCGCGGTCGGCTACGACGCGGCGGCCGGGTCGTTCGTCCGTCGATCCTTCGACTACGTCCCGCTGGCTCCGGCCGGCTCGATGAGCGCGACGGGCGGCGACATGGCGCGCTTCATGCTCGCCCACCTCCAAGGCGGCGCGTTCGGAGGCGGCGCGATCCTGCGCAGCGAGACGGTGCAGTCGATGCACGGCACCCACGCCACGCAGGACCCGCGCCTGAGCGGCAGCGCGCACGGCTTCATCGAGCAGACGTTCCAGGGAAGGCGGACCATCGGCCACGGCGGCGGCATCGTGGCGTTCCACAGCCTGATGGTCCTCGTTCCCGAGGACGACCTGGGCCTGTTCGTCGCCTACAACACGCCCGCCGGGGCGGCGGCCGCGGCGGACATCGTGGCCGACTTCTTCGCCTTCCGCTACGCGGCTCCCGACGTGGCGCCCGCGGACCCCGGCGCGCACCGCCCCGACGTGGCCGCCAGCTACCGTCCCACGCGCGTCGCCCACACCACCCTCGACGCGCTGGCCGGCCTCCTGCAGGAGGCATCGATCGCCTCCGCGGACGACGGCAGCCTGGTCGCAAGGAACCTGGGGACGTTCGGCACGACCCGTTGGGTCCCGGTCGAGCCCCTCATGTACCGCGAGGTCGCCTCGCAGGACCTGCTGCTGTTCCACGAGGATGGCGACGGCCGGATCGTCCGTGCGCTGCTCGACAGCCAACCCATCGTCGCCTTCGAGAGGCTGGCGTGGCACCAGAGCACCGGCTTCCACGCCGGACTCGTCGTCGTTACGGTGGTGGCCTTCCTGTCCGCCGTCATCGGCTGGCCCCTCACGAGACGATGGCGGCGAGGCGGCACGACGCTGTCCCGTCTGGCCAGGCCGACGGCGTGGGCCGCGAGCGCCCTGTTCCTCGCCTTCATCGCGGGCCTCGCCGTCGTCCTCCGTGACCCCATGGAGATCGCGTTCGGCGTGCCGCCGCTGCTCAGGGTCGTCCTGGCGATCGGGCTGCTGGCGAGCGCCCTGACGCTCATCGGTCTCTTCCTGGCCGTGCGATCGTGGGTCCGTGGGGAGGGGAGCGTCGCCGGGCGCGTCCACCACAGCGCCGTGGTGGCGGCCGGGGTCGCCTTCGTCTGGTTCTTGGACGCCTGGAACCTCTTGGGCTTCCGGTACTGACGGACGGCGATCCGCGCCGCCGCGGCGGCGGTCATGGCGCGGTGGCGTTCCGGTCGTCCGCTCGGCCGTCGCTGGCCAGGCAGGGGCGGCGGACCCCAAGCTCACTCCCCTTCGAGCTCGGCGATGTAGGCCTGCATCTCGGCGATCTCTTCGAGCTGCGCCTCGATGATGCGGTCGGCGAGGTCGCGCACGCGGGGGTCGTCGATCTGGGCGCGTTCGCTCGTCAGGATGGCGATCGAGTGGTGGGGGATCATCGCCTTCATCCACGACACCTGCCCGACGGTCGCCTGGCTGCGCACCAGCCACAGCGAGGCGACGAAGATCACGGCGCTGGCGAGGTAGATCGTGAGGTTGGCCGACCGGCTCTCGTGCATGTGCAGCATGTAACTGAGCATGATCACGGCCATCGAGGCGCCCATGAGCAGCGCCATGTAGAGCCGCGTCTCGCTGAAGTAGACGTGATCGAGTTCGTAGCTGTTCAGGTAGGTGAGGGCGTACATCACCGCCGTGGAGGTCGCGATCATGGCGAAGAACCGCAGGTAGGTCTTGGCGACGTCGTTCATGGAGGCTCCTTCCACCCGCGGCGCGGTGCGCCGCGACATGGCTCGGTAACGTAGGGTCGCAGCCCAGGTGGTACCCCGGCCCCTCCGTCGGGTTGGTCGCTCCTCCTCGATCCTACAGCGTGGGGGAACGCCGATCGTGGCTACTTCGGCGTGAAATGGAACGTATCGTGCACCGCGCCGCTCGGCGTCGCGTCGACCGCGCCGCGGGCGCTGGTAAGCTGAGGTGACGCCGATGGGGGCGGCCACGTGGCCGCGAACCGCGGGCGCGGGTCTCGCCCCAGGTTCGGAGGTACCCCATGTCCGATCGCCACGGAAGTCATGCGCGCGAGACGGGCGACGTCGGCGCGCTGGTCGACGAGGTCGGCCGCCATGCCGAGCCGCTTCATGGCCCCGACGATCTCGATGCCCTGCTCGACCGCATCGGGCCCAAGCGGGTGGTGATGCTCGGCGAGGCGAGCCACGGCACGTCCGAGTACTACACCTGGCGCCTGCGCCTCAGCCGGCGGCTGATCCGCGAGCACGCGTTCTCGTTCATCGCGGTCGAGGGCGACTGGCCCGACTGCTACCGGGTGAACCGCTTCGTCAAGGGGGTCGAGCCGGCCGCCGGCGGCGCCCGCGACGTGCTGGAGGCGTTCCGGCGCTGGCCCACCTGGATGTGGGCGAACTGGGAGGTGGCGGCGCTGGCCGAGTGGTTGCACGACCACAACCTCTCGCTGCCGGCGGAGCGCCGCGTCGGGTTCTTCGGCCTCGACGTCTACAGCCTGTGGGAGTCGCTGGGCGAGGTCATGGCGTACCTCGAGGCGACCGATCCGGCCGCGCTCGAGGCGGCCCACGCGGCGTACGCCTGTTTCGAGCCCTTCGGTCGGGACGTGCAGGCGTACGCCCGCTCGACCGCGTTCGTCGATGCCTCGTGCGAGGACGAAGTCGTCGCCCTCCTCGCCGAGCTGCGGCGGCGGGCGGGCCAGGGACCGGACGACGACGAGGGTCGCTTCGACGCCGAGCAGAACGCCCGCACCGCCGTGGGCGCCGAGCGCTACTACCGGACGATGGTGCGCGGCGGCAGCGAATCGTGGAACGTGCGCGACCGCCACATGATCGGTACGCTCGACGACCTGCTCGAGCACCACGGGTCGGACGCCAAGGCCATCGTCTGGGAGCACAACACGCACGTCGGCGACGCGCGCGGGACCGACATGGCCGCTGCGGGGATGGTCAACACGGGTCAGCTCGCCCGCGAACGCTACGGCGAGGACGCCGTGGCGCTGGTCGGTTTCGGCAGCCACCGGGGCTCGGTCATCGCCGGTCGCTCCTGGGGCGCACCGATGGAACGGATGCCGGTGCCGGAGGCGGAGGCGCGTTCGTGGGAGGACGTCTTCCACGAGGCGGTCGGCCGCGACGCCTGGGTCCTGACCTCGCACCTGTCGGATGCGGCCCGCGCCCGTCGCGGCCACCGTGCGATCGGCGTCGTGTACGACCCGCGCAGCGAGCGCTACGGCAACTACGTACCCACGGACCTGCCGAGGCGCTACGACGCGTTCATCCACGTGGACGAGAGCCGGGCGCTCCACCCACTGCACGTGGAGCCCTCCGAGGCGGGGCCGCCGGACACGTATCCGTGGGGGGTGTGAGGCGACGACGCCTGGCGAGCCATCCTCGACGTGAACGACGACGGGGTGTTCGACCATGACGACCTGGTCCTGATCCTGGAGGCGTTCGCGGAGCGAGAAGCCCGGTACGACTACGGGCGCCTCGACCTCAACTGTGACGGCACGACGGGGAGCCTGGCCCGCAGCGAACGCGTCGACCTCGACGGGGACGGCGACCATGGGCCGGTGACGCGCACGCTCAGCGGCCTGGGCGTCAGCCGCACGTTCGACGAGCGCGCCATGAACGACGTCGACGTGCTGTGCGCCCAGGCGTTCTCGGACCTGTTCCAGGGGTTCACACCGCAGCGCACGACGCTGCTGCGCGAGGACTGCGCCGGTGTGGTGGTTCGCATCGTCGAACCGGACGTGCAACGGCAGCTGGTCGGCGCCACTGCCACATTGCGTGCCGAGTTGTTCGACAGCGCCGCCCCGGAGTCGGCGCTTCCAGACCCCGGGGACGTCACGATTCGTTGGTCGCAGGCCTTGGCCGACGGTAGCTTGGTGCGTCTGGGCACGACGCTGCCGGGCGTCGCGCTGTCGACCTCGCTGGTGTGCGCCGATGCGCAGGCGCGGGTCGAGCCGTGGCGGGGCAGCCAGCGTTTGGGAATCGACAGCGTGCGGTTCGGGTTCGCACAGGCGGCTCCAGCCCCATGGGTGGCCGAGGTGGTCTCGCCGACGGGGGGCGTCAGCTACCTCAAAAACCGCTCTCGCCGACAACAGCCGCGATCTCCAGGGGAGAGCTCTGCGGGCGCGTTGTGAAGGCCCAGAGACGCGGCTCGCGGCGCGGTTGGAGTGGCGCAACGACGCCACGGGTGCGCTGCTTGCGACGGGCCCCTCGCTGACGGTGTCGGTCGGCGAGCTCGATGCCAGTGGCACGACCTTCCGCCTGGCGTCGGGCGCGGGCGGCACGCCGGCGCTGCACAAGGTGATCCCGTGTTCGCCCTTCGAGGCGTTGACCATCAACACCGGATTCCGTGCCTGCTCCGAAGGGGAGCTACGCGAGCGGATCGCCGACCTCGGGGGGCGTCGGGTGACGAGGCGGTGCTGCTGCTGTTCCTGGCGACCACGGAGCTCGCCAGCGCGGTCTTCGATCGGCTCGCGCCACCCGAGTTCGGCGGCGAAGGGGGCTGGCAGGCGTACGCCTTCGCGACCGAAGAGCAGCGGGCGGCAGCCGACCTCTCGCCACGCCCGTGCGCGGCGCCGCGGGCGGTTCAGCCTTCTCGCTCCGCGTACGCCCGCACCTCGACGACCTCCGCGTACGCGCTTCCGTTCGTCGCCAGCACCCGGAGGCGCAGGTCCGTCACGTCGTTGAGGTCGACGTCGTGCACCCGCCGGCGCACCCGGTTGTCGGCGATGCTCGCGACGGCCTGCCACGCGCCGCCGATCCGTGCCTCGAGTTCGTAGGCCTTCACCAACTCGGGGATGACACGGAAGGGCGTGCGGTGGTGGTGCAGGTTGATCAGGTCCTCGTTGACGTCGTCGTTGAACGTGATCGCGATGCGCCGGATCCGCTGCGGTGCGTTCCAGCTCAGGGCCAACCAGGGCTCCGGGTCGGTGTCCCGTCGCTCCGAGAGCCACAGGTTGGGTGCGCCGTAGGGACGGAGCAGGCCGTTGACGACGTTTTCGGGCGCGAAGCTGCGCTCGGCGGGGGCGGTCCGGAGACACGGAGGCGAGCGGTGGAAGGGCTTCGGGTTCCACTGCCGCAGGGGCTGATCGTTGTGGCCCTCGTTGACGTCGCCCGAGGTCTCGGCGAGCTGACGCGCGTACGCCAGGACGCCGGAAACCGGCTCGGCGCTGCGACGCAGCGTGACGCCGTCTGCGGCGTGGATCACCACGAACGCGAAGCCTGGCGCTTCGAGCTCGACGCCGAGCGGCACGTCGACCCATCGTTCGGCGCCGGCGGCGACCTCGACCGTGACGGTGGTCAGTCGCTCGTTGGGCACGAAGTTCTGCGGCTTCGAGACGTCGTAAGTCTCCACGGTCAAGGTGGTGTCATGATCGGCGGCGACGAGGAGCGACAGCGTGTCGAGCCGCTGCTGCACCGGCAGTGTGATGCCGACGTCGCACGTCAGCGGCCAGGCGTCGCCGCTGGGCCCCACGACGACGCTGGGCAGGTGCGACGACGCGCCGACCCGCGCGCGCCGGGCGAGGTCGGCGGGATCGTCGTTGGCGACGCCGAGCACCGAGGCGTCCTGACGTAGCAGGGCCTGCACGAGGTCGCGGCGATGCCGCTCGTACAGCCCGCGCGGCGTTACGTCCAGCCCCACGCACATGGCCGCGGCCGTGCCGGCCGCCTCGCCGAGCGTGGCGCAGGTGGCCATGACGCGCGTCGAGGCGAAGGCCACGTGGGTGGCGGAGAGGTTGCGCCCGGCGAACAGCAGGTTGTCGACGTTGCGGGAGTAGAGCGAGCGGTAGGGGATCTCGTAGACGCCGTCGGCGAAGGTGTGCGACGAGGCCGTCTGGTACGCGTACACGCCCTGGGGCGGGTGGATGTCGATCGACCAGCCGCCGAAGGCCACGGTGTCGTCGAAACGCACCTGGTCGAGGATGTCGTGTTGGGTCAGCACGTGGTCGCCCAGCAGGCGCCGCGATTCGCGCTTGCCGGGCATGGAGCCGACCCATTCGAGCGTCATCGTGTCCGCGTCGGGGAACCTCCCTGAGTTCTTGATGTAGTCCCAGATGCCGTAGATCACACCCCACAGTTCGTTGCGGATGCGCTCGTTGTCGTGGATGGTGTCCAGCTCGCCGCCCCACTCGATCCACCAGTAGGCGCAGCCGTTGTCGCCGCTACGGATGATGCGCTTCTCCGGGATCGAGGTCCGGGCGACGTCGATGGCGAAGCTGGGCGCGACGAACGGCACCGGGCGCCCCGCGTCCTTCGTGTAGAACAGGATCGTCGACCCGAGCACGTTCGCGTCCGCGACCTCGGGCGCCAGCGACTCGCCGTGTTCGTCACGTGCCTCGCGGCCGACGCGGTACTCGGCGCCCGCCAGGTAGCCGATGAGGCCGTCCCCGGTGCAATCGAGGAAGACGGGGCTGGTGAAGGTCAATTCGCGCTCGGAGCCCATCTGCCACCCCGTCACCGTGGCGATGGTGCCGGCGTCGGCCATGGCGAGGTGGTGAACGTCGGTGTTGAGGTACAGATCGATGTTGGGCTCGCGACGGACTGCCTCGAGGACGACCAGGTCCCACAGGTACGGGTTGCCCTCCTGGTTCACGAACTGGTTCTCGACGAACAGCTCTCCCATGATGCCCGTCTCGCGGGCGTACCGCTGGGTGCCGTGGGCGGTCGCGCTACAGACCCACACGCGGATCTCGCTGCTGGAGTTGCCGCCGAGGACGGGGCGATTCTGGACCAGCGCCACGCGGCGGCCCAACCTGGCCGCGGCGATGGCCGCGCAAACGCCCGACAAGCCGCCGCCGATGACGGTCACGTCCGTTGCGACCTTTTCTCGCTGCATCGTCCTACCTCATCTCGCGGGTGCGCAGGTGGAGTCCCGCTCGACCAGGCGCGGCTGGATGAGCGGCAGGGGAGGGGGATCGGCACCGGCGATCAACTTCAGGAGGTGATCGGCCGCTTGGCGGCCCATCGAGGTCACCGGGTAGTCGACGGTCGTGAGGGTGGGGTAGGTGAAGCGGCTGATGGCGCTGTTGTCGAAACCGACGACGGAGATGTCGGCGGGGACGCGCAGGCCGGCGTCGCGGATGGCAGCGATGACGCCCGCCGCCATCCGGTCGTTGGCGACGAACACGGCGGTGAAGTCGGCGCTGCTGAGCGCGCGTGCGACCGCCTCGCGTCCCCCCTCTTCGGTGAAGTCCCCCTCGAAGATCAGCCTGTCGTTCCGCGGGATCCCGTGGTCGCGCAGGGCGAGGTGGTACCCCTCGAGCCGTTCCCTTGCGCCGGTTCGGCTCAGGGGTCCGGTGATGTGAGCGACGCGGGCATGCCCGAGCTCCAGCAGGTGACGCGTGGCCAGGGCCGCGCTGTACACGTTGTCGATCCGGATGGCGTGGCTGGCCAGCTCCGGGATGACGCGGTTGATCAGGACGATCGGGTGACGCGCGCGGGCGAGGGCGAGGATGTCGCGATCGGGCACGTGGTCCGAGAAGAGGACGAGGCCCGCCACGCGCGTCTCCAGGAACATGGCGATCGCCTCGGCCTCGACCCCCCGGTCGTTGTGCCCGAGCGAGCAGATCATGTGGTACCCGCCCTGCTTGAGGGTGTCCTCGATCCCCGTGACGACGCGGCCGTAGAACTCGTCGGCGAGCTGGGGCACCAGCACGCCCACCGAGCGACCGGCGTGGCCCAGGAGGCTGCGGGCGAAGGCGTTGGGCACGTACCCGAGGTGCGCCACGGCCGCTTCGACCCGCGCCGACTTGGCTGGGACGACCGGCGTGGTGCCGTTGAGCACCCGCGACACCGTGGACGGAGAGACCCCGGCGGCGCGCGCGACCTCGATGATGGTGGCTCTAGGACGTTCCATGGACCTCGCTTCGCGTGAAAAGCCTTTCAAGAAGGTTATCACCCACCGACCCGCCCGTCAACGACGCCGTCGCGGAGAGCCGTGCCAGACGGAACTCGTAGCGTCTACATCCGCCCGGGAAGGCGGGAGCGAGTGTCGATTGACACGCCTGACCGGGTCATGCTAACCTCACTTTGAAAAGCTTTTCAAGCCATCGACCCGGACATGCGGGGGCCAATCCGACCGTCGGCCACGCTTGGGCAATGGGCAGTAGGATCGTAGGAGGTCCAGATGCAACGCACCCGTGGGTTCCACCTCAGGCACGCCGCCGTGGCCCTGTTCGCCGCCGTGGCCCTCTCGTACGTAGGGGCGCAGACGATCACGTTCGGCGGTTGGAGCGGGGAGGAGGAGGCGGCTCGCCCCGTGATCATGGAGATGATCGACACCTTCAACGCGGCCAACCCCGGCGTGACGGTGGAGTGGCTTGGTTACCCCTGGGCGCAGGTGCAACAGAACTTCCTGCTCCTGCTCCGCTCCGGCGACGCTCCCGAGGTCGCTCAGCTCCAGGATCGCTGGCTGTCGACCTTCGGCGAGCTCGGCGCGCTGGCGGACATGAACGAGGTGTTCGGCCAGGACTTCATCGAGAGCCGCATCGCGCCGGGACTCCTGACGGTCGGGCAGTACCAGGGCCAGCAACTCGGCCTGCCCTGGATCGCCGGCTCCATCGGCATGGTCGCCAACCTGAAGGTGCTGGAGGAGGCCGGGGTCGCTGACCTGCCGACGACGATCGACGAGTTCGTCGCGGCGCTCGAGGCGATCAAGGCCAACGACCCCGACAGCGTCCCGTTCGCGATCACCACTGCGGGCAACGCCACCATCTCCACCGACTTCCAGGTGTGGCTGTGGACGTTCGGCGGGAGCCTGTTCGACGCCGACGGGAACGTCACGGTCGACTCGCCCGAGGCCCTGGAGGCGCTCACCTTCCTCAAGGGCCTGATCGACGACGGCCTCGTCGCTCTCGAGGTCGGCCGCGGCGAAGCGCGCCAGCTCTTCGCCCGACATCAATCCGCCTTCTACTTCGACGCGCCGGTCGCCAAGGGCATCGCCCGGAACAACGCTGCGGAGGGTGCCGGCTTCGACGCCTTCATCACGCCGATGGCCACCCCGACGCTCGCCGCCGGTGACCGCTCGTACCAGACCGCTTGGGGCCACCTGCTGGTGCTCTTCGAGGGCGAAGGCCAGACCGTGACCGCGGACTCGCCCGCGGCCCAGTTCGTCAGCCATCTGGTGTTCGATCCCGCCTGGCCGGTGCGGTACTTCGAGTCGCTCGCTCTACTGCCGTCCAACACCGAGGCGACGATGAGCGCCTCGTTCCAGAACGATCCCTACGCGGTCACGTGGCTCGACATCGCCGCACGTAGCGCTCGCGTCGACGAAGCTGCCCTGTGGCCGAACGCGCCGCAGATGACCGACGCCATCGGCGAAGAGGTCCAGTCGGTGTACCTGGGCCTGAAGACGCCCGAACGCGCCCTGCAAGACCTCCAGCGCCGCCTGGAGGCCCTGGTTGCCGAAGTTCGGTAGCCCACCGTTCATGTCGGCGTCGCGACCATTGGGGTCGCGACGCCGCTCCGCATTCCTTGGCCGAGCCGTTTCCGCAGCCGCTCGACGC
>CAZHCI010000038.1:13270-18394 GCA_964530905.1 uncultured bacterium
TGCCTTTGTTGGGCCCCCCCTGTTGGTGGGGGGGGGCCCCCCTTTGGGGGGCCCCCCCGCCGCTCCGCATTCGTTCGCCATCAGGCGCGCGTGGGCTGGTGGCTCGTTCTGCCGGCCCTCGTCGTATTTGCCGTCGTCATCCTGTATCCGTTCTTGCGCGCGATCGTCGGCGCGTTCTATCGCGATACCCTCTTCCTGCCCGAACCCGTATTCGGCGGCTTGCGCAACTTCCGCGACCTCTTCGCATCGGCGCCGATCCTCGCCTCCTGGACCCGTACCATCGTGTTCGTCGGTGTCGGAACGGGGCTCACGCTCCTGCTCGGCTTCGCGTGGGCGATGGTGCTGAACGAACGGTGGCCCGGCGCCAAGCTGATGCGGTCGATGTCGCTGCTGCCGTGGTTGTTCCCGAGCACCGTCGTGGCCTTCCTCTGGGCGTGGATCTTCAACGCTCAGTACGGGGTCATCAACGGCATGCTCCTGCGCCTCGAACTGATCGACCAGCCGATCTATTGGCTGTCGTCCAGCGCGGGTGCCATGTCGGCGGTCATCATCGCCAAGACCTGGGCCACCATCCCCTTCGCGATGGCGTTCTTCCTAGCCGCACTGCAGACGATCCCCGGCGACCAACTCGACGCCGCTCGGGTCGACGGCGCCGGCAACGGTTCGGTCATGCGCCACGTCGTGCTTCCCCACGTGCGCTACACGACGGTGATCCTGGTCGTGCTCGTCGCCGTCAACAACCTTCAGCACTTCGACATCATCTACGCCATGACCGAGGGAGGCCCGGTGCGGGCTACCACGGTGTTGGCGATCGAGGTCTACAAGCAGGCTTTCCAGAGTTGGAACATCGGTCTGGCGAGCGCGATCGGCGTCGTCTGGTTGGCGACGATCGCGGTGCCCGCGTACTTCTACCTGCGATCCATCTTCGGAAGCGAGTGAGGTCGGGATGCTGCAACTCCGCCACCCCGCAAGTCGCGGCGCGTTCATCGTCCTCGCGGTGCTGCTCGGCGTGTTCGTGTTCTTCCCGATCCTGTGGATGCTCCTGACGTCGTTCAAACCGCAATCCGAGCTGTTCCAGCGGATCCCGACGATCCTGCCCGAAGCCCCGACGCTGCAGAACTTCAGCCGCGCCCTCACCCGAGGGGGCATCCCGCGCTACGTGCTGAACAGCCTCATCACGGCCGGCGGCAGCGCGCTCTTCACCACGGTCATCGCCACCTACGCTGCCTATAGCTTCGCGAAGTACCGCTACTGGGGCCGCCAGCCGATCATGTACGTGCTGGTCTCCGCTCGCATGTTCCCGCTCGCCCTGATCCTGATCAGCCTCTACCCGATCTTCAGCCGCCTCGGGCTGCTGAACACGCATGCCGCCTTGATCCTGGCGTACGTCGTGTTCGCCCTCCCGGCCGCGAGCTACATCCTCTACAGCTATTTCGCCCAGCTCCCCAGCGAGATCATCGAAGCCGCCAGGGTCGATGGCGCCGGCGACCTGCGCATCTTGCACGTGATCATCGTGCCGCTGGCGCTGCCCGCGCTCATCACGGTGGCGCTGTACGGCTTCATCTGGGGTTGGAACGACCTGCTCTTCGCGCTGACGCTGGTGACGTCCGACGACATGCGCACGATCGGTCCTGGCCTGCTCTTCACCTACCTGGGCGAGTTCCAGAACGACTGGGGGGGCGCGATGGCGGCGTCGATCGTCACGTCCGTCCCGATCATCCTGGCGTTCACCCTGCTGCAGCGCTTCTTCGTGCAGGGCCTGACGGCGGGGGCGGTGAAGTCCTAGGCCGAGACGCGCCGCGAGTTGGCGGAACTGCTCGAGGACACGCTGGCCTGCGCGTCTAGATGATGGAGATCGTCGCTTCGCGTGACGGTGTGACCGTCCCCCGTGCCTCGAACAGCTTACGCAAGGCGGAGACCGCGTCGACACCCGTGCTGCGGCGGTTCCGTCCGAAGCGGGCGGGCACGCCCTGTTCGGTGATGAACGCGACCTCGTAGGTGTCGTCCGGCTCCACGGGCCGGTCGGCCACGAACAGGCGGTCGATGCGATGACCGCTGGGGTTCTCGACCTTCGCGTAGAGCCTGACGCCTCGCATCCGCTTGACGTACCCGCCGATCTGCTCGAACGGGTCGGACGCGAACGTGCGCTCGAGGTTCTCCTCGAGCATGTCGATCAGCTCCGCCCCCGTCAGCGTGGTGGTCATGACCGGCGGGTTCGTTGGGACGATCGACCACAGCTCCTCGACCGTGATGGGCCCCGGCGGGATCGGTGCCCCGTAGCGCCAGCCGTTGGAGAACGCGACCCCAACGCCGGCCGCGTCGGCGATCGCCTCCAGCAGGACGTCGTCCATCGTCGATCCGAACATGGCGTAGCGGTGCAGCGTCTCGCCGACCTCGCCCACGACCTGGTCCAGCTCCGTGCTCCGTCCCTCGGCCGCCGCGGCGACCAGCGCCGTCATCTCCGCGTCCTCGGGCCAGCGGTCGTCGACGGGGAGGAGGTCGTAGCGGTGGGCGACGACCCGTCCGCCCTCGACCTCGACGTCGAGCCGGCCCACGAACGCGCCGTGGCAGCCGGCCTGGATGACGATGACGTCGTTCACGCGGATGGGCTCGCGCAGGCGGTTGTGCGTGTGCCCGCTCAGCAGCACGTCGATGCCGTCCACCTCGCGGGCCATCTTCAGGTCCTGCGGCAGGCCGAGGTGCGACAGCACGACGACCAGGTCCGCCCCTTCGTCCTGCCGCACGCTGCGGATCCAATCGGGGAGTTCGTCGCGGCCGAGGGTGAAGCGGAGGCCCGCGCCGAAGTGGGCAGGCATCGTCGAGCCGACGACGGGGCAGGCCAGCCCGATCACGGCGATGCGCAGGCCGGCGCGTTCGACCATGGCGTACGCCGGGAACGCGAGGCCACCGCCGTCCTGCTCATGGCAGTTGATGGCGAGCATGGGGTACGCGAGGCGTCGGGCGAGGTCGCGGACGCCGGCCGGCGTGTACGCGAACTCCCAGTGGAGCGTCATGGCGTCGAGCCCGAGCCGGTTCATCATCGGCACCAGCGCGTGGCCGCGGCTGTCCACCGCCAGGTGGGTCCCGTGGAACGTGTCGCCGTTGTCGAGGGCGAGCACCGCGCCGCCCGTCTCGTGGCGGACGTGATCGAACAGGCCGGCGATCCTCGAGAGGCCGCCGAGTTCGGTGAGCGTCCAGGTTCCGTCGGGCCGCACGAGTTCCGGGTGCGGCAGCGTGTAGCCGTGCAGGTCGTTCAGCTGGAGGATGGTGAGCGATCGACGCATGCTGGTTCCTCCGGAGGGGGCGCGCGATCAGCGGTTGGCCAACCGCCCGAGTGTCGTTTCCAGCGAACGCTGCATCTTGCCGGCGGCGCCCTCGAGGGCATCCTCGACCGTCGACGCCTCGTGGGTCACCGCGGTCGGCTTGAGTCCTTCGACCCGCGCCTCCATGAGGCAACGCATGTCACGGGCGCCGGACTTCTTGTCGCTGTTCTGATCGCTGAGGTGGACCTCCACCCGGCTGATCCCCGCGCTGAACCGCTCGAGCGCCCCCCGGACCACGCTCACCGCCTGATCGATCATCGCCTCGTCGCCTTCGATGTTGCGGTCGGTGTTGACCTGGACCTGCATGCTGCCGTCCTTCCGTCGCGGTTGATGCCGTGACCCAGTGTGCGCTCGTTGCCGGGACCCTTGCCTAGTAGCGGTAGGTTGCGGCGATTCCCGTGTCCGTCGGCATCCGATCGCTGGGGACGACGACGACGTCGCCACCCATCTGCAGGGCCAACGTCGCCAGGTCGTCGAGCACGTCGTCCACCGTGGGGTCGTCGATGTCACTCACGGCCATCTCGCCGGTCGCACGATCGATGCGCCCCGGGATCTCGCGGTCGGCCTCGACGAGCAGCCTGGAGACCCGGCCCTCGATGACCGCCTTGGCGACCTCGGCGACGGCGTCGCCGCCGAGGCCCCGTGCCTTCGCGCTGCCGAACTCATCGGCCAGCTCGGCCAACCGGGCCAGGTACGTGGGTTCGACCACCTGCCAGGTGCGCTCACGGAGGTCGTCGAGCGACGTGGCGTCCGGGTTCACGTCGACGCTGTCGGCCACCAGGAACGGGTTGTGGCTCAACCGGTGGAAGAGATCGTGGTGCTCCGGCAAAGAGGCGAGGATCAGCGGCAGGGAGGACGGGCGAGAGTGGTGCTCCAGGACCGCACGATCGACCGCGCGGAAGAACCGCTCCGCATCGCTGTCGACCTCCTCGGCCTTCCCGCCGTGCCCGTGGTGCATGGCCCCCTGCCCCTGCCCGGCGCCGCCGTAGGACGCGACCGTCTGGTGGGGATCGGTCAACTCGTCCCCGAGCGCGTCGGTGAGGGTCCGCGGGACGCCCTCGGCCAAATCGACCTCGGCCAAGGCATCGCGGTTGCCCTCGAAGAGCTTCGCCTCGTGCCGGCTCAGGCCGAGGACCTGGTAGCGGTCGGCCGACTGGAGGTGGCGCAGGAGCGGCTTGACGTGAAAGCTGTCGGCCACGACGGCCAGTTCGGGCACGGTTCGTGGGAGCCGGTAGGCGCGGAACATGCCCGGGGCGCCCAGCACCGCGATGCCGTCGAGGGTGGCGTTCCAGAACTCGCGGTCGTCGTCCAACGCCAGGAAGGGCGCCAACCGTTCCTGGGCCTCCTGGTCGGGGTACCGCTGCTGCAGCGACGCCTCGAGTTCCTTGACGAGGTTGCGGTAGCGGATCCGATCCTGCTGGTTGTCGGGATGATGGCGATGCGTGGGTTGGTAGAGGGAGAGGCAGGGCGGCTCGTGGGCTTCGAGGAGCCCTTCCGTGTCGTCGTGGCGGAGCGTGTTCATGGTGCCTCCTACGTGCTGAGCGACGGGCTACGCGCGGATCGACGCCTTCTGCGACGATCTACGGGGTGTGCGGCGGAATCGATTGGGCTTGACGCGTCGTGGTCTCGTGAGGTTGCATCCGGGTCCGGTCCGGTCGCCGAAACCGTGGCCCCGCCCGCCCTGAACGTCCGGCGAGGTCAGCGACCCCGAGCCCTGCGCGCGAGCCCTGGTCCCCTGATGGCACGATACACGTCGTCATCCGAGATTCAGCCGCAACTGCGGGGTCGCGATCCCGCGGTC
>CAZHCI010000039.1:0-17914 GCA_964530905.1 uncultured bacterium
GCGCTGTCGCGCTTCGTGTTCGACGACCTCGCCCTCGTCGGCCGTCAGCTGTCGTTCTCCGAGAACTTCGGGAGCGCCCTGTTCGACGCCGACCTGCAGCTGGCCGGCTCCGCGGCCGGTCCGCGGCTGTCGGGGACGGCGACCGCGCAGCGAGGCACGTTCCGCTTCTCGGGCCGGGACTTCTCGGTCGAGCGCGGCGTCGCCCGCTTCGAGCCGTCGCGCGGCGCGTTCCCCGTCCTGGAGGTCGAGGCGGTCGCCACGTTCGACAAGCGCGACGTGCTGGCCAGCGCCGCGCGCGGCGTGACGTTCGAGCAGCCCTCCGGCTCCAGCTTCGAGGTCCGCCTCGCGTTCGAGGCGGAGGTGCTCCCCACGCCGGGGGAGCCGCGCCCGTTCCGCCTGGACCTGGACCCGGTGCTGACGTCCAACGCGGTGGTGTCGATCCCGGCGGGCGAGGGGCTGAGCGCCGGCACGCGCACGCTGAGCGAGGCGGAGCTGCTGTCGCTCGTCGCGCTGGGCCGCCTGGACCTCTCGGGCGAGCTGGCGGGCGGCGGCGTGGCCAGCGGCGTGGCGCGCTCGGCGCTGGACAACGCGGTGGACCTGCTGATCCTCGCGGAGCTCCAGAGCGCCCTGTCGCAAGCGTTGGGCCTCGACCTGGTCGAGATCCGCACCAGCACGCTCAGCAGCGTCCTGGCCGGCGACGACGATCCGTTCGGCGTGTCGCTGCGGCTGGGCGGCTACGTCGGCGAGGGGCTGTTCGCCAGCTACGAGGTGGGCCGCTTCGCGGACGCGGACGGCGACGACGCGCTCAGCAACACGCTGGCGCTGACGTACGAGCTGGGTCCGATCGCGTTCGACCTCGCCACCCGCCTGGACTTCGCCGACGTCGCCGCCGTCACGCCCACGCCGGAGGTGACCGCCGGCCTGCGCTACCAGCTCACGCCGTTCCTGGCGATCGAGGGCGGCGCGTCGGTGTCGACGCCCGAAAGCGAGGCGCGCTTCGGCGTCACGCTGCGCTGGTGATCGCCCGCGCGGTTGTACCCGCCTCGGCCCGGACGGACACCGCGCCGGCACCGCACCCTGCTACAACACGGTGTCACGACACCGTCTCACGACGAACGCGTCGTGCTCGCACGACGTCGCCCCACCACCCTCTGATCGATCCGGGAGATGCGCCATGACCGACTCGTTCCCCCCTTCGCTGCCGGGCTTGGCCCACGCCACCGTGATCCGCGACCTGGCGCCGCCCGACCTCGTCGAGCACGCCCTCCGCGCCGGCGAGGGCCACCTGGCCGAAGGCGGGCCGCTGGTGGTCCATACCGGTAGCGCCACCGGACGGTCGCCGGACGACCGCTTCCTGGTCCGCGACGACGTCAGCGAGGGCACCGTCGCCTGGGGCGACGTGAACCGGCCGATGGAGCCGGCCGCGTTCGAGCGCCTGCGGGTCGACATGAACGCCTGGCTGGACGGTCGCACGGTGCACCTGCAGACGCTGGCGGCGGGCGCCGACCCGTCGCTGCGCACGCCCGTCACCGTCGTCGCCGAGCGGGCCTGGCACGCGCTGTTCGCGTACAACCTGTTCCTGCGCGACCGGCGCGGCGGCGCGGGCGGCTGGACGGTGCTGGACCTGCCGTCGTTCCGTGCCGAGCCCGAGCTGCACGGCACGCGCGGGCCGGTCGCGGTGGCGCTGGACCTGAAGCGGCGGCTGGTGCTGATCGCCGGCACCGGCTACGGCGGCGAGATCAAGAAGAGCGTCTTCTCGGCCCTCAACCACGGCCTGCCCGACCGCGGCACGCTGCCGATGCACTGCTCGGCCAACGCCTCGCGCGACGGGCGGGTCGCGCTGTTCTTCGGCCTCTCCGGCACCGGCAAGACGACGCTGTCCGCCGATCCGGACCGGACCCTGATCGGCGACGACGAGCACGCCTGGTCGGACGGCGGCATCTCGAACCTCGAGGGCGGCTGCTACGCGAAGGTGATCCACCTCTCCCCCGACCACGAGCCCGAGATCCACGCCGCCAGCACCCGCTTCGGCACCGTGCTCGAGAACGTGAGCACCCTGGCGGGCGGCAGGATCGACTTCGCGGACGCGGAACGGACCGAGAACACGCGCGCCGCGTACCCGCTGGAGTTCGTGGTGGGCTCGTCCACCACCGGCATGGCCGGCCATCCCGACCGCATCGTGTTCCTGACCGCCGACGCGTTCGGGGTGCTGCCGCCCGTCGCGAAGCTGACGCGCGATCAGGCGATGGCGCACTTCCTGTCGGGCTACACCGCCAAGGTGGCGGGCACCGAGCGCGGCGTGGACCAGCCGACCGCGACGTTCAGCGCCTGCTTCGGCGCGCCGTTCCTGCCCCGCCCCGCCACGCTGTACGCGCGGCTGCTGGGCGAGCGCCTGGAGCGCCACGGCACCGAGGTGTGGCTGCTGAACACCGGCTGGACCGGCGGTCCGGCCGGCGTGGGCCACCGCATCCCGCTTCCCTCGACCCGCGCGATGGTGCGCGCCATCCTGTCGGGCGCGCTGGAGGACGTGCCGCTGGACGAGGACGCCGCCTTCGGCCTGCGGGTGCCGCGCACCGTGCCCGGCGTGCCCGACGGGCTGCTGCGGCCGCGCGACACCTGGGACGATCCGGCCGCGTACGACGCGCAGGCGGCCGACCTGGCCCGGCGCTTTCGCGACAACTTCGCCGAGGTCGCGCCGGACGCGCCCGACGCCTGGCGCGACGCCCTGCCCGGCGCCTGAGCGCTGGCGCGCCCCGGCCGGCCGGCTCGGACGCTCGCCTCAGTCGCCCGGCTCCCAGCGCGCCAGGCGGGCCGTCCCCAGCAGCAGCGGCACGACCGTGAACGCCGCGGTCCAGGCCAGCGCCAGGCCGATCGCCCAGAGTCCGCCCGGCGTGGCCCACACCGCTGCGGCGTCGATCCCGCCCACGCTGCCGGTGCTGGTGCCGGCGTCGCCGACGCCACCGACGCCGATCCCGCCGCGCAGCACCTGCCAGGCCGGCCAGGCCAGGATCGCCGTCTGACCGAGCGCCCACGCCAGGCCCGCCCCCATGTACGCCAGGCCCCCGGGCGAGAGCGGCACCTCGTTGGGGCTCGCGGCGTCGAAGCGCGGCCACGCCGCCCCCAGGCCGACGCCCAGGCCGCTGGCGACCAGCGCCGCCGCGGCTCCCGCCCACGGCGACGCGGCGGCCAGGGCGGGCGACAGGTCCATCGACAGCGCCGCCCCGGCGCCGATGCCGACCCCCAGCAGCAGCATCGGGGGCAGCGCCTGCGCCAGCTTCGCCGCGACCAGCTGCCGCACCGGCAGCGGCCCGGTCCGCACCATCCACCAGCCCTCGCCCTCGAGCGAGATCAACGGAAACGCGACGCGCACGCCGATCCCGATCATCAGGAACGCCAGGAACGCGAGGTTCAGCGTCCCCAGCGCGTCCCGGAAGCGTTGCCCCTCGACCTCGACCGAGCCCGTGCTGAGCAGGTACACGGCGGCCAGCGCCACCAGCACCAGCAGCTGCGACCACTGCGTCGGGTCGCGCGCGACGCTGCGAAGGTCCTTGATCCACACCGCACCGACCGGGCCCAGCCGGGCCAGCGGCCGCTCCCACGCCGCCGCCGGCCGCGAGGCCGGGTCGCGTTGGGCGCGCACCGTGTCCAGCGCACGGATCCAGCCGACGCGGTACGCCCACGCCGCCATCCTGGACACCAGCGCCAACGACGCCAGCGCGGTCGCCGCGAGCACCACCAGGCCCGCCGACAGTCGGCCGTCCAGCGCCGCCCAGGTCGCCTGCGACGCCCAGGCGGGCGGGGCCCAGCCCACCTCCAGCCGGGCGAAGCCGACCAGGAACGCCTCGAACTGCTCCGGCGTGGCGGCGCTGAGCCGCTCCGGCCGCAACGCCCGCAAGCCCACCACCAGGCCGGCGGCCAGCACCACGTTCGCGGCGGTGGCCAGCTCCTGCACCCGGCCGGCGGGCGCGACCCGCATCAGGCCCAACGCCATCGCGGCGCCCGCCGCGACCGGCAGCGCGTACAGCGCGATCAGCGCCAACGCGGCTGCGGGGTAGTACATCGCCGGCGCGCTGCGCTCCAGGCCCAGCCCGATCAGCGCCGGCGCGGTCAGGAGGGCCGGCACCAGCGCGCCCTGCGCGAACAGCTCGGCGGTCTTGAGCGCGAACACCCGCTCCGGCGGCAGCGGCAGCCCCAGCAGCAGCGGCAGATCCTGCGACGCGTACAGCGTGGCGATCGCGCCGGTCAGCACGCTGAACGCCACGCCCAGCATCAGCACCGCGAACAGCCCCTCCAGGCTGCGCTGCAGCACGGCGTCCGCGATCGTGCCGATGGCGGGGAAGCCGTCGACGAACCGCACGCCGCGCCGCGTCGCGGCCAGGACGCCCCAGCCGGCGGCCGCGACCAGCGCGGCGGCGATGAGGTGCCGGATCGGCTGGTGCGCCACGGCGTTGCGCAGCGCCGTCAGGCGCATCGCCAGCAGCGTCACGGCACGGCCGGCGGGTCGGGCGCGGCCGCCTGCTCCTCGGTCAGCGTGAGGAAGATCGACTCGAGGCGCGCGTCGGCGCTTCCCACCCGCTGGCGCAGCTCCCGCAGCGTTCCCTCGGCCGCCACGCGGCCCCGGTCCATCAGGACCACGCGGTCGGCGGTCTCCTGCGCCACGTCGATCTGGTGGGTGGTGAGCAGGACGGTGCGGCCGGCCTCGGCCCGCTCGCGCATCAGCCGCCGAACCTCGCGCGCGGCGCGGGGATCGAGGCCCACCATCGGCTCGTCGATGACCAGCACCTCCGGGTCGTGCAGCAGCGCGGCGCAGAACGTGAGCTTCTGACGCATGCCGTGCGAGTACGCCTCGATCCGCTCGTTCTGGACCTCGAGCAGCCCGAAGCGGCTCAGCCACGCATCGGCGCGCGCCTCGGCGCCGGGCACATTGCGGAGCCGGCCCAGGAAGCGCAGCAGCTCGCGTCCGGTCAGCTTGGGGTAGAGGTACGGCCGGTCGGGGACGTAGCCCAGCGCGGCCTTGGCGGCGACCGGCCGGCGCGCCACGTCGACGCCGGCCACGCGAACGTGGCCGGCGCTGGGGCGGATCAGGCCCGTGACGATCTTGATCGTGGTGGACTTGCCGGCGCCGTTGGGTCCCAGCAACGCCAGCACCTCGCCCGGCCGGGCGTCCAGGTCGACGCCGTCCACGGCCGTCAGCCGTCCGTACCGCTTCACCAGGCCACGGACTTCGATCACAGGACCACGATCACGGGATCTCGATCAAAGGGACGTCCTCGTGGCCTGGCGCGCCGGGCTCAGTCGGCCGCGGCGCCCGCGACGACCTGGTTCAGGAGCGTGTCCACCGCGGTCCTGAGCGCGGGATCGGCGTCCAGGTTCACGATCGCCTCGCCCTGCACCGGGCTGATCTCGGGCCGTGGCCCACTGGTGACGAAGTCGAACGTGCCGTCCTCGTCCGCCGTCGCCGAGCCCAGCACCTCGCCGTCGACGACGATCTCGAGCGACTGGCCGGGATCCGCTCCGCGGCCCTCGATCGCGATCGTGTTCGGGTGGCGCGCGTCGTCGGCGTACACGTCCGGCGAGATGCCCTGCTGCGCGATCGTGTCGCGCGCCGGGGTGAGCCACTCGAACGCGGTGAACGCCAGCTGGCCGCCGTCGGCCAGCGAGATCACGCTCTGCGCCACGCCCTTGCCGTAGGTGTCCTCGCCCACGACCAGCGCGCGGTCGTTCTCCTGGAGCGCGCCGGCCACGATCTCGGACGCCGAGGCCGAGTTGTTGTTCACCAGCACGACCATCGGCAGCTCGTTCGCCTCCGGATCGGCGCTCGCGATGCGCTGCGTGACGCCGCGCGCACGCTGGAACACGATGTCCCCGCCGTCGAGGAACTCGTCGGCGACCAGGATGCCCTGCGTCAACAGGCCGCCCGGGTTGTCGCGCAGGTCCAGCACCAGCGAGGTCGCGCCGCGGTCGCGGAGCTCGGCGAGCTCCTCGACGAGCTGCTCGTGCACGCGTTGGCTGCCGAACTGCCGGATCGTGAGGTAGCCCACGTCGTCGTCGAGCAGGGTGCTGGACACGTCCACGATCTCGATGGTGGAGCGCTCGATCTCGAACGTGATCGGGTCGTCCTCGCCGGGGCGCCGCATCAGCAGCTCGACGACGGTGCCGCGCGGACCGCGGACGAGCTCGACGACGTCGCCGGTGGTGGCGTCGCGCACGTCCACGCCGTCCACCTCGAGGAAGATGTCGCCGCGTTGCACCCCGGCGTTGGACGCGGGCCCGCCGGCGTACACCTGCAGGATCTCGACGCCCTCGCCGGTCTGCCGGTTGAGGGGCGTCAGCACCGCGCCGATCCCCTCGAACGAGCCGGTCCGGTCCTGCGCCTCGCGGGCCGCGGAGCGCGGCTCGAGGTAGTACGAGAACGGGTCGTCGAGGGCCTCGAGCATGCCCTTGATCGCGCCGCGAAGGATCACCTCGTCGTCGACGTCCTCCAGGTAGTTGGACTTGAGGGCGCCGTACGTCTGGACCAGGGCCTGTCCGGTGGGATCCTCGAGAAGCTCGTTGCCGAAGTCACGGCCGAACTGGGCCCATGCGAGCGTGCCCAGCAGCACCGTGGTCAGTCCGAGCGCGAGGAACCTGCGATTCATGCGTCCTCCGGGGGGTTCGCCATGAAGGGAAGCGTAGCCCCCCGAAGCCATGAGAACGGTAAGCGTGCCGACCAGCGCACGTGTACACTGCGCACGATGCGCATCTTGTTCGCGAGCAGCGAAGTGTATCCGTACAGCAAGACCGGCGGCCTGGCGGACGTCGCCGGCGCCCTTCCCGGCGCGCTGGCGGATCTGGGGCACGAGGTCCTCGTGGTCACGCCCTGGTACGAAGGCCTCCGGGCGGACCCGCAGCCGCTCTGGATCGGCGACGTGGACGTCCCGTTCGCGGACGGCTTCGAGCCGGTCGGCGTCGGCACGCTCGAGGCCGGCGGCGTGCGCTACGTCTTCGTGGGACACGACGATTTTCGGCGCGCCCGGCCGTACGGCTACCCCGACGACGTCCGCCGCTTCGCGCGCTTCACGCGCGCGGTGCCCGCGGTGGCCGAGCGGGTCGGCTTCCGGCCCCACCTGGTGCACGCGCACGACTGGCACACCGGCTACCTGCCGGTCGTGCTGACGCACGGCTGGCACCTGCCGGCCGGCTGGCCCGGCCTGCCGTCGGTGTTCACGATCCACAACGTGCAGTACCAGGGCGTGTCGCCCATGGACGACGCGGTGCACTGGCTGCGGCTGCCCGTCTCGGTCCGGCACAGCGGCATGGACCACTTCGGCAGCGCCAACGCCATGCAGGCCGCGCTGGACTTCGCCTGGAAGGTGACGACCGTGTCGCCCAGCTACGCCGAGGAGGTCCAGCGCCCCGAGTACGGCTACGGCCTGGACGGCACCCTGCGGCACGTGTCGCACAAGCTGGTCGGGATCCTGAACGGCATCGACCAGGAGGTGTGGAACCCGGCGACCGATCCGGAGCTGCCCGCGACGTACACGCGCGAGGACACGACCGGCAAGCTGGCCGCGGGCGCCGCCGTCCGCGCCGAGCTGGGCCTGGACGAGGGCGGACCGCTGATGGGCGTGGTGTCGCGCTTCGCCGATCAGAAGGGGATCGACGTCCTGTTCGACGCGGCGGGCGCCCTGACGGCGCGCGGCTGGCGCCTGGCCATCCTGGGCTCGGGCGATCCGCTGCTCGAGGCGCGGGCGCAGGAGGCGGCGGCGGCCCACCCCGGCGCGATCGGCGTCCGCATCGGCTACGCCGAGGACCTCGCCCACCGGATCTACGCCGGCGCGGACACGCTGGCGATCCCCAGCCGGTTCGAGCCGTGCGGCCTGTCGCAGATGATCGCGATGCGGTACGGCACGCTCCCCGTGGCCCGCGCGACGGGCGGCCTGCTCGACACGATCCGCCACGGCGAGACCGGCTTCCTGTTCGACCACGCCAACGCGGAAGGCCTGCTCTGGGCGGCCGAGGAGGCGCGGCTCGCGATCGAGGACGGACGCGCGCAGAGGATGCGCCACACCGCGATGGGCGAGGACTTCGGCTGGATCCGCTCCGCCGAGCGCTACCAGGACGTCTACCGCGAGCTGACGGGAGGCGTGGCGTGAGCGCCGACGATGCACGCACGGATGCGCAGGCGGGCGCGCAGGCGGGTGGGCACGATCCCGCGGCCGGAGCCCCGGCCGCCAGCCAGGCCACCGACCCGCGCCGCTGGCGCGAGGTGGCGCAGGAAGGCCGCTTCGAGGAGGCCGCACGGCTGCGGGTGATCGCGGTCGGCGAGGGGGCCGAGGCGGAGAGCGACGTGGACCGCATCGCGATCCGTGCCCTGGCCGACGCGCAGGGGCTGCTGCGCGAGAAGTCGTGGAGCCGGGCGGAGCGGATCGTGTCCGAGGTCGAGGCGCGCCCGGGCTGGATCGACTGGCCCACGATCGAGAACGACCTGTCGACCCTCGTGGCGGCCGGCGCGGCGCTGGACCGGCGCGACGTGGACGAGGCGCTCGAGGCGCTGGCCGCGTTCGAGGGACGCGAGGACGGTCCGTTCGAGGCCGAGCGGCTCACGCAGCTGGGCACGGCCCGCATCCTGGACTCCGACAGCGGGGCCGCCCGCGCCTGCTTCGAGCGGGCGCTGGAGCTCGACCCCCGGCATCCCCGCGCGATGGTGAACCTCGGCAACGTCGCGCTCGAGGACGGCCGGATCGACGACGCGATCGAGCAGTACCAGGCCGCGCTCAAGATCGACGACGGGTTCGCGAACGCGCACCACAACCTGGGCGTCGCGTACCGGCGCAAGGGTCAGGTCGGCAAGAGCGTGCAGGCGCTGCGCCGCGCGCAACGCGCCGAGCGCAGCCACGACACCCGCAGCGCGCGCGAGGAGGCCCGCGGCCTGGGTCAGCGGCTGAAGGGACGCACCGGACGTTGGCTGCTGTGGGGCGCGGCCGCCGCCGTGGTGATCTGGATCTTGCTGGAGCGGGGAGGCTAGCCGTCGTCTCCGGGCCGGAGATCGTCGAGAATCGCCTGCATCTCGGCCTCGTCGATCGACCTCAGGCCGCTCCGGTACAGGTCGAGCATGCGCTCGATCCGGGCGAGGAGGACGGCGTCGTCGATGCGGCTGATCATGCCGATGATGCGCAGCTGACGCTCGGACGGCGACCGTTCCTCGGCCGCCGAGATCATGATCGTGTCTCCATGCGACGACGATACGGGAGCGCCGCCCGGCCGGCCGTGACGGATGCGCGGCCGACGTCGCCCCGGCGTGCCGCGATCAGCTGAGCGGCTCCGAGCGGCCGCGCAGGGCGTGCGCGACCGCGCCCAGGATCGCCTCGATCTCCATCGCGCCGGGTGCGCCCGCCGTCGCCTCCGTCCGCTCCAGCAGCAGCTCCACGACCTCCAGCAGCTCCGCGTCCTCGCACCGCATCACGCGGGCCAGCAACCGTTTCTTCAGCGTCAGCGTGTCATGGTCCATCCCCGTGATGTCGCTCCCTCCGGCCCCTGCGCGCCCACGCCCGCTCGTTCGCGCCCGCGAACGTGCGGGGCCGGACGGTCGGGGCCGGACGCAGCGTACGCGTCCGGCTCGGATCGTTTCATGGCGCGACCCACGATCGGGGACGCGGCCGTGCCGGCCGTCGCTACTCCACCGTGACGCTCTTCGCGAGGTTGCGCGGCTGATCGACGTCACGGCCCAACAGCGTCGCCACCTCGTACGCGAGCAGCTGCATCGGCACCGCCACGACGATCGGCGAGAGCAGCTCGGGAACTCGCGGGACGCGCAGCACGTGATCGGCGTGCGATTCGATCGCGTCGTCGTCGTCGCTCGCGATCGCGATCACCCGCCCGTCGCGCGCCCGGACCTCCTGCAGGTTCGACAGCGTCTTGGCGTGCAGCTCGCCGTACGGCGCGATCGCGACGACCGGGGTGACCTCGTCGATCAGCGCGATCGGGCCGTGCTTCATCTCGCCGGTCGGGTACGCCTCGGCGTGCAGGTAGCTGATCTCCTTCAGCTTCAGCGCCCCCTCGTACGCCGAGGCGACGTTGGGACCGCGCCCCAGGTACAGCACGCTGCGCGCCCGCGCCACGACGGCCGCCACCTCGCGTACCGCGTCGCGCCGGCGCAGCGCCTCCTCGACCTGACGCGGCGTCTCGCGCAGGGCCGCGACCAGCTCGCGCGCGTCGCCTTCGGCCAGCGTCCCGCGGGCGCGCCCGAAGCGGATCGCCAGCAGCGCGAACGCGGCCAGCATCGCCACGTACGCCTTCGTGCTGGCGACCCCGATCTCCGGCCCGGCGTGGATGTAGAGCACGTCCTCGACCTCCCGGGCGATCGACGAGCCCTTCACGTTCAGCACGCCCATGGTGCGCGCGCCCGCGCGCTGGGCCTCGCGCAGCGCCTCGAGCGTGTCGATCGTCTCGCCCGACTGGCTCACCGCCACGACCAGCGTGCGCGCGTCCAGCACCGGCCGGCGGTAGCGGAACTCGCTGGCGACCTCGACCTCGGCGGGCACGCGGCCGAGCCGCTCCAGCAGCGTCTCGCCCACCAGCCCCGCGTACGAGGCGGTGCCGGCGGCCACGATCACCACCCGGTCCACCTCTACGGGGTCCAGGCTCAGCCCCAGCTCCACGTCGTCGCCCGCGCTGGTGAAGCGGCCGCCGAAGGTGCTCTGCAGCACGCCTGGCTGCTCGTAGATCTCCTTCAGCATGAAGTGCGGCCAGCCGCCCTTCTCGGCCGCCTCGGCGTCCCAGTCGACCTCCTCGGGCCGCAGCTCGGTCGGCGTGCCGTCCAGCTCGGACACCTCGACCCCGCCGGGTCGCACGACCGCCAGCTCGCCGTCGCGCAGGAACATCACGGTGCGGGTGTAGGGAAGCAGCGCCGGGACGTCGCTGGCGACGATCGTCTCGTTCTCGCCCAGCCCGATCACCAGCGGGCTGGTCGCCCGCGCGGCGATGAGCTCGGGATGGTCGGCGTGCGCGACGACCAGCGCGTACGCCCCCTCGACCTCGCCCAGCGCCGCCCGGACGGCGGCCACCAGGTCGCCGTCGTAGCGCTCCTCGATCAGGTGCACCAGCACCTCGCTGTCGGTCTCGCTGGCGAAGCGGTGGCCCTCCGCCCGCAGTCGCTCCCTGAGCTCCTGGTGGTTCTCGATGATGCCGTTGTGCACGATCGCGAGCCGGCCGTCCTCGCTCAGGTGCGGATGCGCGTTCGCGTCCGTCGGGCGGCCGTGCGTCGCCCAGCGCGTGTGGCCCAGCGCCGAGCGGCCCGCCAGCGGCGTCTCGGCCAGCGCATCGCTCAGCACCGCCAGCTTGCCGGCGCGCTTCACGGCCGCCAGGCCGCTAGCGTCGATCGTGACGATGCCTGCCGAGTCGTAGCCTCGGTACTCCAGTCGTTTCAGTCCGTCCAGGACGACGGTCGACGCGTCCTTCGGGCCGACGTATCCCACGATTCCGCACATGACGTCTCCTCTGCGGGCTCGAATGATGCTTGTCAGGAAGGTCGTGCGTCCGGAGGGTCGGTCCGGATGGTGCGTCTGGGGATCCGCATGCGTTCGCGAGCGAGGGATCCGTCTCGGGAGGGGCCCGCAGACCGTTCGCGTTTTCGGCGTGCCGCCTCGCGGCGGGCGCCTGTCCCCCGACCGTCGCGCGCAGCGCGTTGCGCATCGTGTTGCGCATCGTCTCGCGCAACGTCGCGACCCCGGGGGCCCTCCACCTCGTCACCGGCCTTCGGCCGGGCTTGCGCTACCTCGCGTGTCTCAGGTTCAGGACCCGGTGCCTCCTCTCGCCCGCCACGGCTCTCCCACCACGAACCAGCGGTGCAGGCCGCGCAGGACCTCCGCTCTCCGCTCGGGCACCACGCCCTGCGCGTCCAGCAGCGGGAACAGCAGCACGTCGCGACCGACGCCGACCGTCCAGGAGCGCTGTGCTGCGCCTTGGACCAGGGCGGGGAGGTCGCGCGGCGGGTAGTACAGCTGGTTCGGATCGAACGGGCTTCGCTGGATCGGGAGCGAGGTGACCACGCTCAGCACCAGCGCCACGCCCAGCACGGCGCCGCCCAGCGCGCCCGCGGTCCGCTTCCACCAGTCGCCGGTGCGCCGGCCCGCGAACAGGCTGCGGCCGAGCAGCGCCAGGACCAGTCCGCCGACCACGGCCGCGGCGATCGCGGCGTACGGCGCCTGCTGCGCCAGGCCCAGCAGCGGCCTGAGCAGGATCGCGCCGCCCACGCCGACCCACAGGCCGGCCAGGCGACGGGTCGCGCCGAACGCGGTCAGCACGCCCACCACCACGGCGAAGATCGGATCGATCCAGCTCACGGCGCCAGACTACCCCACGGCTTCGCGCGTCAACCGCGAATTCCGTACCCCGCCTCGCGGACCGCCGCGATCACGTCGCTCAGGCGAGCGTCGACCTCCTCGTCGCGCAGCGCCCGGGCGGGATGGCGCCAGCGCATGCGCACCGCGACGCTCCGCTGGTCGTCCGGAAGCGGCGGGCCGCGGTAGACGTCGAACGGGAACGCCTCGACCAGCAGCTCGCCCGCGGCGCCGACCACGATCCGCTGGAGCTCGGCGTACGGCACGTCGTCCGGCGCGACGATCGCCAGGTCGCGCTCGGCGTACGGCTGGCGCGGCACCTCGCCGACGGTGAGCCGTCGCGCCTCCAGCGGCAGGGCGACCTCGGCCAGGTACGTCTCGGGCAGCTCGTACGCGCCCGCGACCTCGGGGTGGATCCGGCCGGCCACGCCGATCTCGCGCCCGTTCCACACCACGATCGCCGCGGCCCCGGGGTGGAGCATCGGCGCCTCGTCGGGCAGCGCCGGCCGGAACGTCATCTCGACCCGCCGACGGTCGGCGAGGGTCTCGAGCAGGCCCTTCAGGCGCCACAGGTCCACCGCGCTGCCGTCGCGCCAGCCGCCGCGCTCCCACGCGCCCGACAGCACGACGCCCAGCCGCTCCTCCTCGCGCTCCAGGAACGCGCGGCCGATCTCGAACAGCGCCAGGCCGGGCTCGGCGCGGTTCGTCGCGGCGGCGGCCAGCAGGCCGGGGTGCAGCGCGGTCCGCAGCCGCGACCGCTCGACGCCTTGCGGGTTCGAGAGGCGGACGCGCGCCTCGGGCGCGCGGGCGCGGGCCAGCTCCTCGTCGCCGGTGAACACGTACGCGATCGTCTCCTGCAGCCCGGCGGCGGCCAGCTCGTCGCGCAGCGCGCGGTGCGTCGGGTCGGTCCGGGGCGGGGCGAACGCCAGGTCGGGGCGGGTGGCGCCGATGTGCTCGTAGCCGTGCAGCCGCGCGACCTCCTCGATCAGGTCCTCCTCGATCTTCAGGTCGAAGCGCCAGCTGGGCGGCTGCACCGTCCAGACGTCCGGACCCTCCTCGCGCGCCGACGCGCGCACCGACTCCCGCACCGACCCACGCACCGACTCACGCACCGTGCAGCCCAGCGCCTCCAGGTAGCGACGCTGCAGCGCGGCGGGCACGTCGAACGCCATGACGAACTCCACGCGGGAGGGGCGGAACGCGATCGCGGCGCGCGGGCCGCTGCCGCCGACGCGGCTGGTGGCGGGGTGCACCGTCCCGCCGCCCACCTCGGCGATCAGGCGCGCGCAGTGCGCCGCGGCGCGCGGCGGCAGCGCCGGGTCGACGCCCCGCTCGAAACGGAGGTGCGCGTCGGTGTGCAGGCCGTGCCGTTTCGCGGTCTTGCGCACGCTGACGGGATCGAAGTGCGCGACCTCCAACGCGACCGAGCTCGTATCGCTGCGAACGCTGTCGTGCAGGCCGCCCATCACGCCGGCCAGGCCGACCGCCTTGGAGCCGTGCGGGGTCTGGGCGCGGGTGGCGATGACCAGGTCGGCGGGATCCAGCTCGTAGCGCTCGCCGTCCAGGAGCTCGACCTCCTCGCCGGGACGGGCGCGGCGCACCTGCAGCACGCCGCCCTCGAGCACGCGCCGGTCGTACGCGTGCGACGGCTGACCCAGCTCGTACGTGACGTAGTTCGTGACGTCCACGACGTTGTTCCGTGGACGCAGGCCCAGCGCCGCCAGCCTGCGCTGCAGCCAGACCGGGCTGGGGCCGACCTCGAGGCCGTCGATCCGCTGCAGCACCAGCTGGGGACAGCCCGCGGCGTCCTCGATCTCGACGGTCAGGTCGTCGTCGCCCTGCTCGTCGCCCGGCGCGTCGTGCTCGGCGGGGTGGCGCAGCGGCCGGTCCAGCTTGGCGGCCAGGTCGCGCGCCACGCCCAGCATCCCGAACGCGTCGGCCCGGTTGGGCGTGAGCTCCAGCTCGAGCACCGTCTCGGCCGGCCACGCCGCGCTCAGCTCCGTGCCCAGCGGGACGTCGTCCGCGAACGTGATCAGCCCGCCGGCATGGTCGTACACGCCCAGCTCCTTGGGGCTGCACAGGATGCCGTCGCTGACCACGCCCAGCACCTCGCGCCGCTGCACCGTCATCTCGCCCCCGGGCTCGTCGGCGGACGGCAGCACGGCCCCCGGCAGCGCCAAGGCCGACACGACGCCCACCTCGGCGTTGGGCGCGCCGCACACCACGGTGCGCCGCGTCGTGCCGTCGTCGACCACGGTCATGGTCAGGTGGTCCGAGCCGCGGATCGGCTCGGCCTCGACGATGCGCGCGACCACGACGCCGGCCGGCGCGGCGGGCAGCTCGTGCACCGCCTCGACCCCCAGGCCCAGGCCGGGCAGCAGGTCGGTCAGCCGCGCGACGTCCGGAAGGTCGGGCACCAGCTCGGCCAGCCAGGAGGCCGGGACGTTCACAGCGCCCCCCGGAACTGGCGCAGCACGCGCAGGTCGCTCTGGTAGAACCAGCGGATGTCGGGCACGCCGTACGGCACCATCGCCAGGCGCTCGATCCCGAACCCGAACGCGAAGCCGGTCACGCCTTCGTAGCCGGCGGCCTCGAACACGGCGGGGTGGACCATGCCGCAGCCTCCCAGCTCCAGCCACTCCTCCTTGCCGGTCTTGGGGTGGGTCCACCAGATCGCGAACTCGGCGCCCGGCTCGACGAACGGGAAGAAGCTGGGCTGGAGGCGGGTGCGGGTCCCCTCGCCGAACAGCGCGTCGGCCATCTCCTGGATCGCGCCGCGCAGGTCGGCCATCGTGATCCGCTCGCCGACGACCAGCGCCTCGAGCTGGTGGAACTGCGCCTCGTGCGTCGCGTCGACCGCCTCGTTGCGGAACACCTTGCCGGGCACGACGACCTTGAACGGCGGCCGGTGCGTCTCCATGTAGCGCACCTGCATCGGGCTGGTGTGGGTCCTCAGCAGCCGGCCGTCCTCGGCCCAGAAGGTGTCCTGCTCGTCGCGCGCGGGGTGCTCGGGCGGGAAGTTCAGCGCGCCGAAGTTGTAGTGGTCCGTCTCGAGCTCGGGGCCGGTGACGACCTCGTACCCCAGCCCGCGGAACACGTCCAGCAGGTGGTTCGTGACCTTGGTGAGCAGGTGGATGCCGCCGACCGGGCCGTGGGTCCCGGGCAGCGTGACGTCGACCCGCTCGGCGGCCAGCCGGCGGGCCAGCTCGGCCCGCTCGAGCTGCTCCTTGCGGGCCTCGATCGCCTGCTGGATCGCCTGCTTGACGACGTTGATCCGCTGCCCCGCCTCGCGGCGCTCGCCTGGCGGAAGACGCCCGAGGTCCTTGAGCTCCGCGGTGATGCGCCCCTTCTTGCCGAGCCAACGGACCCGGACCTCCTGCAGGGCGCGCAGGTCGGTCGCGGCTTCGATCTCGGCGCGGGCTTCGTCGTGCATCGTTCCTCCTCGGGGTCGTGCCGGCCGGGCCGCGGCCACAAAAAAGCCGCGTCCCCTCGCGGGAACGGCGGCGCTGCGACGCGGAGAGTCCGCGCCGCTCAGTCAACGAACGCTTCGGTCCGACCAGGACGCGTCATGGACAGACTCTAGCCCCGCCCCGGACGAGCGTCAAGCGGGCGGCCGGACCGCCGCCCGGCCTCACGACGAGGGCGCGTCCTTGGGAAAGATCAGGTCCTCGTCGCCGCGGAACACGTCGCAGAACCAGCGGCCCCGGTACGGCAGCGGGTCGGCCACCAGCTCGGGCGGAAGCCGTCCGGCGGGCCAGCGCTCGGCCTCCTCGCGGCTCGCGAACGGCCCGACCAGGACGGCTTCGCCGCGCCACGCCTCGGGCGGGGTGGGCAGCATCAGCTCGCGGTGCGTGCCGCGCAGGTCCCGCACGGTGCGAAAGAACGCCAGCGCCTGCTCGTACGCCGGGCGGGCGACCAGGTCGGCCGCGGCGTCGTCGAACCGCTGCAGCTCCGCCTCGGAGAGCGGCGGGAACGCCAGCAGCCGCTCGACCCCGTCGCCGGGCACGCGGTAGATCCTGCGCTCCTCGAACAGCTCCCAGACGAGCTCGGCCGCGCCCTCGGCGAGCTCGGGCGAGACCCGCACGATCTCCTCGGCGTTCAGCATCCGGTACTGGTCGGGCGCGTCGCGCCGCACCGTGTCGAGGTCCAGCCCGGCACGCGCCGCGCGGCGGCGCGCCAGCTCGCTGGGCACGTGCTCCGTCACGTCGTCGTCGCGCACGTCGTCGTCGCGCACGTCGTCGTTCATGCGGGCACCGGAGCGGCGGCGCGCTCGAACCGGGCGGGCAGCTCCGGAGCGTTCAGCAGCTCCGCCAGCGCCTCCATCAGCCGCAGGTAGTGCTCGAAGCGGGCGTTCTCGCCCATCAGGCCCAGCCGCCAGATCTTCCCCGCCGTCGGCCCCAGCCCGCCCGTGACGCTGATGGCGTAGCGCTCGCGAAGCGCGCCGCGCACCGCCGCGTCGTCCAGCCCGGCGGGCAGGCGCAGCGCCAGCACGGTCGGAAGTCGGTGCGGCTCGGGCACGAACGGGGCGAACCCTTCGGGCGCCAGCGCGTCCAGGATCGCCGTGCCCAGCCGGCGGACGCGTGCCTCGCGCACCTCGAGCCCCTCCTCGAGCGCCGCGCGGATCGCCTCGCCGGTGGCCCAATGGAGCTGCACCGGCACGGTGTGGTGGTAGGCGCGCGCGCCGCCCGGCTGCCAGTAGGCGCGCATCCCCATCGCGTCGGCGTACCAGCTCGCGACCGGCGTGCGCCGCGCGGCGATGGCCTCCATCGCCTTCGGTCCGTACACGACGGGCGCCAGCCCGGGCGGGGCCGAGAGGCACTTCTGCGAGCCGGTGTAGGCGTAGTCGACGCCCAGCTCCGCCATCGGAAACGGCATCATGCCGACGGTCGTGACCGCGTCGACCGACAGCAGCGCCCCGCTGCCGCGGACCGCGGCCGCGATCTCGGGCAGCGGATTCAGCACCCCGGTGCTGGTCTCGCCGTGCACGACCGCGACGACCTTCGGCCGCGAGCGGTGCGCCGCGGCGCCGACCGCCGCCGGGTCGATCGCGGCGCCGAGCTCGGCGCGCACGACGCTCACCTCGGCGCCCAGGCGCGTGCCCATCTCGACCATGCGTTCGCCGAACACGCCGTTCGACGCGACCAGCAGGCGCTCGCCGGGCTCCAGCAGGTTCGCGAGGCCCGCCTCCATCCCCAGCGACCCCGTCCCCGACAGCAGGCTCGCGAACGCGCCCTGCGGCGCGCCGTACAGCAGGATCAGGTCGGCCACGACCTGGTCGTTGTAGGCGAACACCTCGGGGTCCATGTGGCCCCGCATCGGCCACTGCATGGCGGCGAGCGCTCGCGGATGGATCGGGGTGGGCCCCGGGGTGAGCAGCAGGACCTCGCCGGTCGGTCGCATGGTGATCCTCCAGACCGTCGGGAGCGGAGAGCCGAGCGGTCGCGACCCGGCGTCGCGACCAACAAAAAAGACGACCCTGCGTGCCAGGGTCATCCGTCGGGCGACACGCGGAGAACGCGCGTCGCTAGCAGGTAGCTCGGGCCGAAACCGACATGGGGCGCATGCTACCCGCGTGCGCGCGGGCTGTAAAGCGG